>MGOB01000103.1:28173-30893 GCA_001796995.1 Chloroflexi bacterium RBG_16_68_14 | reverse complement strand
GCCAGCTCGGCCGGGATGTCCTCGCAGCCGAGGATGACCTCCAGGGCGCGGGCGCGGCCCATCAGCCGGGGCAGGCGCTGGGTGCCGCTGCCGCCGGGGATGATCCCCACCGCCACCTCCGGCTGGCTCAGGATAGCGCGGCCGGTGGCACCGAAGCGCATGTCCATCGAAAGGGCCAGCTCGCTGCCGCCGCCCCGCGCCCGGCCCTCCAGCTTGGCGATGGTCGCCTTGGGCATGGTGCGGAAGCGCTCCACCATGGTGTGGAAGAACCCGAGCGACTCGGCCTTCGGCGGCGCCTCCGTCGGCAGTTGGAGGATCAGCCCGACATCCGCGTGGGCGATGAAGAACTCCGGGTCGGCGCTCTCGAACACCGCCACGCGTACGCCGTCGTCCGCCGTAAGCTCGCTGCCGATGCGGTCGAGATCGCGGATGAGCGCCGCGTCCAGCAGATTGATGGGCGGGTGATCGATAGTGACGAACGCCACGCCGCGCTCGACCCGGACCCGCAGACACTCATAGCCGTCATATGCCATCGGATGCCTCCTCGATGGAACGTGCGAGTTGATGTGCAGCGGCTTGCGCTCAGTCTAGAACATACGCGTGCTAGCCGCGACTGGCCTGCATTTGGCAGGCTGGGCCCCCGCCTAGAGGCGGGGGCATCAACGGTGGTTCTCATGTCCCAGTCTCATAGTCATGAGGAGACTAGCGGCGTATGGGGACCGTAGGGGCGACCTTCAGGTCGCCACCTACATCCCATAGCGGCAAGCCCGTGGCGACCTAAAGGTCGCCCCTACACGCTGACATGTCACCAATTTCCTCATGACCTTCGGACTGAGGTGTGGGCTTCCACACACCAAGAATAGACAAGCTTGCTACCGCAGCCGCAGGAGGCGGCGCAAGAGGGCCCCACGGGCGTCGCGCCACGCCCCTTCCAGGCGCGCCTGCTCGGCCCCGTCCGGCCGCCGACGGCCGAAGCGATACCACACGTAGGCGTCGGCCAGCCGGTCCACCTCCCCCACGCCGGGCACCTGCGTCCGCAACGTGCGGGCGAACTCCCGCGGCGTCTGGGTCGGGTCGGGCGGCAGCCGGGCCCAGGAGGCGAGGCGCACCGTCTGGGCCCAGAGCCGCGCCGGCGGCTCCAGGCCGGCCAGCCCGCGCAGCCAGGCGTAGCCCGCACCGGCGGCGGTCGAGGCGGCGAGGACAGCCAGTCCCGCCGCGACGCCGATGAGCGCCCACCGGCCGCGGTCGCTGGACGCACCGCCTCCCGTCACATCTTTGGAGGCCGTCCCCTCCTCTCCGGGGAAGGCGCCGCTGAGGTCCTCCAGGCCGAGGCCAAGGTCGGGCACCTCGTCGGCGTCGGACAGAGACGAAGAGCCAGCCAGTCCCAGGCCGGAGCGCTCGACCGGGGGCAGGCTGGGGGTGGGGTTGAACTCCACCCAGCCGTAGCGGGGGAAGTAGACCTCCGGCCAGGCGAAGGCGCTCTGCTCCGACACGAGATAGCGGTCGGTGCTCACGTCGCGCTCCTCGGGCCGCAGGACGTAGCCCACGGCCAGGCGCGCCGGGATGTCGACGGAGCGCAGCATCACCACCATGGCCGAGGCGTGGTAGTCGAAGTAGCCGCGCCGCGCCTCGAAGAGGAAGTACTCGACGGCGTCCTGGCCGTGGGGCGGCTCGGGCATGTCCAGGTCGTAGGGGATGGCGCGCAGATATGCCTCGATGGTCGTCGCCTTGTCATAGGGTGTCGGCGCGAAGCGGGTGAGCTCCCGGGCCAGGTTGCTTACGGAGGCGGGGAAGTCTTCGGGCAGTTGCAGGTAGCGCCCCGACACCCAGCCCGGGTAGTCGGCGCCGGCGCCGCGCAGGTCCTCCTCCGACGCGATGGAGACGGTGCCGACCGACTCGTAGGTGGCGCCCTCCTCCAGCCGGTCTTCGGCCTCGAGGCCGGTCACGTCCCCTTGTCGCACACCACTCCAGTCGTAGGCACCCATCAGATACTCGAGCTGGACCGGGCGGTCGACCCGCCGGGGCTGGCCAATGGTGAAGACGGTGTTGCCGGTCTGGCCGGTGGCGATCACCTGGATGGTGACCGTCTGGCGCTCGGCCAGGGACTCGTCCACCTCGGTGATCTCGTGCCTCTCCAGCCACCTCCTCTGCGACGTTCCCTGCTTCCAGCCGGTGGGGGTGTAGAGGTAGTAGGCCTGGGCGCGCAGGTAACGCGGCTGGCCCAGGGGCTCCGTCGTCACGTCCAACACCAGGGTGCCGGGGAGCTCGCCGATGTGGCCCAGGAACGGCAGGATGTCACCGAAGCGGTGAATGCTCACCACCCTCCGGCTGTTGACGCCGGCGAACAGGCGGCTCAGCCCCTCCACCCGCTCGGTCACGGGCGCCGTCGCCCGCCGCCAGAGCGACTCCAGCGCCTCCGCCTCGTTGGCCTGGGGCATCAGCCAGGCGAGGCCCATCAGCAGCAGCGCGACCCAGAAGGTGGCATGGAGGACAGAGAGGCTGAGGAAGGGTGGATAGGGGGTGCTGCCCTCTCGCCAGGCCTTCGCCCGCTCCACCAGGTGGAGGCGGGTGATCAGCAGCGCCCCGCCGAAGAGGAAGACGACGAAGGCCAGGCTGAACTGCTCCGACAGGTAGCTGATGTTGGACAGCAGGATGGCGCCGCCCGGAATGAGCGCCAGCCAGACGTTCTGCCAGCGGAAGGCAGCCCAGGACGAGAGGTA
>MGOB01000103.1:25287-28108 GCA_001796995.1 Chloroflexi bacterium RBG_16_68_14 | reverse complement strand
CGCTGAAGGCCGCCCCGAACCACTCGCCCATGCGACTGTGCAGCTCCTGGTAGCGGGACACCGGGTGCGGCCCCGGCACCGCGAACAGGATCTGGCCCAGCGCCGCCGCCGCGCCGACGGGCAGCGCCAGCAGGTGGACGAAGGCCTCCCGCCAGCGCAGCCGGGCCAGCACCGCGCCCATCAGCAGGCCGAGGAAAGCGATGGGGTAGAGGGAGGGCATCTCATCCACCCAGTGCGCCCGGTCGATGGAGCCGACCACGGAGAGCGTGATGACGCCCAGCAGCCCGAAGGTGAGCAGATCCTCCCACCAGAGGAAGCGGCGCCAGCCGCGCGGCTCCTGGGGCACCTCCGGCGCCAGCACCAGCCGCTCGCGCCGGGGGGCGAACATTTCGTTCCAGCTCGCCTGTCTCATCGCCTGCCTTTCCCCGGGAGCGCCGCCTCCGCGCCGGAGCCGAGGGTGGCTGTCAGGTCGTCGCTGCGCTTGACCAGGTAGGTGAAGATATCGGCTGCCGCCAGCGCGCCGAAGACGAAGAGGGCGTTCCCTTGCCCGCCGAAGGTGCGCGGCTCGAGCAAGATGGCCGCCAGCTTCACCCCGCGCCCGGCCAGCATCTGGAGACTCACCACCCACGACTCGTCCGTGGAGGGGGTGACGGCCACCACCGTGGTGTGGCGCCCGAAGCGGCGGCCCTCGTGGTTCAGCACCTCGGCCAGGGGGGTATCGCCCTCCGCCCGAGCCAGGGCTAGCTCCTCCAGGATGCGCGTGTACTGGGAGAGGCCGCGCTCCGGCTCCTCCAGGTGGAAGCGCCGTCCGTGAGCGAGGAAGCCGACGCTGCGGTTGGCCAGCAGGAAGAAGCGGGCGACGGAGGCGGCGATGCGGACGGCGTGCTCCTCGGTGCCATCGTCGCCCTCGCCCGACTGCGCGGCGCGGTGCAGGTCCAGCACCACCCAGACGTCGCTGGCCGGGTCCAGCTCGAATAGCTTGACCATCAGCTCGCCGGTGCGGGCCGTGCTGCGCCAGTGGATGCGGTTGAAGCTATCGCCCGGCTGGTACTCGCGGACGCCGGCGGCGTTGGGGGTAACGTAGTGGCTGGGCCTGCGGAAGCGGCCTTCGCCGGGGAGGAGCGCCGGCGGCACGAAGAACTTGGGCAGCTCCACGGCCCGGGGGTAGACCAGCACGTGCTGCGCCTCGCCGAAGGTGCGCGACCGGCGGAAGAGCCCGAAGAGGTCGCCCGTCGTTACCCGCACCGGGCCGATGGTGTAGAGGCCGCGTCGGGTGCAGGGCGAGACGGTCCGCCAGCTACGGCGGGCGTGCGGCCCCAGGCCGATCACCCGCCTCGCCCGGTGGCCCGGCAGGTCCGAGAGGTCCTCCACCTCCAGCCACAGCTTGGTGAACCAGCCGTGGTTCACCACCGTGATCCGCTCCTCGAAGTCGTTCCCTTCCTGGAGCCGGTCCACCGGCCGCTCCACCGCCACCTCCAGCCCGCGCAGGTTCAGCCACGCCCACAGGTAGGCGATGGGCACCCCCACCACGATGAGGTTGGCCAGGCGCGACACGAGCCAGAAGCCGGTGCTGAAGGCGCCGATGAGGGCAACGAAGAAGAGCACCGTGAGCACCGTCAGCGAGCGGTGCCGGACGAGGAGGAAGCGGAGGAGGCGGCGCAGCGCACGCATCGGCAGCTCGAGACGGGGCTAGCGGGACGGCTGCCCGCCCGGCGCCCGCGAATGGCGGTCGGGCCGGCCGCCCGGCACCGGCACCCGCTGGAGGCAGCCCTGGACGATGTCGGCGGGGGTGACGTCCTTCACCCGCGCCGAGGGGCTGATGATGAGGCGGTGGCCCAGGGTGGCGTAGGCCAGCTGCTTCACGTCGTCCGGCGTCACGAAGTCGCGGTCGTCCAGCAGAGCCCAGGCCCGGCAGGCCCGGAAGAGGGCCAGCGAGCCCCGCGGCGACGCCCCCAGGTAGACCGACTCGTGGCGGCGGGTAACGTCCACCAGCGCGGTGATGTAGTCCTTGATCAGGGGATCCACATAGATCTCCTTCACCGCCCGCTGGATGGCCAGGATCTCCTCCGGACCGCTTACTTGCTCCAGCGACTCGATGGGGTGGGCGAGTTGCTGCGCCTCCATGATCGCCACCTCGTCCCGCTGGGAGGGGTAGCCCAGGTGGATGCGCAGCAGGAAGCGGTCCAGCTCCGCCTCCGGCAGGGGGAAGGTCCCCTCGTACTCGATGGGGTTCTGGGTGGCGAGGACGATGAAGGGCTGGGGCAGGAGGTAGGTGACCCCGTCCACCGTCGCCTGGCGCTCCTCCATGGACTCCAGCAAGGCGGACTGGGTCTTGGGGGTGGCCCGGTTGATCTCGTCGGCCAGCACCACCTGGGCCATGATCGGCCCCGGGCGGAACTCGAAGTCGCCCGTCTTCTGGTTGTAGATGGAGACGCCGGTGACGTCGGTGGGGAGCAGGTCCGGGGTGAACTGGATGCGGCGGAAGGTGCAGCCCGTCGATCTCGCCAGGCTGCGGGCGAGGATGGTCTTGCCCACGCCCGGCACGTCTTCGATGAGGACGTGGCCCTGGCAGAGGAGGGCGACCAGGGCCAGCCGCACCGCCTCTCCCTTCCCGATGATGACCCGCTCGACGTTGGCGAGGATCCGTTCGGCGATGATCCTGGGGTCTTCCACCAGCAACCTCTCTAGGCACGCCATGCAGCGACCCGAAGCGAGCCGCCGCAGGCTCATGGATTATAGCAACTGGACCGCGCCCGCCGAAAGCTGCAGTGGACGTGCGCTGCCGCCTCGCGTTTCCCCTGGCTACAATGGCGGGGAACCG
>MGOB01000103.1:22039-25255 GCA_001796995.1 Chloroflexi bacterium RBG_16_68_14 | reverse complement strand
CTGCTCCTGCTCCTGGCGACCGCCTCCGGCGGCTGCGGCGTCTTCGGTGGGGCGTCCCCGACTCCGACGCCGACGGTGACCGCCACACCTACCATCACGCCGACGGCCACGCCCTCGCCCACGCCGACGCCCCAGCCCCAGGTGGAGACGCCCTCGGTGGAGGTGTCGCAGGGGAGCGTGGCGGTGCTGCGGGTGCGAGGGGCGGCGGCCTCGGCCGTCGCCACCTTCGAGGGCAGGGAGTACCCGCTCCTGCCCAAGCCGGACGGCTTCTGGGGTATCATCGGTGTCGCCGCCGACAGCGCCCTGGGCGCCTACCCGGTGGCCATCGTGCTGCGCGACGCCTCGGGCCAATCCGTGGCGGAGCTGGCCGCTACCCTCGTCGTGGTCGATGCCGCGTACCCCGTGGAGCAGGTCTACCTGCAGCCGGAGCAGTCAGCGCTGCTGGACCCGGCGCTGGCGGAGCAGGAGGCGGCCACCCGCGCCGCCGTCTTCGCCGCCTTCACGCCGGAGCGGCTCTGGTCGGGGCCCTTCCTTTTCCCCGTGGCGGGCAGCATCAGCAGCTCCTACGGCATCGGCCGCAGCTATAACGATGGTCCGGTTACCAGCTTCCACCACGGCGCCGACTTCCCCGTCGACGAAGAGACGCCGGTGGCGGCGGCCAACAGCGGTCGGGTCGCCTTCGCCGGCGAGCTGCCCATCCGGGGCGTCAGCGTCATCATCGACCACGGGGCGGGCGTGTTCAGCGGCTACCACCACCTGTCACGGGTTGCCGTCCAGCAGGGACAGGCGGTGGCGGCAGGGGACCTCATCGGCTACAGCGGGGCCTCCGGCCTGGCCACCGGGCCGCACCTGCACTGGGAGATCATCGTGCGAGGGGTGGAGGTGGACCCGGTGCTCTGGACCTACAGCGAGATCGGGCCGTAGATGTTGCCACCGTGAGCTTGTCGAAGGAGTCGAAAGAGGAACGTGTCCTTTTCTTAGCGAGTCATCTTCTCAACCAGCCGCCGGAAGGCCGCGTTCGCCTTGCCCTTGAGCACCCGCCCGTGCCCGAAGCAGGCCACGTCGAACTCCAACTCCGCCAGTTTACGGATGCTCTCCTTCGCCTGCCCCATGTCCTCGGTGGACATCGCAAGCGGCGGCCCGAGCCGGCCGAATACGTTCCCCGCAGCGTCGCCGACAAAGAGGATGCCCCCGTGCCTCTCCAACAGGTAGCACATGTGGCCCGCCGTGTGCCCTGGTGTGTGTACCGCCTTCATCCCGCCCGCCATCGGCAGCTCCTGGCCGTCGGTCACCTCGTGGTCCACCCGCGCCGGCGCTAGCCTGTTGTAGACGGAAAGACGACCGACGAGCGGCCAAAGCATCTTCGACACGATGCTCTTGGGGTTGGCCCCGGGCACCGGCTTCTCACCCCGCACGATGGGCGCGTCCAGCGGATGGACCCGGACCTCCGCCCCGCTCGCCTCCACCAGAGCTGCCAGATTCCCCGTGTGGTCCGTGTGGTGGTGGGTGAGGACGATGTGCTTCAGCTCTTCCGGGGAGCGCTTTATCTCGCTCAGCGCCCGCAGGAACGTCTCCTTGCGGTTGGCCAACCCCGAATCGATCAGTGTGATCCCCTCGTCCTCAGCCAGCAGGAACGCGTTCACGTAGAGAACCCGCACTCCGTAGATGAAGGGGAAGATCTCCTCCAGGGCCATGGCTCACTTCCTAATCGTTTCGTCGCAGCACCCGGCCCGCCCGCACCGCTTTGTGCCCACTGCCCTCCCCCACTCCGACCCCACCGGTATACTTGTTCTAGGGCCTCTGTCAAGGGACCTGGGTGCGCTCCTTTTTGGTCACGATCAGCAGCCGCCAGGCCTCCTCTGCGCGCGATTCGACCACGTGGCCGCCCGCCGCCTCCAGGGCGTCCCGGCAGGCGGCCTCCTGCTCCTCGATCACGCCGCTGAGCAGGGCGGCACCGCCGGGCCGCAGCGCCGCCACCAGGGGTTGCGCCAGCTCCTGGACGAGGCGGCCGCTCAGGTTCGCCAGCACCAGGTCGTACCGGGCGGCAGGACGTTCCGGGAGGGGCCAGGCCTCGCCTAGGGAGCCCTGGGCTGCCCGTACGAGATGCTGAACGCCGTTGCGGAGGGCGTTCTCCTCGGTCGCCCGCACCGCCGCCGGGTCGATATCGACGGCGTCCACTCTCGCCGCGCCCAGCAACGCCGCGGCGAGGGAGAGGATGCCGGAGCCGGCGCCCACGTCCAGCACGATAGCGCCGGGCCGCAGGCGCTCCTCCAGCGCCTCCAGGCAGAGCCGCGTGGTGGGGTGCTGGCCGGTGCCGAAGGCCGCGCCGGGGTCGAGCTCGATCACCACGTCGCCCGGCCGGGCCCGGTAGCGACGCCACGAGGGGCGGATCGCCAGCCTGCGTCCGACGCGCAGCACGGGGAAGTAGCGCTTCCAGGCGTCAGCCCACGAGCTGTCCGGCACGGTGCGGGCGCGCAGGGGACGGACGAGGGCGTCGCCCAGAGAGCGCAGCTCGCGTCGCAGGGCGGCCACGGTGGCCCGGCTCCTGGCGCCGTCGGCGGGGAGCCAGGCGCGCAGCCGCACCGGCGCGCCCTGGACGGGGGCGGCGCCCCCCTCCTCATCGAGGGCCTGGTAGGGCGCCTCGATGCTGACGCCGGCGGGGACGTGGCGGCGCAGCAGGTCGGCCGCTGCCTCCACCGCCTGGTGGTGGACGGCGAGGGCCAGCTCCAGGTAGTCCATGACTAACCCAGCGCGTCCTTGATGCGGTCCAGGATTCCCTTGTCGTCTGAGGAGAGAGGCGTCCCTAACGACTCCGCTAACTGGGCCAGGAGCCGCTTCTGCTCCGGCGAGAGATCCTTCGGCGTGACGACCTGCGCTCGCACCAGCAGGTCGCCCCGACCGCTGCCGCGCAGGTGGGGGACGCCCCGGTTCCGGAGCACGAAGACCTCGCCGCTCTGGGTGCCGGCGGGGATGCGCAGCGGCTGGCTGCCGTCCAGCGTTGGCACCTCGACCTCATCGCCCAGGGCCGCCTGAGCGAAGTTCATCTCCAGGTGGTAGATGAGGTCATCGCCGTCGCGCTGGAAGAGCTTGTGGGGCCGGACGCCGACCAGGAGGTAGAGGTTGCCGCGCGGCCCGCCGTAGAGGCCCACGTCGCCCTCGCCGGCCAGGCGGATCTGGGCGCCGTCGTCGATGCCGGCGGGGAACTTGACCTGAAGG
>MGOB01000103.1:18539-22017 GCA_001796995.1 Chloroflexi bacterium RBG_16_68_14 | reverse complement strand
TCTCATGGCCGCTGCCCTGGCAGGAGCGGCAGGGATGGGTGACCGCGCGCCCTTCGCCGCCGCAGCGGTCGCAGGTGGAGACGTTGACGAAGTGGCCGAAGATGCTCTGCTGGACGCGGCGCACCTCGCCGGTGCCGCCGCAGTTGCCGCACCGCTCCGGCTCCGTCCCCGGCTCCGCCCGCAGGCCGTTGCAGCGGGAGCAGGCCTCCGTGCCGCTGACTGCGATGGTCTTCTCGCAGCCGAAGGCGGCCTCCTCGAAGGTGAGCGTCACCCCCTGGCGGAGGTCGGCGCCGCGGCGGGGGCTCCGGCGGCGGGCGGTGGTGCCGCCGAAGAAGGCGTCGAAGATATCGCCGAATCCGCCGAAGCCGAAGCCCTCGAAGCCTCGGGCGCCAAAGGGCGACTCCGCCCCGGCGTGCCCGAAGCGGTCGTACATGGCCCGCCGCTCCGGGTCGGAGAGCACCTCGTACGCCTCGTTGATCGTCTTGAAGCGCTCATGGGCGTCCTCGTTCTTGTTGCGGTCCGGGTGGTACTTCATGGCCAGCCGCCGGAAGGCCCGCTTGATCTCCTCCGGCGTGGCCTCCCGGGATACGCCCAGCGTTTCGTAGTAGTCGCGTTTCGTGGCGGCCATATCAGATCATTTTAACAGAGGGTAACCGCTGGCCGTAGCAGCGTATGCCCGCAGACGAGGTGGCTGGCCAGCACAAGACCCGGCCGGCGACGGGTCAGATGAGCGCCTCGACGATGACCTGGAGGGCCAGGCCGGCCACGAAGTAGGTGCCGAAGCGCCGGTTGTGGATGAAGGCGACCCCAACAAACCAGAGGGGCCAGCCGGGATAGCGCTCCGGCGGCGCGGAGGGCTTGGGAGCGTTGTAGACTCGCAGCACGAGGCGGAGGAGCGGCAGCGCCGCCGCCACCAGCAGCAGGCCCGGCATCCGCTGCCACGCTACCAGCCCGATGACCGAGCCGTACATCGCCAGGGAGAGTAGCTGGGTGACCCGGCGAGCGGCGTGCTCCCCCAGCAGCAGCGGCATGGTGCGGATCTGCCGCTGGCGGTCGAAGTCCAGCTTGTCCAGGTGCTTGCCCATGAGCACCGTGGTCACGCCCAGGGCGTACGGGAGCGAGGCCACGACCACCGGGGCCGGCAGCTCGCCCGCCATCACGTAGTAGGTGCCGCCAACCATCAGCGGCCCCCAGATGATGAACACGGCGATCTCGCCCAGGCCGAAGTACTTCAGCGGCAGAGGCCCGCCGGAGTAGAGGAGGAGGACGAAGGCGCCCGTCAGGGCGAAGACCAGGACGCCGGGGCCACTCGCCACGGTGAGATAGACGCCGATGGCGGTGGCAGCGGCCAGGATGGCCCCGGTGATGAGCGCGAAGGAGCGGAGCTGGATGGCCTTCTCCGTGAAGGGATGCGGCCCGTAGAGCACTCGTGGGGAGTCCGGCGAGTCGGCGCCCCGATGGAAGTCCCAGAAGTCGTTCACCAGGTTGCTGCCGGTGTGGGCCAGGACCAGCCCCAGGAAAGTGAGCACGAAGAGCGGAGCGTCGAAGGCGTCGTCGCGGACGGCCAGGAGGCCGCCGATGACGGCCGACGTGGCGCTCATCACTACGACGGAGACGCGGCCTAGCACCAGCCAGCGCGTGACCGGATCGACCTGGCCCAGGTCCACCCGCGGGATGGTGTAGAGGGCCTGCATCCAGAGGCGGGGCGCGGCGACTCTCGTGACAGCCATGAACGTCGGGCTCGTGTAGCTGCTGCGCCTTAGTCTAGCAGGCAACGATCCGAACCGGAACCCGCCGCCTGCGAGGCTGGCCCGGTCTACAGCCCGTCGGCCTTCGTCCGTCCCCTTGCCCCCTCCGTCCGGGCGTGCCACACTCCAGTGCGAAGCGTAAGGGAGCGCACGGTGCTAAAGACCCACTTCTGCGGCGATCTGCGCAAGGAGCACATCGGCCAGGACGTGACGCTGGCCGGTTGGGCCCACCGCCGGCGTGACCACGGCGGCCTCATCTTTATCGACCTGCGGGACAGCCGGGGGCTGGTGCAGGCCGTCTTCGACCCGAAGGAGGCGCCCCAGGCCCACGAGCTGGCCGGCGATGTCCGCGGCGAGTTCGTGCTGCTCATCCATGGGCAGGTGGCGGCCCGCCGGCCCGGCACCGAGAACCCGCAGCTCCCCACCGGCGAGATCGAGGTGCGCGTCCGCGAGGCGGAGGTGCTCAACCCGGCCCGCACGCCCCCCTTCCCCGTCAACGAGGAGACGGAGGTGGAGGAGCTGCTGCGGCTGCGCTATCGCTACCTGGACCTGCGCCGCGAGCGGATGCAGGGCAACCTCTGGCTGCGCCACCGCGTCATCGCCTACATCCGCCGCTTCCTCAGCGAGCGCGGCTTCATCGAGGTGGAGACGCCCATCATGACCAACAGCACCCCGGAGGGGGCGCGGGACTACATAGTGCCCAGCCGCCTCCAGCGGGGCAGCTTCTACGCTCTGCCCCAGTCGCCCCAGCAGTACAAGCAGCTCCTCATGGTGGCCGGCTATGAGCGATACTTCCAGATCGCCCACTGCGCCCGCGACGAGGACCCGCGCGCCGACCGGCAGCCCGAGTTCACGCAGCTCGACCTGGAGATGAGCTTCGTTTCGGAGGAGGACATCCTTTCCCTGTTCGAGGAGCTGTTCACCGGCCTCGCCCGGGAGGTGCGGCCCGACCTGAAGGTGGTGATGCCCTTCCCCCGCCTCACCTACCAGGAATCGATGCGCCGCTACGGTACCGATAAGCCCGACCTGCGCTACGGGATGGAGCTCTTCGATGTGAGTGACCTGGCGGCATCGTCCGAGTTCAGCGTCTTCCGCAACGCCGTGGGCTCCGGCGGCGCCGTGGAGGGGTTCTGCGTGCCCGGCGGCGCTGAGTTCTCGCGCAAGGAAATCGACACGCTCACTACCTTTGTCCAGGGCTACGGCGCCAAGGGGCTGATCTCCGTCGCCCTGCTGGGCGAGGGCGAGATCGGCTCCCTAACGGAGGACGACGTGCGCTCGCCGGTGGCTAAGTACCTCTCCCTGGAGCTGGTGCGGGGCGCTGCCCAACGGGCCGGAGCCCGGCGGGGCGACCTGCTGCTGCTCATCGCCGGCGAGGGCGGCAAGCCGAAGCTGGAGCCCGGCTCCTCTAAGCGGGTGAAGCCGGCGCTGGATGGCCTGCGCCGCGAAGTCGCCGCCCGCCTCAAGCTGGCCGACCCGGGGGTACTCCACTACGCCTTCATCACCGAGTTCCCGCTGGTGGAGTGGAACGAGGAGGAGGAGCACTGGGACGCGCTGCACCACCTCTTCACTGCCCCGATGGAGGAAGATCTCCACTTCTTCGAAACCGATCCGGGGCGCGTTCGAAGCCGTGCCTACGATCTGGTCTGCAACGGACTGGAACTGAGCAGCGGCAGCGTCCGGATCCACCGGCGGGAGATGCAGGAGCGGGTGTTCCGGCTGCTGGGCATCAG
>MGOB01000103.1:13761-18516 GCA_001796995.1 Chloroflexi bacterium RBG_16_68_14 | reverse complement strand
TCGCGTTCCCCAAGACCAAGAGCGGCAGCGACCCGATGACGGGCGCGCCGTCGCCCGTCATCGAAGGGCACCTCCGGGAGCTGGGCATCCGCATCGTCTCGGAGCCGGAGCCAAAATAGCCTCCAGCGCTCGCAGGCAGTGAGTGAAAGTGATCCACGCGCTCTCGGTTGATCTGGAGGAGTGGTACCACAGCGACCTGCTCATCCCTCACGTTCGGGCGGGAGAGCGGGTCTCGCAGGTGCGCGAAGCGGTCCGTCCCCTCATCGACCTGCTACACCGGGCTGGCGTGCGGGCCACCTTCTTCACAGTAGGTGAGGTAGCCCGCGACCATCCGGACCTGATTCAGGAACTGGCAACGACCGGCCACGAGATCGCCTGCCATACGATGACCCACCCCAATCTATGGCGGCTCACCCCCGAGAAGTTCCGAGATGAGCTGGAGCAGTACCGGGAGGCGATGGAGCGGGCGGTCTCCGGCCAGGAGGTGCTGGGCTTCCGCGCCCCCATGTTCTCGCTCGACCGGCGCACGCATTGGGTCCTGGGTGAGCTGCGCGACGCCGGTTTCCGCTACGACAGCAGCGTGGTCCCGGTGCGCACGCCCTGGTACGGCGTCCGCGGCGCGCCGCTGGGCGTGTATCGGGCGTCCCTTGAGGATCCCGGGCGAACGGACGATGAGGCTGGCTTCCTGGAGTTTCCTCTCACCGCCTGTAGCCTGGGGCGGCTGCGCATCCCAGCGGCGGGGGGAGTCTACCTGCGTCTCCTACCCTACCCGGTCTTTCGGATGCTGCTGCGTCGCGTGGCGCGACAGCGCCCCTTCGTCATCTACGTCCATCCATGGGAGACGTACCCGGGCACGCCGACGTGCCCGCTGCCCTTCGTGGAGCGCCTGGGGCTCTATACCAACATCCGGCACACGCTCGCTCGCCTAGAGCGGCTGCTGAGTGAGTTCCGGTTCGCTCCAGTGCGTGAGGTGCTCGACCTGTAGGACACTATGCCAGGTCGTAGTCGCCCATGGTGAGGAACCAGTGCTCCAGCTTCCGGACCACCGGCCCGCCTCGGGCGACAAGGCGGAAGCGCTGGGGTAGCAGGGGACGGGGTACCGGCCAGAAGTGGGTGCGTCGCAGCAGCCCGTACTCGGGGACGTGAGGCAGCATGAGTGAGGCGAGCAGATCGACGTTCTCGCTGGCGAAGTGAGCCGCCGCTTGCGCCAGCAACGCGACTCCGACGCGCTCTCCAGATGCTGGGTCAACGACGAAGTCGACGACGAGGCCCGCGCGCATCCCCAGGATCTCTGCCCTCCGCAGGACGATGTAGCCAGCCAGATCGTCTGCCACCACTGCCTGGAAGGGGAAATAACGCCGCAGCGGGATCTGTCGGAAGCGCCATTCCAAATACGCCGCGTCGCGCACTACCATTACCCGCTGGCGGCGGCAGATGCGCTGCCAAAAAACGTCGAACGCGGAGTCGAAGCGCTCCACTGGGACGACAGTCACGTCATCGACGGGTGGGGCGCTGCCAGGAAGAGGCGGCGCGAAGGGGCGGCTGAGGGCGGCGGCGAGCGCGCCGAGCCCGGGCAGCGGTAACCGCCGGGCGACGAGCCGCCGCACGTTCACCGGCCGCACAAGCAGGGGCACATCGCCTACGTGGTGGTAGCCCAGGTGGCGGACGAAACCGGGAAACGAGTTCTCGTTTGGTAGGGCGAAGGCGAAGGCGATGCCCGCCTTGGCCATCTGTCCATTGGCGGCGTGGCCGAGTCGGGCGAAGACGCCCTGGCGTCGGTAGGCCGGATCGGTGACGACGTTGAGGGCCAGCGCCGCGATTTGCGGTTCGCCGTTAATGCTGGCCCGCAACGGAATGGCGCCGAACTGCCCGATCAGCTCGCCAGTGTTTCGCTCGCGGGCAACGGTCGATAGGGCCGGCCCGGCCGGGTTCTCCTGGTACTGCCAGCGGTGGTACTCGGCGCGCGTAATCTCAAGCTCGCCCCAGGCGCGGCGGTGGAGAGCTAGGATGCCGTCTGCCAGGTCGAGGGTATAGGGTACGGGCTCCCAGCTGGGCTCGTTCATCGGTTGTTCCCGCGCTTCAATGCCATGGTATGATAGGCTGACCCCTAGGGCCAGGGAATGTTTCGGTGGGAGCGAACCGGAGCGCGAGTATCGCCGGCGTAGCGTCGGAGGGACTGCTCTCCCGACCGCAGGGTGGCACGTGGCTCGCTGCCCTGCGCGGACTGTGGGCCCGGACGCACGTCCTGTGGTTGGCGGGCATCCTCGTCGTTGCGCTGGCGCTTCGGGTTCTCTGGATAGCCGCCGTGCAGCCCGACCCCCGCGACGGCCGCTTCGACGACACCGTCTGGTACTACAACACCGCGCGCCACCTGGCCGCGGGCGACGGCTACGTCTTCCCCGGCGACGTCTTCTGCCGCTTCGGTGACACCATCGGCTGCGATGAGCTGCCGGCCACGGCGCTCTGGGCGCCGGGCTACTCCGTGGCGCTCGCCGGGCTCTTCCGCTTGCCCGGAGACGACGTGGCCGCCGCCCGCGCCCTGAACGTCGCCGCCAGCCTGGCGCTGCTGGTGGGCGTCTACTACCTGGGCTCGCGGCTGTGGGACCGGCGGGCCGGGCTGCTGGCGGCGGGCATCATGGCCCTCTTCCCAAGCCACATCTTCTTCTCCAGCCTGCTGCTGACCGAGTCGCTCTTCGCTGCCCTGGCCGTCGGCCTCCTCTGTCTGGCGCTGGCCTGGACGATGGAGGCCGAGGTGCCGCCCTGGAAGCTGGTCGGGCTGGGGCTGGCCGCCGGCGCCCTGGCAATGGTGCGCCCGGAGGGGGTCGTCTTCGCCGCGGTCGTCGTGCTGGCCTGGCTGGCCGTCCACCCCGGCAAGCCGGGGCGCGTCGCTGCGCACACCGGGCTGCTCATCGTGGGGATGGCGGTGCTCGTCATCCCGTGGAGCGTACGCAATACTATCCAGTTGGGGGCGCCCGTCTTCGGGACCACCGGCCTGGGGCAGGTGCTGCTCCAGGCCCACCACCCGGACGCCGATGGCTATCCCGAGTACTGGATCGCCAGCGAGCTATGGACCCGCCACGCCGACGTGCCCTTCCCCGAGCGGGAGGTGCGTGTCAACAACGCCGGCGTGCGCGAATCGCTGACCTACGCCGTCGAGCACCCCGGGCGGGAGCTGGAGCTGGCGCCCCAGCGGTTCGCCGCCTTCTATCGGGGAGACCGGGGCGCCCTGGTCTGGAACCAGGTCGAGGACGGCGACGGCCAGCGGGCCCTGAGCTCGTCCTGGAGCGACGTCTGGGGCCCGGTCTCCGACGCCTACTACTACGCCGTCATCGGCGTCGGCCTCTTCGCTTTGCCCTTCTGGCTGCGCGGGATGCGGAGGCAGCACCTTCTCCTCTGGGGCCCGCTCCTGGTCTACGGCGCCATGTGGGCCTTCCTCTTCGTCGGCGAGCCGCGCTACCACTTCCCGTTGTTGCCCATCTTCGCCCTGCTGGCCGCCATCGGCCTAGCGGCGCTGGTGCAACGCTGGGCACCGGGGCGGGCATAGGCCGCCATGTCGAGGGTCGCCGTCGTCCGGGTGGAGCCCTCGCGCATGGAGGCGCTGGTGGCCCGCCTGGGGCACGAGGACACGCCCCGCGTCTACAACGACCGCAGCGTCCTGGTGCGGGAGCTCTTCTGGCGCCGGCTGGGGGCGCTGCTGTCGCTCTCGCGGGCGGCGGCCCGGAACCGGGTGCTGGACTTCGGCGGCGGCAACGGCGTGCTCGCTCCCACCCTCTCCCGCCTCTACCGGGAGGTGGTCTGCGTCGACCTGCGGACGGAGATAGTGGAGGAGCTGGTGCGCAGCGAAGGGCTGGCCAACGTCTCCGTCCACGCCGGCGAGCTGGCGGCGCTGGGGCTGCCGGCGGACCACTTCGATACCATCATCGCCGCCGACGTGCTGGAGCACATCCGGTGGCTGGAGCCGCTGGTGGGCGAGCTGCACCGGCTGCTGGCGCCGGGCGGCGAGCTGCTGGTGAGCGCGCCCTCCGAGAACCGGTTCTACGAGCTGGGCCGCCGCGTCTTCGGCTACACCAAGCCGGAGGACCACTACCATCCGGCGGCCTTCATCGAGGCGACGGTGACGCGCCGGCTGCCCCTGTCGCGGCGACGTTATTTCCCGGTGGACATCCCCTGGTTGGGGGCCTTCTCGCTCGCGCGCTTCATCAAGGCGGAGGAGGGGCGGTCGTGAGCGCCCCAGCGGCCCGCCGGCGCAAAGGCGAGGTGCTGGTTATTGTCCCCGTTCACAACGAGGCGGAGGCGCTCAGCGCTGTACTCGCCGAGCTGGCGCAAGAAGCGCCCGACTGCGACGTGCTGGTGGTGAACGACGGCTCCACTGACGACACCGGCGCGGTGGCCCGGGCGGCCGGCTACCCCGTGCTGAACCTGTGCTTCAACCTGGGCATCGGCGGGGCGGTGCAGGCCGGCTTCAAGTACGCCCTGGAGCGGGGCTACGACATCGCCGTGCAACTGGACGGCGATGGGCAGCATCCGCCGGAGCAGATCGAGGCGCTGGTGGCGCCGGTGCGGGCGGGCGAGTGCGAGATGAGTATCGGCTCCCGCTTCCTGGCCGACAACGACTACGAGGGCAGCTTCTGGCGTCGGGTGGGGACGCGCTTCCTCTCCTGGGTCTGCATGCTGGTCACCGGCCAGCGCATCACCGACGCCACCTCCGGCTTTCGCGCTTTCGGGCCCCGCGCGATCCGCTACCTGGCCGCCTTC
>MGOB01000103.1:13436-13745 GCA_001796995.1 Chloroflexi bacterium RBG_16_68_14 | reverse complement strand
TGGCCGTGAGCAGCAGCGTCTGGGCGGCTATCGCTCTGGCGGCGGCAGCCGGGGCGACCTTCATCGTCCACCTGCCGGTCCTGGGCCACTACTTCTTCGGCGACGACTTCGTGCCGCTGGCGGACATCGCCTCGCGCAGCAACTGGGGCTACGTAACGGACCTCTTCCTGCTGCGGGATCCCACGCCCAACTGGCGCTTCCTGACAGGGCTCTTCTACCTCGGCGCCTACCGGGCGTTTGGTCTTAACGCCTTTCCTTTCCTGTTGACCAGCGTCCTGGTGCACACAGGTACGGCGATGCTCATCTTCT
>MGOB01000103.1:8711-13384 GCA_001796995.1 Chloroflexi bacterium RBG_16_68_14 | reverse complement strand
CCGCGTTCTTCGGTCTCACGGCGGCCCATGTTCCCACGGTGGCGTACATCACGGCCTTCCCCCACGTGCTGGCTGGCTTCCTGCTCATGCTGGCCATTGTGACCCTGTACGAGGGGCTGATGGGCCAACGGCTCCGCTGGTGGCTGGCCGCCTCGGCCGTCTCCTTCGCCGCCGCTGTCGCCGCCAACGAGGCGGCGGCGGTGCTGGCGCCGGTCTTCGGGTTGGTGGTGCTCTGGAAGTGCTCGGAGGTGGATGGCTGGTGGCGAGATCGACGCCAGTGGGCGAAGATAGCGCTGCTGTCGGCGCCCTACGCCGTCGTGGGCGGCGCCGCGCTGACCAGCTTCGCCGCCTGCCAGTGCACTGAGGCGGGGAAGGAGGGGATCTTCGCCGCTGGTGGCCATCTGAACGGGAACCTCTGGATCTATCTGGGCCGGTTGCTCTACCCGATAGGGATGGAGCCTCCGGGAGAGGTCGGCGTCGCTCATCTGGTGGCGGGCCTAGTGGTGGCGATGCTGGCGCTAGCGGCGCTGGTGCGGGGCCCGGCGCTGGCCCGCGTCTGCGTGGTGTTCCTGCTGCTGGCGTTGGTCCCACAACTGCCTGCGAACTGGGTGCTCGCGCCGCGGTACGTGTATATGGCGGCCATTCCTTTTTCCGTGCTGGCGGCGCTCCTCTTTGCGGAGACCGCCCGATACGGCAGTCGTCTTACGCGCGTCCTGCCTGCGCTGCTCGCCCTCGTCGCATTTGGCGTGATCGGGCTCTACGGCTGGCAGAGCTGGGAGCAGAATCAGGTGCTGGCGACTAGGTCGGAGCAGTGGCAGACGCTCGTGACGGGTCTCCGGGACCGCTATCCGGACCTCCCGCAAGGGAGCAGAGTGTACGTCCGCGGCGGGCCTCTGACGGATGCGATCTGGCAGTTCTTCGTGCTTCCCTCAGTAGGTGAGGTCGTCTGGGGCGATGTCGCGGTCTTCGCGGTACCCGAAGAGACTGAGATGTTCTGCCTCCATCCTGGCGGAGACCTGTACGTGGTGGACTACGATGGCGGTCGCTTCGTGCCTGTCATGGTGGCCGGCGCGGGACAGACGTCAGGCCGGGGCGCGGCGCAGGGTGCGTCCAGCGCCGCTACGCCCGCGCGCGCCGTCGAGTGCCCAACGCCAACGCGGCTGCCATGAGCCAGGCCCGGCCGCTTCCCACGGCGATCCAGCGAGAAGACCGCTCCGGTTCGTGGAGGCAATGGACGGAGCGGCTCACACGGGTCGCGTCCGCCGCGGGCCAACGCTACTGGGCGGGCGTCGCTCTGGCGGCAGCGGCCGGGGCGACCTTCTTCGTCCACCTGCCGGTGCTCGACCACTACTTCTTCGGCGATGACTTCGTCTCCCTGGCGGACATCTCGCTGCGCAGCACGCCCGGCTACATCAAGGACCTGCTCCTCTTGCGCGACATGACGCCCAACTGGCGCTTCCTCACCGGCCTCTACTACCTGGGGGCCTACCGGGCCTTCGGCCTGAACGCCTTCCCGTACTTCCTCACCAGCGTCCTGGTGCACACAGGTACGGCGACGCTCATCTTCTGGCTGGTGCGTCGGGTGGTGGGCGGCGTCTGGCCCGCCTTCCTCGCCGCCGCCTTCTTCGGACTGAGCGCGGCCCACGTGCCGACGGTGGGACAGGTGACGGCCTTCAACAACGTGCTGGCCGGCTTCCTGATGATGCTGGCGCTGGTCACCCTGTACGAGGGGCTGATGCGGGAGCGGCTGCTGTGGCTGTTGCCCGCCTCGGCCGTCTCCTTCGCCGCCGCTATCGCCGCCAACGATTCGGCGGCGGTGCTGGCGCCGGTGTTTGGGCTGGCGGTGCTCTGGAAGGTGTCGGGGTCCGATGGCTGGTGGCGCGAGGGGCGCCAATGGGCCAGGCTGGCGCTGCTGTCGGCGCCGTATGCGATCATCGGCGGTGCGGCGCTCCTCTCCTTCTGGGCCTGCCAGTGCACACAGGCATCGAGAGGAGACACCTGGGGCGCAGGCGACCACATCGTGGGGAACGTCTGGATCCTTCTCGGCCGGCTGCTCTACCCGATAGGGATGGAGGCGCCGGGAGACGTTGGGCCCGCTCATCTGGCGGGTGGCATCGTCGTGGCGGCCTTGGCGCTGGCGATGTTGCTGCGCGGCCCGGCGCTGGCCCGCGTCTCGGTCGCCTTCCTGGCGCTGGCGCTGGTGCCCTACGCGCCCCTCCACTGGGCGCTGGCGCCGCGCTACGTGTACATGGCGGCGATCCCCTTCTCGATCCTGGCGGCGCTCCTTTTCGCGGAGGCGGCGCGTTACGGGAGTCGACTGATGCCGGCGGTGCCTACCGCCGTCGGTCTGGTGGCGGTCGGCGTGTTGGCTCTGCACGGCTGGCAGAGCGTGGAGCAGAACGCATCGTTCGAGGCCGAAACAGACGATTGGCGGGCGCTGGTGTCGGCTCTTGAGGAGCGCTACCCGGACTTGGCGGAGGGGAGCAAGGTGTACGTGCGCGGCGGGCCGCTGACCGACGGCATCTGGCAGTTCCACGTCCTCCCTTCCGTGGGCGAGGTGGTCTGGGGAGGCGTGGTCATCGCGGCGGTGCCGGAGGAGACCGAGGAGTTCTGCGACGCCCCGGGCGGCGACGTCCACGTGCTCGACTACGACGGCGGCGTCTTCACGCCCGTGCCGGACGCGCCGGTCGTCCACTGCGCGACGCCGGAGTTCCCCCCGGAGTGAGCCGATGACCTGCACGGCGGCGGCGCTCTCCCGCCCGAGCGCGTTTGCGTTGCGCTGGCGGGAGCGGCTGCAGCGGGCCTGGCTCCAGCCGGAGCTGCGCTGGCTGGGCGCGATCCTGGTCCTGGCGGCGGCGCTGCGCATCGTCTGGGTGATCTACGCCGGCCGCGAGCCCCAGGGGGTCCACGACCCGATCTTCTACTACGCGTACGGGGACGCCATCGCGGATGGCCGGGGCTACGCGCTGCCCGATGGCTCGACGGCCTACTATCCTATCGGCTACCCGGCGGCCCTGGCCGCCGTCTTCGCTCTAGTGAAGCACACGCCGATCCCGGACAACCTGGTGCTCACGGCCGGCTTCTTCCAGGCCTTCCTGGGCGTGGCGACGGTTGCCCTGGCCTTCGAGCTGGCGCGTCGGCTGTTCAGCCCGGCCGTTGGCCTGATGACGGCGCTCTGGCTGGCCGTCTTCCCTAACCTGATCTACCACACGGCCACCTACCTCTCGGAGACGCTGTTCAACCTCCTCATCGTAGCCGCCCTGCTGGTGCTGCTCGCGGTCGACTGGCGGGAGCGGCGTCTGGGCTGGGGGCGGCTGGTGCTCTTCGGGGTGCTGCTGGGCGCCTCGGCCCTGGTGCGGCCCATCTCGCTCCTCTTCCTGCCGCTGCTCCCCATCGTGTGGCTGGCCGCCGGCTTCGGCTGGCGCCGGTCGCTGGGCTACACGGGGGCCGTCTTGGTCGCGACCGTAGCCGTCATCGCGCCCTGGACGGTGCGCAACATGGTGGTGATGGACGCGCCGGTGATCATCTCGACCAACCTGGGCGACAACCTCTGCATGGGGCACTACCCGGGCGCTACCGGCCACTTCGCCTTGCCCGAACGCTGTTTCGCCGAGGAGCCGTACCTGGGCCTGACGCGCGAGGAGTTCGAGGTGCGCCGCAACAACGACAATACCCGCAAGGCCGTCCGGTTCGCCCTGGAGCACCCGGGCTACGAGCTGAAGCTGCTCTCCAGAAAGTCGTACTACATCTGGAAGCACGACCACGACGGGCTGCAGGCGGTGGAGTCGTACGGCGATGACCGCTTCATCGGCGCCAGCCTGCGCACGGCGCTGGAGCGGACGGCGGACGTGTTCTTCTTCGTCACCATCAGCCTGGGAGGGCTGGGGCTGGTCGCCTTCGTCGCGCCGCCCTGGGAGGGGCGCCGCCTCTTCACGCTGCTGTCGCTGCTGGCGCTGGCGGGCGTGCCGCTGGTCTTCTTCGGTGACGCGCGCTTCCACGTGCCGGTGTTGCCGCTCCTGGCCGTCTCGGCGGCCTGGCTGGTCGTTGGTCTGCGGGCCGCGCCGGGGCTGCTGGCTGCTGCGGCTGCGTCGTCGAAAGGAGCTGGCCGGCCGTCAGCCGCCGTAGAAATTGCGGAAGCTGAACCTTCGGTGGCGGAGCAGGACGCTCTGCAGGACGCCTAGGCCGATGAAGAGGGTGATGAGGGAGCTGCCTCCCTGACTGACGAAGGGGAGGGGGATACCCGTCACCGGCAAGAGCCCCACGTTCACGCCGACGTTGATGAACGTCTGGAGCAGGATGAAGATCACCATCCCCGTCGCCAGCAGGCGTCCGAACAGGTCCGGGGAGAGCTCGGCCACGCGCAACACCCGCCAGAGCAGCACGACGAAAAGGGCGAAGAGCACCAGGGCGCCGACGAAGCCCAGTTCCTCGCCCAGCACGCTGAACACGTAGTCGGTGGTCTCGGTGCGCAGGTAGTCGAGCTGGGTCTGGGCGCCCTCGGTCAGCCCCTTGCCGAGGAGGCCGCCGGAGCCGATGCTGATCTTCCCCTGGAGGATATTGAAGCCGGCGCCCTGGGGGTCGCTCTCCGGGTTGAGCCAGAGGGCGATGCGCTCGCGCTGGTAGTCCGTCACCAGCGCCATGAAGAAGAAAGGCACGGCGACGATGGCCGTCCC
>MGOB01000103.1:4172-8665 GCA_001796995.1 Chloroflexi bacterium RBG_16_68_14 | reverse complement strand
TCACCATCCCCAGCCAGACAGCGGCGAAGATGACCGCCGAACCCAGATCCGGCTCGGCGAAGACCAGCGCCGCGGGCACCGCCGCCATCGCCAGGGAGGTGAGGAAGACCCGCAGACTGCCCATCGCCTCCTGCCGGTCCGCCAGGTACTTGGCCAGGGTGATGATGACCACCAGCTTGGCGATCTCTGACGGCTGGACGGCTGTGTCCCCTATCAAAATCCAGCGCCTGGACCCGTAGGCCGCCTCACCCACCGTCACCACGAAGGCCAGGGTGGCGACGCTGATGATGTAGAGGCCGGCGCTCACCGTGCCCAGCGCCCGGTAGTCGATGCGGGCGACCACGAGGGTGAGGAGCAAGCCGCCGACGGCGAAGGCGGCCTGGCGCACGACCGGGTGCGAGAAATCGAAGGCGGCGGGAGGCCCGAACCGGCTGAGGCTGCCGCTGTAGATGAGCATCGTCCCCAGCGCCACCAGGCCCAGCGCTGCCAGCAGCAGGATCGGGTCGAAGTCGCGCAGCCGCAGCGTGCGGATGTTCATGGGGACTCACCTCGCTCCGCTACCCGCTGGCGGTCGAAGTAGTAGTCGAAGATCTGCTTGGCGACCGGTCCGGCGTGGGTCGCCCCGATGCCTTTCTCGAGGAAGACGACCAGGGCGATCTCCGGGTTCTCGAAGGGGGCGTAGGCGGTGTACCAGGCGTGGCTGCTGGCATAGCTGCCGTCGGCGAGCTGCTGGCCGAACTCCGCTGTCCCCGTCTTGGCGGCGATGGTGACCTGGCTGCTGGTGCCGGTGCGGGCGGGGCCGTAGACCGCCGCTTGGCGCAGCGCCTCCCGCACGATGGCCAGGTGCTGCTCCGAGATGTTCAGATGGTGCTGCACCTGGCGCTCCACCCGCTTGAGCACGTTGCCCTCCTCACCGACGATCTCGCGCACCACGTGAGGGACGAGCACGTCGCCGCCGTTGGCGATGGCGGCGATGACCCGCAGGAGCTGGAGCGGCGTCATGGTGAGGTAGCCCTGGCCGATGCCGAAGTTGTAGGTATCGCCCAGCGTCCACACCTCGCCGATGGCCTGCTCCTTCCAGGCCGGGTCCGGCACCAGGCCGGCCGCCTCGCCCGGCAGGTCGATGCCCGTGGGCGCGCCCAGCCCGTACTCGCGGGCGTACCTGGCCAGCCGCTCCGGGCCCAGGCCGCGGAAGAGCCGCTGGCCGTTCTCGTAGTAGCCGCCGGCCAGGTAGTAGAAGTACACATCGGAGGACATGGCCAGGCCGCGGTAGAAGTCGAGGGTGCCCAGCGCGGCCCAGTCCCGCATCACCCACACCTTGTCCGGGACGTACTCGTCCTCCACGGTGATGTAGCCGTAGCTGGTAATGGTGGTGTCCGACGTCGCCACGCCCTCCTGGAGGGCGGCCGTGCCCGTCACCTGCTTGAAGGTGCTGCCCGGCGGGTGCACCTCGGAGATGGCGTGGTTCACCATCGGCCTCGCCGGGTCGTCGAGGAGGGCGGGGAGCTTCTCCTGGTCGACCGGGTCGGTGAGGATGTTGTTGTCGTAGGCCGGGAGCGAGACCATGGCCAGGATCCCGCCCGTGCGCACGTCCATGACGATGGCGACGGCGTTGAGGGAGTTGCCCTTGGCGTTCTGGAGGACCTGGGTGACCTGACGCTGGAGGTCGAGGTCGAGGGAGAGGACCAGGCTGGAAGCCGGCCTTGGTGACACGGAGCGGATGGTGCGGATCTCCTCGCCGGCGGCGTCGATCTCCACCTGGCGGTAGCCGGGCCTGCCCCGGAGCACCGCTTCGTAGGTGTACTCGACGCCCGCCTTGCCCAGCCGGTCGTTCAGTTGGTATCCATCGTCGCGCAGCTTGACGTACTCCTCAGCGTCGATGCGCCCGACGTACCCCAGCAAGTGGGAGGTGAGCGCGCCGGTCGAGTAGTCACGCACGGACTCCACCACCACCTGGACGCCGGGCAGGTCGGCCTGACGCTCCCGCAGGCGGAAGGCGGTCTCCTCGTCCAGGTTCGCCTTCACCACCAACGGGGTGAACGGGTCGTTGCTCTTCTGCGCCTCCGCGATCTCAGTCGCGATCTCCTGAGGGGCAACGCCGGTGATCTCCGATAGCCCCGCGACCACGGTCAGGAGCTGTTCTTGGGGCACGTCGGCGGGCGTGACCGCGGCGGAGAAGATGGGCAGGTTCTCCACCAGTTGCACCCCGTTGCGGTCGTAGATGAGGCCGCGGGCGGGCAGAATGGGGACGGTTCGCAGGCGGTTAGATTCCGCTCGAGCGTTGTACTTGGCGTGCTCGACGATCTGCATGCGCGCCAGCTGGAGGGAGAGGACGCCGAAGAGCACCACGATGAGCGCCTTCAGCAGGAGGAAGCGGTGCTGGAGGATCTCCCCGGTTCGCTGTTTCTGGGGCCGGGAGCGCCAGCGACGCCGGTGGTTGTCGGGGGGTACTCGCATCTCCCTTGCGTATCCAGCCGCGTCCGTGCTGCCCTTGCGCTAGAGCGCCTCGCGCTGCCGGAGGTCCTGGCTGGCGAGCCGGATCAGACCGTACACCGGGAGCAGCAGCAGCGCGTTGGCGATGGCGGCTGGCACCAGGACATCCAGCACGCTGGCGAGCCAGTCAAGATGCTCGCCTGTCACCGCCAAGGTTAGCAGAATCGTGGCCTCGTAGACCAGGGTGGCCAGCGCCGCGAGCACCAGCGCGGGCACAAGGTCCGATTCCACCCAGCGCTGCTCTCGCACCTCGGTCATCAGGATGATGGGGGCCAGGGCGAGCATGGCCAGCCCCAGGGGCTGGCTGTCCAAGAGCCCCTGCACCAGGCCGGCGGCGGGGACGAGCAGCAGCACCTCGCGCTGGCCCCGCACCGCCATCCAGGCGACCAGCAGGACGATGACCAGGTTGGGCTGGACACCGAAGATGGAGAAGAACGGCAGGATGGACACCTGGGCGATGACGGCAACGACGATAGCTATCAGCCCTATCGCCAGGCTCATGGCTGGCCCGCCGCTAGGGGAAGGAAGCTGGTGAGGACGAGCACCGTCTCCAGGCGGGAGAGGTCGGCCAGGGGCTGCACGTGCACCGCCTGGAACAGCTCCTGCGCCGCCCGATCCACCTCCACCACCTGGCCGATGAGCTCGCCCGGGGGGTAGCTGCCGCCGATGCCTGAGGTAAGGACCAGGTCGCCCTCCTTCACATCCGCCGTCTCCTCCACGAACTCCATGGTCAAGGTGCCATCGGTGGAGCCAACTACCACTCCCTGTACCCGCGACGCCTGGATGGCGGCGCTGACGGCGCTGGAGGAGTCGGTGATCAGGGTGACCCAGGCTACGTCGTCCAGGACGCGGGAGACGGTGCCCACCAGGCTGCCCTGCTGGGTGAGCACGATCATGTCTTCCTCTAGCCCATCGGCCCGGCCGCGGTCGATGGCGATCATGTCCTGCTGGTTGTTCGGCTCGCGGGCGAAGACGTGGGCGGCGACGAAGCGGTCCTCCGGTCGGCCCCCCCGCAGGTTCAGGAGCTGCTCGAGTTGCTGGAGCTCTCGCTCGGTCTCTCTCAGGCGGGCGGCCTCCGCCGTCAGACGTTCGTTCTCCTCCCGCAGCGACTGGTTCTCGTCGGAGAGACGGTTGATGTCCGTCAGGTTGTTCACGAAGTCGGCCACCGGACGGCTGGCGCCCCGGAGCGCCGATTCGATAGGTGCGGCCACCGACAGCACGGCGTTCTCCAGGGGATCGAAGATCGCCAGCCGGCTGGCCGCGATGAACAGGAGGCTGGCGAGGACGACGACGCTGAGCCAGGTGCGGGTGCGGACGTGCATGGCGGGCGTTCCTCTCCTGCGGAACTAGCTAGCAGCGCACCTGCGGCAACGCGTTGCGGCGGCGGGCCGGGGTTCCGCGGCTATTTTAGCGGGGAGGCTTCCGGCTGGCTAGGCTGGCCTGCACCTTCTCCAGCATCGCGGCCTCCTCCAGGATCTCCCCGGTGCCGTGGACTACGCTGGTGAGGGGGTCCTCCGCCACGTAGACGGGGAACTTGGTCTCCTGGGCCAGCCGCCGGTCCAGGCCCCGCAGGAGCGCTCCGCCGCCGGCCAGGGCGATCCCCCGGTACATCAGGTCCGCCACCAGCTCCGGCGGCGTGACCTCGATGGTGGAGCGCACCGCCTCGACGATGGCGCCGATGGAGCCGGAGAGGGCGTCCCGCAGCTCGACGGTGCTCACCTCGACGGACTTGGGGAGGCCGGTGGCCAGGTCGCGCCCCCGGATCTCGATGGTCTCCTCCTGCTCCAGGGGGAAGGCGGAGCCGGCCTGGATCTTGATCTCCTCCGCCGTCCGCTCGCCGATGAGCATGTTGTGCACCTGGCGGGCGTAGGCGATGATCTCCTGGTCCATCTCGTCGCCGGCCACCCGGATAGACGTGCTGACCACGATGCCCCCCAGAGCGATCACTGCCACCTCGGTGGTGCCGCCGCCGATGTCCACGATCATGCAGCTGTGGGGCT
>MGOB01000103.1:0-4153 GCA_001796995.1 Chloroflexi bacterium RBG_16_68_14 | reverse complement strand
CGGCAGCCCGGCGCCGATGGCGGCCGCCATCGGCTCCTCCACCAGGAAGCAGGCGCGGGCGCCCGCGTTGAGGGCGGCGTCGTGCACCGCCCGCTTCTCCACCTCCGTCACCCCGCTGGGGATGCCGATGACCACCCGGGGCCGGGGGATGCCCCCGCCGAAGCGGTTGTGCACGGAGCGGATGAAGTAGTGGAGCATCCGCTCCGTCACCTCGAAATCGGAGATGACGCCGTCCTTCAGGGGACGGACGGCGATGATGTTGGCCGGCGTCCGGCCCACCATCCGCTTCGCCTCGGCGCCGATGGCCAGGATCTTCTTGGAGATCTTGTCGATGGCGACGACGGAGGGCTCGTCGATGACGATGCCGCGGCCCCGCACCAGCACCAAAGTATTGGCCGTCCCCAGATCGACGCCGATGTCATGGGAGAAGAGACCGAGCAGGGCGTTGAGCGGGTTAAACGGCACGTGCGTCCCTACACTTGACATAGCCCACCAGCGGGTGTGCGGAAGCGATTATAGCGGAGCGGCGGCCCTCTGGAAAGAGGGTCGGAGGAAAAGGGAGCTTTTGGGCTTCGAAAAGTGTTTGTACCCTTTTCGAAGCCTCACTGCCTGTCCCTAGTCCGCTAACTTGAGCTTAGCGGTTAGGCGGCGGAGCCCGTCCGCCGTGTTTGGGAAGACCGAGCAGTCGAACCTGGCAGCGAGGCCTCGCCTATTGAGAACCTCATGCATATGCCCGTCAGCCACGGCCATGTCCACGTAAGGAAGATAGGCCGACCACGTCTCCACATCGTAGAAATCGCCAGGCGAATAACGCCGAGAGAGGTCATCGACCTCCAGGGAAGCCAAGATAGATGACTCTAGGTCGATGAACGGCATGCCCCGGCACTGCTCAGAGGCAAAGAAATCAAACATGGCATTGAGGCCAGCAATCACCTCCGCGGGCGTCCGCTGAGGAATGCGCAGGCCATAAGCTGCGTCCGCGACACGACCGCTGAACTGCAGCATCGGAACGACAGAGTCCGTGAGCTGACCTGCCAGGGCCGCCCGCTGAGGGCGCTCGAAGTAGAACCGGACCGCTTCCTGAGCGTAGTGCTGCTTCGCAGCTTCATAGGAAGGCCAAGATCGCGCGTCCCTATCCGCGGAAAGGCTGCGCGCGGAATAGTCCTTGATGGCGCGTCGCCGGTCTCTACCCGCCGTGTCTGTCGTAACGCGTGCGCCGAGCATGGAGGCTAGCCAGCGTTCCGAAACGTCGCCGCGTGGGTCGTGCTCGTATGCTTCTCGCCAACTAATCTTGGCCCGTTCCGAGCCAGTGAAATTCAAGTATTCGCGACGGGCCTGTTCGGCAACGATTTGGGCATAGGCATGGAAGCCGATCCCGCGCGCCAGGCTCGCGCCGACACGGTGAATCGGATCCTCTAGTCGGCTGTCTAGTTCTGCCTCGTAGTGGTGAGTCCATGAGAATGGGAATAGAGCCTTGTCGGCTTCGACGAGACGAGTGAACTCTTGTAGAAGTTCAAGCCAGACGCCTTCCTTGAGGATGCCTAGCTGGGCCTTAGCCAGGTTGCTCAGGACCGAATGATCGAGATAAACGACTCTCCGCGCCAAGTCCCTTTCCCCTTCACCCCGCCCGGTGCCGGCGCAGGAGCGCCATGAACTCCTCGTCGCTCAGGACCTTCGTCCCGTACTGCTGGGCTTTCTCCAGCTTGGAGCCCGGGCTCTCGCCCGCTACCAGGTAATCGGTGGAGCGGGTCACGCTGGAGCCGGCGACGCCGCCCAGAGAGCGGACGCGCGCCTCCGCCTCCGCCCGGCTGAGGGCGGCCAGGGTGCCGGTGATGACGAAGGTCTGGCCGCTGAGGGGGCCTTCCCGGGCGGCGGGCGCCTCCGCCTCCATGCGCACGCCGCCCCGCCGCAGCCTCTCGATGAGCCGGCGGTGCGCCCGGTCCCGGAAGTAGGCGCGGACGCTCTCCGCTACCACCGGCCCGATGCTGGGCACCGCCGCCAGCTCCTCCACGCTCGCCCGCATCAGGGCGTCCATGCTGCCGAAGTGCTGGGCCAGGAGCGCCGCCGTCTCCGAGCCGACGTGGCGGATGCCCAGCGCGAAGAGCACCCGCTGGAGGGGCCGGCCCCGGCTGGCCTCGATGGCGTCCAGCACGTTCTGGGCGCTCTTCTCGCCCATGCGCTCCAGCTTGAGCAGGTCCTCCTTGTTCAGGAAGTAGAGGTCGCCGGGGTTGCGCACCAGACCCGCCTCCAGCAGCGCCAGGGAGAGCTGCTCGCCGATGCCGTCGATGTCCATCGCCCCGCGGGAGACGAAGTGGGCGAGGAGGCGGAAGGTCTGGGCGGGGCAGGCCGGGTTGGGGCAGTAGCGCATCACCTCGCCTTCGGGCCGGACCAGCTGCGTCCCGCAGGCCGGGCACTTCTCGGGCGGGACGAAGGGCCGTTCCCGGCCAGTGCGCTTGCTCGCCACCGGCCCCACCACCTGGGGGATCACCTCGCCCGCCCGCTGGACGATGACCGTGTCGCCGATGCGGACATCCTTGCGCTTGATGTCCTCCTCGTTGTGGAGGGTGGCCAGCTTCACCACGGCGCCGCCGATGTTCACCGGCTCCAGCACGGCGTAGGGGTTCATGCTGCCCGTCCGCCCCACGTTGATGCCGATGTCCAGCAGCCTGGTGGTGCGCTGGGTGGGGGGGAACTTGAAGGCGACGGCCCAGCGGGGCTCCCGGCCCACCACGCCCAGCACCTCGTGCAGCCGCACGTCGTCCACCTTGACCACGATGCCATCGATCTCGTACTCTAGCCCCTCGCGCTTCTCCCCCCACTGCTGGCAGTGGCGCCAGACGTCGTCGATGCTCTCGCAGCGGGCGATGTGGGGGTTGACTTTGAAGCCCAGCGCGCTCAGCCAGTGGAGCGTCTCCCAGTGGCTCTGGGGCAGCGCGCCGCCCCCCGCCCAGCCCAGGCCGTAGACGAAGATGTCCAGCGGCCGGCCCGCCGTCGCCCGGGGGTCGAGCTGGCGGACGGAGCCGGCGGCGGAGTTGCGGGGGTTGGCGAAGAGGGGCTCGCCGCGCTCCGCCCGCTCCTCGTTCAGCCGCTCGAAGCCGGTCTTGGTCATGAACACCTCGCCCCGCACCTCGAAGAGACGGGGGATCTTGCTGTCGGCGACGCGGAGCGGGATGCTGCGGATGGTGCGCAGGTTCTGGGTGATGTTCTCGCCCCGGTAGCCGTCGCCGCGGGTGGAGCCGACGGCGAGCTTGCCGTCGTGGTACTCCAGGGCGACGGCCAGGCCGTCGATCTTGGGCTCGCAGACCATGGCGAACGTGTCCGCCTCGGCCAGGCCGGTGGCCCGTCGATGCCAGGCGCGCAGCTCCTCCTCGCTGAAGGCGTTGGCCAGGCTGAGGAGGGGCTGCGGGTGCTCCACGATGCCGAAGGCCTCCACCGGCGCGCCACCGATGCGCTGGGTGGGGGAATCGGGCGTGATGAGCTGGGGGTACTTCTCCTCGAGCTGGCGCAGCTCCCGCACCAGCTCGTCGTACTCGGCGTCGCTGATCTCGGGCTGGTCGAGGACGAAGTAGCGGTAGTCGTGGTAGGAGATCTGGGAGCGCAACTCCTCCACGCGCAGCTTGGCGCGCTGCAGCTCCTGGTCGGCGTCGGTGGCCATGCGTGCCTCCCTGCGGAGCGATGTGTCCTCGAATGGGAGTATAGCAGGAGGGTTGGTCAGCAGCGGGCTGGCGGACCGTGGTGGTGGGCGTCGGCCAGGTTACAACGGCCTGGTCGTAGAATGGGCTCTTTCCTACGCCAAGATGGGCTTTCGGCGTGGCTCCTGTAAGGGATGTACCGAGTGCCTGTGGCTCGCCGCGTCGCGTATGAAGGGGGTGAGGGCCTCGTACTGTCAGGAGGTCGCATTTGCTGCTGTCTCCCCCGCGCCTGTTCATCGGGCTCGCCATCATCGTCGTCCTGGCGCTCCTCGCCATGCTCCTCTGGCTGCTGCTGGGACGCGAGGTGTCGGTTGGGGGCTGCCCGGCGAGCATCGCCAAGGCGGCCACGGGTGGTGAGCAGCTCTGCCTGGCCCAGTGGGCGGACGCCGACGGCGAATGGCGCCTGGGCGATCTCAACCGGAACAACTCGGCCTATCATGAGGCAGAGGCCGTCCCCTTCA
>MGOB01000102.1:5097-5353 GCA_001796995.1 Chloroflexi bacterium RBG_16_68_14 | reverse complement strand
GCATCGAGTACTACGTCAACGACCCAGAAGACGAGTACCGCCGGGTCTGCGAAGCCGTCGGAGGCCAGTACATCCGCCTGGCCGGGACCTCGCCCCACCGGATCAACCCTTTCGACCTGCCCACCGTGGCGGCGACCGACGATGATTCCCGCGACCCTCTGGCCGAACGGGTGCTGGCCCTCCAGGGCCTTCTGGGCCTGATGCTGGCCGACCGCGGGTCGACCCTGAATCAGCGGGAGAAGGGAGCCCTGGACGC
>MGOB01000102.1:4654-5040 GCA_001796995.1 Chloroflexi bacterium RBG_16_68_14 | reverse complement strand
CCGCCCGCCACCGGTGCTGCGAGACCTCCACGCTGCGCTTCGGGACAAGGGCGACCCCTACGGCCTCGCCGACCGGCTGGAGCGCTACGTGGATGGCAGCCTGGGGCAGGTATTCTCCTCGCCCACCAGCGTGGACCTGGACCGGCCCTTCGTCGTCTTCAACGTCCGCGACCTGGAGCCTGAGCTGCGGCCCCTGGGCGTCTACCTCATAGCCGACTACATCTGGCGCCAGGTGCGGGCCGCCCGCCGCCCGCGCATGCTCCTCATCGACGAGGCCTGGTCGCTGGTGCAGCACGAAGAGGGGGCGCGTTTCCTGTCGTCGATGGCGCGCCAGGCCCGCAAGTACTACCTGGGCCTCACCACGGTCACCCAGGACGTGGAGGACT
>MGOB01000102.1:4163-4255 GCA_001796995.1 Chloroflexi bacterium RBG_16_68_14 | reverse complement strand
CCTGGTCGTCTACCCTGAGACCTCCAGCTTCTTCTGCTTCGGCTGCCAGATAGGCGGCGACGTCATCGACTTCGTCCGTCGCGCCGACGGGC
>MGOB01000102.1:3809-3958 GCA_001796995.1 Chloroflexi bacterium RBG_16_68_14 | reverse complement strand
CCGCCTGGGATACAGCGACGGCCATGCCCTGCGCCCCTATCTGAGGCGGCGACGCCTGAGCCTCCGCCGCGCCAGCCAGATGGGCCTTCTCTGGTCTCAAGGCGGCGAGACCATGGCCGGGCGTATCGTCGTCCCCGAGCTGCGAGGAG
>MGOB01000102.1:3443-3580 GCA_001796995.1 Chloroflexi bacterium RBG_16_68_14 | reverse complement strand
GGCGCGGCGAGTGCTCATCGTGTTCGACAACGACGGCCCCGGCCGCGAGGCGGCCTCGGCACTCGCCGGACGTGTCGGTTCTCGCGCCCGCGTCGTCGAGCTCCCCGAGGGGGTCAAGGACCTGAACGACCTGGCCC
>MGOB01000102.1:802-3376 GCA_001796995.1 Chloroflexi bacterium RBG_16_68_14 | reverse complement strand
GTTGGAGGGCGACGAGGATGCAGTGGAAACGTCCCCATGAGGCCCCCGCCCTGCTGGAGGTGATCCCCTCCCGCTGGGACGACGACCCCATTCCCCGTGCCCAATCGATGCTATCAGGCCTGGCCGCAGTGGGCGGCTTCTGCCTGGAGTTCGCGGCCACGGCCGAGGGCGTCCGGTTCTACGTTCGCGCTGCCTCAGCAGCGCCGATGGAGCCCGTCCTGGCCCAGGTTCGGGCGGCCTATCCTCAGGCCGGCTTGCGGGAGGTGCCTGTGGCCGCGCGGCCAGAGCTGGACCCAGCGTGGCGGAGCCCGGGTGAGGAGATAGCCACCCTCGAGCTACGACTCCAGCGCGGACCCAGCCTGCCCCTGACCTCCGACTGGCGCCGCCGGGGAGATCCCCTGAAGGGCCTGCTGGCGGCTGCCTCTGCCGTGGAAGGAGGCGAGCGCATTGTCTGCCAGCTGGTTCTGGCGCCCGCCCCGAGGGCGTGGGCCGACCGCCTGCGGTCACAGATGGCGCGGTCTGACCCGAGGGCGTATCGCCGTGCAGAGGCCAGCCCAATGGCGGAGACCGTCCCCTTCCTTGCCTTGCTGGGGCTGGGTGGGCTCGGCCTCCAGGGCTACCTCTGGTACCAGGCCGGGGACTTCCTGCCTCTTGTCGGCGTCGGCGCGGGTGCTCTCGTGGGCCTGCCGGCGGCAGCCACCCTGGCCGCCAGGCTCGTAGGTGGAAGGCAGTCCGCCGACGAGAGGGTGATCGAAGAGAAGCTGGCCCATCCTGCCTTCGCTGTTCAGGTACGGCTCGCTGCCTTCGGGCCGCCCGGTTCGCCCCACGCGCGGCTGTGCTGCCTGGCCGATGCCGTTGGCCAGGCCTGCCGGGCCTTCGACCACGCCAGCGGCAACGGCCTGCGCCCCCGGGCCTGGCGCGGTGACCCGGCCTGGCCTTCCGTCAGCGGTAGCCCACTGCGCCAGCCAGACGTTCTCAACGCTGCGGAACTGGCCGGCCTGTGGCATCTGCCCTCGGATACCGGCAGTGTGCCAGGCGGTCGGCGAATGGCCTCGCGCAAGGTTGTGCCCGCACCCGGAGACCTGGCCCGAGGCTGCCCCGTCGGCGTGTCGCTCCACCAGGGGGCAGCCACCCCCGTGCAGATGCCCCTCTCCCTGCTGTTCCGCAGCCAGCTCGTGGTCGCCAAGACGCGCCGGGGCAAGTCGACCCTCCTCCTCCATCTGGCTTCGTATCTGATGGAGCGCATGGCGGCCGCCCAGACGGGCGCCGGTCGGGGCGGGCGGGAGCGGGCCTCGCTGGTGGTGGTCGACCCCCACCAGGACCTGGCGGAGGCGGTGCTGGGGGCTGTGCCGCCCGGCCTGGAGGAGCGCGTAGTCTACCTCAACCTGGCGGACCGCCGCCGTCCCGTGGGCCTGAACCTGCTGGATGTGGCCCTCTTCCCGGAGCGCGATCGCACTGCCGAGAACGTGATCACTATGATGCACCGCCTCTGGCCGGACAACTGGGGGCCACGCATGGAAGGTGCCCTGCGCGCCGCCGTCTCCTGCCTGCACGAGGCCAACGCCGCCCGCCGGCGCGACGAACAGTACACCCTCCTGGACGTGGTGCCCGTCCTCACCAGCGCCGACTTCCGCGAAGAGGTGCTGAAGCAGGTGCCGGACCGCGCCCTCTGGGCCTGGTGGCGGGACAACTACGACCGCATCAACCGTGCCTTCCAGCAGCAGACGGCCAACCCCGTGACCACTAAGGTCGGCCGCTTCATGGTTACCGAGGCGTCCCGGCTGGTGCTTGGTCAGCCCCGCTCGACGGTGGACCCGCGCGCCCTTCTGCGGGAAGGCGGCGTGCTGGTGGTCAACTCCGCCGTGGGCGCCCTGGGCGAGGGCGGCGCGGCTCTCATGGGGGCCACCCTGCTGAACCTGGTGGGCCTGGTGGTCGAGGAGCAGGTCGCCCTGCCGCCCTCGGATCGCTGCCGCCTGGTCGCTCTGATAGACGAGTCCAGCACCCTGGGTGCCGCCGACTACGGCCGCATGCTCGGCGAGCTGGCGAAATACGGGGCGAGCTTCGTGCTGGTTACGCAGTCGCTCTCCAAACTGGACGCTATCGACCGCGCCCTGCGGCCCACCATCTTCTCCAACATCGACGGCCTTACTGTCTTCCAGGTGAGCGCCGAGGACGCTCGCTACCTGGCGCCGGAGCTGGGCAGCGACCTCGCTGTGGAGGACCTGACCGACCTGCGCGATTTCGAGTGCTACGCCCGCTGGTGGTCTGACGGCCAGCGCCTGCCAACCTTCTCCCTCCGCCTGAACCGCCCGCCTCCGGTCGATGTGGCCCGCGTCGAAGCCATCGCGCAGCGCTCCGCCGAACGCTACGGGCGTCCTCGAGAAGAAGTCAGAGCGGAGGTAGCGCGCATCCTGGACCGTCGCGCCGGCGTTGTCGGCCGCGCCGGGCTTCCCGTCCAGGAGGACACCGACGCGGGGGCGATGGACGATGAGGAGCCAGAGGAGACCAGGCCTACCGCTCATTCCAACCCGAGAGTGCCCCCACGGAGCGACCACCGCAACCGCCGGACGCAAG
>MGOB01000102.1:472-646 GCA_001796995.1 Chloroflexi bacterium RBG_16_68_14 | reverse complement strand
CCAGAGGGCGCTCGCCAGCCTTGCCGAGGCGGGGTGGGTCGACTGGGTCGTTCCCGCGTCCCCGGAGCTGGATGCCCGGCGCTTCTACTACTTGACGGAGGGAGGCGTCGACGCCCTGGCGCGGGCGGTGGGTGCTAGCAGGGAAGACGTGGAGAGCCGTTACGCCGTCGGACG
>MGOB01000102.1:0-111 GCA_001796995.1 Chloroflexi bacterium RBG_16_68_14 | reverse complement strand
GCCTGGGACCGGGCCGGAGCGCCGATGGCCCACCGCCGGGCGCGGGTAGCAGGGTGGTACGCCTACCTGGTCTCCGAGGGGAACCCCTGGAGCGTCGAGGGCTTGCCCCCG
>MGOB01000101.1:12142-12940 GCA_001796995.1 Chloroflexi bacterium RBG_16_68_14 | reverse complement strand
GCAGGCGGAGCTGGTCCGTCGGGGCGCCGACGGGCCCGCCGACGCTGACGAGGCGGCGCCCCTCATCGACCTCGTCCGGCGGGCCGCTGAGGGCGAGGCGGTGGACGCGAACGGCCACCTGCGCCTGGTGGGCGGCACGCCCTTCCAGCGGGCCGTCTGGCAGGCGGTGCTCTCGATACCGCGGGGCGCCACCGTCTCCTACGGGGAGCTGGCGCGTCGGGTGGGCCGGCCGGGGGCGGCGCGGGCAGTGGGACAGGCGGTGGGCGCCAACCCGGCCCCGCTCCTCATCCCCTGCCATCGCGTGGTGGGGGCCGGCGGCGGGCTGGGCGGCTTCGGCGGGGGGCTGGAGCTGAAGCGAGCGCTCCTCAAACAGGAGGGCGTCCGGGTCTAGGGCGCGCTAGGGGGCGGTCGCCTCGTCGTCCCCGAACTGGTCCGCCAGGAGCGCTTCCGCCTCCTCCAGGCGCTCCTGCGGCACCAGCACCCGACAGCTCAGGGCGGAGGTGCCCATGAAGGAGACCGCGTCGGACGGCTTGATCAGCGCGGGCACGCCTTCCTGGCGCAGCAGGTCGACCCACATCTCCGCGATGAGCTGGTCCGGCGCCACCCGAACGACCACCCAGTCCCGCGCCACGTCGCCTCCTCTCAGTCCTCGGACCGCTCCGGCGCCGATTCGTCGCCTTCGAACTGGCGCTTCGGTTCGTCCGGCGGCAGCACCAGGGGCGGCGGCGTCCGCCGGGCGGGGAAGCGCGTCAGCACCATGGTGAGGACGCTGAGGCCGACGAACGCCGCCACCACGAG
>MGOB01000101.1:4003-12101 GCA_001796995.1 Chloroflexi bacterium RBG_16_68_14 | reverse complement strand
AGCACTGCCATCAAGTCAAGCGCTGGAACAGACATAGCTGGCCGGCGAGCGGCGCCGCCAGCCTCTATTATCCGCCAACATGGCAACGCGCCGCCAGTCCAGTCGAACGTTGAGCTTCCAGCGTCGAGCTTCTAGCTCCCAACTCCCAGCCCCACCTGGGACGAGAGGCCCATGCGCCGGTACGGCTCCCAGTCCGGCGAGCTCACGTAGGGGTCGAAGAAGGTGAGGCCGGTCTGGAGGCAGCGGTAGCCATACTTCTCGCGCAGGCGGTCGATGCTGCGCAGCAGCGCCTCGGCGGCCAGCGGGCGCCGGTCGAAGAGCCCGAGCTGCACCGCGTCGTCCACCAGTTGCGAGGCGCCCAGCCCGATAAGGCGCACCGCCCGCCCGTCCCGCGCCAGCGCCGTCTCCAGCAGCCCGGCCGCCGTCCGATAGAGCACCTCGTCGGCGCAGGTGGGGCGCCCGAGCGTCCGGCTGCGGCTGATGGTGGTGAAGTCGCCGTAGCGCAGCTTGAGGGAGACGCAGCGCGCCCGGCGCCCGAGGCGCCTGAGCTCCGCCCCCACGCTCTCGGCGTAGCCGCGCAGCGACGCCCGCAGCACCGAGACGTCGTCGATGTCCCGGGCGTAGGTGCCCGCGCGGCTGACCGACTTGGCCGGCTCCCGCTCCCAGGCGACGGGCGTGGGATCGATGCCCCGCGCCCGCTCGCCCAGCAGCGGCCCCCACTTGCCGAAGAGGGCGCGCAGCCGGGAGGGGGGCAGCGCCGCGAGCTGGCCCAGGGTGCGCACACCCAGGCGCGCCAGCGCCGCCTCTGCCTTGGGCCCCACGCCGGGCAGGTGGCGCACCGGCCGGGGCGCCAGGAAGGCCGCCTCCGAGCCCGCCGGCACCGCCAGCAGCCCGTCCGGCTTCGCCGCGTCCGAGGCCACCTTGGCCACCGACTTCCCGCCGGCGATGCCCACCGAGGCGGTCACCGCCAGCTCCTCCCGCACCCGCCGGCGGATCGCCTCGCCCGCCACCCGCGCCATCTCCTCCGGCTGCGCCCCGGGGCGCAGCCCGCAGCGCGCCTGGATGATGGGCTCGCAGCCGGTGAGATCCAAGAACGCCTCGTCCAGCCCCATCGGCTCTACCAGGGGGGAGTAGTCGCGCAGGATGCGGTGGAAGCGCTGGGAGACCCGCTCGTACTCGTGGAAGTCGCCGCGCACGAAGACCGCCTGCGGGCAGAGGCGGCGGGCGAGGCCGAGCGCCATGCCGGAGTAGATGCCGTAGACGCGCGCCTCGTAGGAGGCCGTCGCGACCACGCCCCGGCCGTCGGGATCGCCGCCCACGATGACCGGCTTGCCCCGCAGGGCCGGGTCGCGCGCCTGCTCCACCGCCACGAAGAAAGCATCCAGATCGACGTGCAGGATCATGCGGGCAGGAGCCACCAGCGCGCCTCGAGAATAGAATATGTGTTCTAATCATACAAGGTGGACGACTGAGGTGTCAAGCTGCTCTTTGACAGACGGCAATGTCTCGCCGGGGTTCCCGGTGCTAGAATGGCCACCGAAGCCTGCTATGTGCGACCAACACCAGTTTTTCTTCGAGTTCGACAAGGCCTACAACCAGCAACTTATCGAGAAGTTTGAGGCCAGCCCTGAGCACCCGTTGACACCCGAAGTTGCGCCTTCGAGGAAGGGAGTGTATGCCCTGTATCACAGGGGGAAACTGGTGTATGCAGGCAAGGCCCTCAATACGACCCTAGCTCGACGGCTCGCCGAGCACTATCGCAAGATAACAAGCCGACAAAACATCGAGGTATCAGAGGTGTCTTGTCGGTTCCTAACGATCGATGGGGACTGGTTCGTTCGCGCCGCGGAGGATGCCCTTATCCAGCATTATTCGCCGCTTTGGCAGAAAAGCGGCTTTGGCAGTCATGTGCCGGGGCGTGGTCGGCCAGGGATCAGGAAGAGCCAATGGGACATCACGTATCCCCCAAAGAACACCTAGGCTCGAAGAATCACAGCAGCGTCGTAGAGCCGGGTCTTATGTGTGAAGCCATCCTCTCGACCATTTCTGACCGATGAATTGATGATGCTGTTACCGACGCGCTTCTTCCGCACCAGGCGCACCTCTTCCACGGTCAAACCCTGTCGCTCGGCGAGCTCGGCCAATAGCTGATCTACCTGAAACTCGATCCCCTGGATGATCGAATTGCCGACCACGATAATTGCGCGCGCCCCCGGCCTTAGCTGACGTTTGGTCAGTTGTATGAAGCGGCTGCAATCATTGAAGTACGTGGCCACGTAGTTGGCCCACCCAGGCCCCCCGTACTGGCCCCGCTCGACACTGTAGGCACGTAATCGAGCGATCTCCACAGCAAGAGCAGGGAAGTCAAAAGCAAGGTCGATAGCGCCCGCCTGGCGCACCGTTTGCCAGAACTTGCCGAAACTCTCCTGCTCGTAGTTCCGGAGGTCATCAGGACCCTGTATGAGACCAAGCCAGTATAGCTGCGGGCGGGTATTTCTAACGTAGTGGTAGTTGTTCATATAGGGCGGCGAGGTTATCAGGAGGGAAACTGTGCCTCTCCCCAGGGCGGAGTTGAAATAGGAGCCAGAGACTATTTCGCGCTGCTGTCGCCTCCAGATGGTCCCGTAGTTTGCGTCAGCCCACGCTATGTCCTCCAGCATGGCATCGAGTTTCCGGCATACCGGTAACGTGACAGATGCGTTCTCGATGAGCGCTTTGCCCGCCCCGGGTCGCGAGGACAAGCTAGGTTCGTAACTGTAGTTAGAAAACGAGATCATCGTGGCCCCGAGAGCCGCGCGGAACAGCGCGCGGTGTGGCTCCGCAAGCGGCGCTGTGTGGCCCAAGGCAGAGAGGAACTTGGCCTCGACAGGTGGACTGAAGAACGGTATCCGACTGCGAAAGCCCGCCGGACTACCAGCACGCAGCGTGTCAAGGACCCCTGCCATAGCTTCCGGGCCGCCCTCGGCCCATCGCCGGTCGATCTCCGATTCGAAGCGCGCCATAGCAGACCGGAAGATGTCGACTTCGACTGCGAAGGACGCTGGCCTGACATCAATACAATGTACCTTCGCTCGCGCCGCCAGTGCGGCGAAGGCGTTGATCTCATAGCCGACTGCATGGCACCCGGCCTTGAGCGCCTCGACCAGGGTGGTCCCTACGCCTGCGAAGGGATCCAGCACTCGCTGACGGCGCCGGCCCTGCTTGGGGAGATACGCCTCAATGGCATCTTCGACAAACTGCGCCGAGAACCCTGCAATCCACGGCACCCATCGATGAACAGGGAGCAACTTGTTCTCAGCGGCAGCAGCGTCGCGAAGTTCGGCCTTGCCGTTGACGTCGTATGGCAGCCCCAATCCCATCTGCTCTCTGACTACAGCCAAGTCTAGCTCCTATACATCGTTTTCCCGCCGCGGCGGGCGTGCTTGTGGGCATTGCTCCAGTAGTCTTCTAGCTCGTTCATGTAACGTTCAACCGTTTCCGTCGCCACGTCAACGCTTGCCGCCTCTGTAGGGTCGGGGGTCCAGCCGCTGTTCGCAAAGAGTTGCTTGTATTGGGCCTGGGCCTGCCTCAGACTCCGATACCGGCCTTTGACTTCGCCATTGAACAGCACGTAGTAGTATCCATCGCCGGGAACCCGGCCTGTATTCCGTTCTAAGGACAGGCCGATGGCGGGGACTGCTTGCCTGTATGGCTCCATGCCGGCTACCTCTAGAGCCAACTATCCACCGGGCGTGATTATACTACCATTTCACGCTTGTTGGAACATCTGCCCTATTTTGCCATCAAGAGCCAGCCCTGCCTTGACAGCAGCAGCGTGGCTCCGGCACCCGTTTGCACGGTCGGTTCAGGATCTAGCGGATGTGGCGGGCCCTACGCGCCGGCGGCGCGCAGCCAGGTGCGACGCTGGGGCTCTTCCGAGACGGAGCGTTCGTCCTGCCCTTCCCGCAGGCAGGAGAGCGCCCTGGCGCACCAGGAGACCTCCGCCTCCGCGCGGTAGAGGGCGGCCTCCAGCACCAGCAAGGGTCCTAGCTGGCCGGGATCGGTGCGCGGCGTCTGGGCGAGCTGGTGGCGTAGCTTCCCCACCTCGCTCTCCGCCTGCTCGCGCCGTTCCTCCAGGCGGCGGATCGTCAGGTCCCGATGCATCCCGTCCAGGCAGTAGAGCTTGACCAGCAGGTCGTCCTTGCATGCGACGGGGGCGGGGCGCTCCGCCAGCCATCCGTCCAGCTCGTCCCGACCGGTCGGGGTGAGGGAATACACCTTCTTCGCCGGCCGGTTCGGCAGGTCGATGGCCTGCGCCGTCACCAGGCCGTCCGCCTGGAGCCGGGCCAGCTCCCCGTAGATCTGCTGGAGGCGGGCGTCCCAGAGATGGCTGAGCTCCTTCTGGAGCAGCCGCCCCAGGCCGTAGCCGGTGTTGGGCTCCTTGCTCAGGATGGCGAGGAGGACGGTGCGAAGGCTCATCGCCGGCGACCCTTCCGCCCTGGTCGCCGGTAGGCGCGCCTCGATGCGGTATCGTCTCCCATGGCGGGCCTCCTTGCTGCGCCAGGGGAGGCGAAGGTCAGTCCGATGCGGAACCGCCGAGGGCCGCTCCCGAGTATCGCGAGGTTCTAGCTGTGTCTCGATCAGCAGTGTGCGGCCGCGCCGGGGCGGGCGCCATCGGGGAACCCCCTACATCGTCCGGGGGAGGCGGACGGGACATGAAAAAAGGCCGGCGGCGTTGCCGGCCTTTGTGGCAACACCAAATAGTGCTACCATCGCGTTGGCGAGCACGGCGCCCACCGGATCTGTCGTCGGCGCCTCAGGCCCCCGGCGACAAGACGTTCGGTGCGTACCGCCGTGCTCTCCCCCTTCTGTCCGTCCCTTCCTACGATGCCGCTCCGGTCACCATCGCGGAATCTCCGCCCAGGACGCTCCATCGCGGCCGGCCGCCAGTGCGCCCTCGCGATGGGTGCCGTGGGAGACGGCGTTGGCCAGGGCGGCGACGGTGGGCCTGAGCAGCGCTCCCCGAAGCCGCGCGCCGAGCTGCTGAGCGGCGCCCTCCACCTCGTCCAGCCGGCGGCCAATCAGGAGGGAGCGCAGCAGCGCGGTGTAGCCAGGCAGCAGGAGCGTCGTCGCCACCTCCTCGATCCGGCCGTCCTCCGAGTCAATGCTGAGCTCGATCATCAAGGCGCTCGCCTCATTCCCGCCTATGCCCTTGGGCAGGCGGGCGCTGCCCAGAACGACCATAGAAGGTCCCACCGGCGAATCGACATCCATAGGCTCCCTCCCAGGAACACCGCCCATACTGGGGATATAGTGCTGCTCCCGCGTCCTCCGTTCCATCAAGGATCCGTGAAAGTTCGCGGTAGGGGCTAAAGAATCCCCTATGCTTACCCTTACATTGTCCCCCATGGGGCGGCGGGCGCATGGCGAGGGTTAGGTACGTCTCTACCTATTTCGGGGTAGCGGATAGCGATGCGGGCCCGTAGGGGCAACGCGGCGGGAGAGCAAGGAGCGTAGCGGCGAGCTTTAGCTCGCCCCTACGCGTTGTGGCAACAGGGTTGCGTCCCATTTTGCCCAGCACGGGCCATCGAATACGCCTGTGAGTCACCCTGTCATGCTGAGCGTAGCGAAGCGTCTCTTGGCCCCTTCCGACCGGCCTGCCCCATGGTAGAAGGCGTTGCCCAGAGGGTAGAGAGACCCTTCGCTTCGCTCAGGGTGACAGCAGGCTGCCGCTAGTCCAGCAGCCCCTCCCGCAGGGCGCGCATGCCTGCCTCCGTACGGGAGGCGGCGTTCATCTTGGCAAGGATATTCGAGACGTGCTTGTGGACGGTGAGCGGGCTGATGCCCAGCTCGGCGGCGATCTGCTTGTCCGCCCGCCCGGCCGCCACCAGGTGGAGCACGGTGAGCTCGCGGAAGGTGAGCCCGTAGGGGTTCCTGCGCAGTAGCGCTCGCTCCACCTTTCCCTCCAGCTCCTCCCGCGCCCGCCGGAGCGCCTCCTCTGCCCGCTTGCGCTCCGTGACGTCCCGCACGATGCCTTCGATGGCGATCAGGTTCCCGTTCTCGCCGTAGACGCTGACGTTGCGCTGCTCAGTCCAGACGGTGGAGCCGTCCTTGCGGACCCAGCGCAGCTCCACGGGGCCGCTCAGGAGCCGCGTATTCATCTCATCGAACGCTGCCAGATCGTCCGGATGGATGATCTTGTGGCCGAAGTCTGGGTCGGCGTAGAACTCTTCGATGGCATAGCCGCTCATGGTGCTTCCCGCCGGGCTGATGTACTCGTAGCCTATAGGCTCCGTCAGGCGGTAGCGGAAGATGACGTCCTGGGCGTTTTCGGCCAGCAGGCGGAAGCGCTCCTCGCTCTCCCGCAGCGCCTCCTCGGCGCGCTTACGCTGCACCACCTCACCCAACTGCGCCGCGACCGCCGAGACGACCTCCACCATGCGCCGGTCCTCTTCCCGGGGCTGCGACAAGAAGAAATCGAGGACGGCCAGCACCTGGCCATCGATGGCGAGGGGCACTCCCAGCGCCGCCTTGAGGCCGGCCTCCGCCGCCCCGGCAGCCCGGGGGAAGATGGCTGGGTCAGCTGCCGAGACGTCCTCGATCCACTCCGGCTGCTGCGATGCCCAGACCCGGCCGGGCAGCCCGATTTCAAGGGGAAAGGTCATCTCCCGGCTGAACCGGCGGAACTCCTCCAGCCCCTCCCTGTCCGCGTGACATGAGCTGGCACACACCAGCGCCTGGCCGTCCGGGCCAGGCACCCAGGCCTCGCCGAACTCCCAGCCGGTGGCCTTGCACACCTTGCAGAGCGCCACCTCCAGCGCCGAGTTGAAGTCAGGGGCCTCGCTCATCGCCTGGGTGATGGAGAGCAGGAGGCGGAACAGGAGGCGGATCTCCTGCTCCGCCCGCTGGCGCTCGGTGATGTCGACCATGATGCCACGAAGTTGCTGCGTCTTTCCTTCACTATCCGTGATGACGCGCACTACGTCGTGGAGCCAGACGGCGCGGCCGTCCTTCGCTACCATCCGGTAGGCAAACTCGTGATCCCTGGCTTCCGCTGTTGCCTTCGCGCAGAAGGCCACGGCGTGCTCCCGATCGTCTGGATAAATGTGATTGGCCCAGAAATCTGGCTCCGTGGTCCACTGCTCAACGGGGTAGCCCAGGATCGCTTCCGCCCGGCCGCTGACGAAGGAGAACTGCCAGGTCGTTGCGCTGGCTTCCCAGACGATGGCGTCGACATCCCCGATGAGGGTGCGCAGGCGCTCCTCGCTCTCGCGCAGGGTCGCCTCTGCCCGCTTGCGCCCGGTGACATCCTGGGACATGGCCAAGACGCAGGGCTCATCTGCTACCTGGATCTCGACGAGCGAACACAGGAGATCGCGCACCTGGCCGTCATTGGTGCGGACCTGGAGGGGGAAGTCGAGGATCGCCCCCTGCTCCCGAACGGCCCGCACCGCCCGCTCGCGGTCGCCGGGATCAACCAGGATGCCTAGCTCTATGGCGGTGCGGCCGATGACCGCTTCCCTGCTGTAGCCCATCAGCCGCAGGAAGGCGTTGTTCACATCGACGATGTAGCCGTCGCGTATCCTGCTGACCGTGATGGAGAGCGGGGAGGCCTGAAACAGCCAGGAGAACCAGGCCTCGCTCTCGCGCAGGGCCTGCTCCGCCCGCTGGCCGTCCTTGCTCGTGGCGCTCGCGGAAACGCGGTGGGTCTTGCGTTTAGGGGAAGGCTTCTTCTCTGACACGCCCCAGGCTCCCTCCCGCGACATGAAGCAGGGAATCGATGAGCTCTTGAGTCAAGAGCGTACTGACGTTTTGTGCCCGTGTCAAACCCGTGAAATTCACTATTGCTCATCTGTACTCGCGAAGGCGCACCTAATCGTCCCAGAACGGCGGCATTTGCTGATCATATTTAGACAACTTGACCAAATGCACGTACCTAATTCCCCCTATGCCCTGCCCTACCCTGCCAGTGGTACTGTACAAAGTACAGCCCCGCAGAGCACAGGAGAGCAGTCGGGGGCGACATGGACTACGAACCGGCCCGGTACATCACCGTCCGGGAGGCGGCGGAACGGCTGCGCGTAGCTCCGCAGACCGTCTACCGCTGGGCCCGCGCCGG
>MGOB01000101.1:3659-3976 GCA_001796995.1 Chloroflexi bacterium RBG_16_68_14 | reverse complement strand
GGATCCCGGCCGACCAGCTAGCTCGCCGCGAAGAGCCGGCGGGCCTGGTGCCGCTGGACGCCCTCCTGACGGGCCTCTTCGGCCGGCCCGAGCATTTGCTCGGCATGGCCAGCGACAGGTCGGCGCTGGCCCGGCTGGAGGCGGCCTTCTTCCAGACCGCCGCCGCCAGCGGCAGCCGCCTGGTGCGCGGCCGCTGGGAAGAGGACGCGGCGTCGGTGCGGCGCTGGCTACGACCGGTGGTGAGGAACGCGCGGGCGGGAAACGGCCTTCGCCTGCTCGATCTCCTGAGAACGTATGAGGCGCAGGGGCTGGAGGGA
>MGOB01000101.1:3207-3616 GCA_001796995.1 Chloroflexi bacterium RBG_16_68_14 | reverse complement strand
GAGCCGAGAGGGAGCGGCCTGCGCCCTGTATAGCTCCTGCCACGCCTATTTCGGCTACCATCTGGCCGGGCTGATCGACTACGAGCGCGAACTGCACGAGCGCCTGCGCGGGCAGCCCGCGTCGGTCCTCTGCGGGTGCGCGATGAACGAGCTCCTCTCCTTCCACGGGACGCAGTCGATCTCGTTCTGCCTGGAGCTGATGCACTGCCACACCGGCGTCATCTGGTTTGACGGCCAGCGAGCGCTGCTGCAACGTCCCGCCGGCGGGTGAGGCGCCCGGCCCCACCCGGTCCGCACGGCTAGCCCGTAGGGGCGACCGTCCGGTCGCCCTGGGCGGGCAGCCGCCCGCCCCTACGCGTTGTGGCAACAGGGTTGCGTCCCATTTTGCCCAGCACGGGCCATCGAATAC
>MGOB01000101.1:0-3199 GCA_001796995.1 Chloroflexi bacterium RBG_16_68_14 | reverse complement strand
CTGTCATGCTGAGCGTAGCGAAGCATCTCTTGGCCCCTTCCGACCGGCCTGCCCCATGGTAGAAGGCGTTGCCCAGAGGGTAGAGAGACCCTTCGCTTCGCTCAGGGTGACAGCAGGCTGCCGGCTAGTCCAGCAGCCCCTCCCGCAGGGCGCGGACGCCCGCCTCCGTGCGGCACGACGCGCTCATCTTGCCCAGGATGTTGCCGACATGCTTGTGGACGGTGAGCGGGCTGATGCCCAGCTCGCAGGCGATCTCCTTGTCGGCCCGCCCGGCCGCCACCAGGTGGAGCACGGTGAACTCGCGGAAGGTCAGGCTGTACGGGTTCCGGTGCAGCATCTGGCGCTCCACCCTGCCCTCCAGCTCCTCCCTGGCCTGCCGGAGCGCCTCCTCCGCCCGCCTGCGTTTCGTGATGTCCCGGGCGACGCCTTCGATAGCGACGAGGTTCCCGGATTCGTCGTAGACGAAGGTATTGCGCTGCTCCACCCAGATGGTCGAGCCATCCCGGCAGATCCAGCGCAGCACGACGGGACCTGTCCGGCGCTCCCCTAACATCCGCTCGAACGTCTCCCGGTCGTCCGGGTGCACGATCTTGAAAGTGAAGTCAGGGTCGGCGTAGAACTGCTCCGGCGGGTAGCCGGTGACGGCGGCGACCGCCGGGCTCATGTACTCGTAGCCCACCGGCTCGACGAGGCGACAACGGAAGATAACGTCCTGGGCGTGCTCCGCCAGCAGGCGGAAGCGCTCCTCGCTCTCGCGCAGCGCCTCCTCCGCCCGCTTGCGCTCGGTGACGTCCAGGGAGAGGATGAAGATACCATCGGTCACGGGCTGAATGCTGAGCACGAACCAGGCCTTGACACCATCAGGATAGGTAAACTCGTTCTCCATGCGATGTGGAATGCGTTCCTCCATGCAGCGCCGGAGGTAGCCGAACAGCTCCGTGTCATCAATGCCCGGGTACACCTCCATCATGGTATGGCCCAGCAGCTCTTCCTTTGTCTTACGGCCGTGCCTGGCAACGGCATCGTTGACGTACAGGTAGCGCCAATCGAACCCGATGATCTGGCAGCCCTCCAACATGCCATCCAGCGTGCTCCGGAGCCGCGCCTCGCTCTCGCGCAGCGCCTCCTCGGCGCACTTCCGCTCCGTGATGTCTGAGAGGATGACCGTCAGACCAACCGTCTGCCCGTCACGCTCTATCGGCCCGACGCGGGCGACGCACCAGCACGTGGTCCCGTCCCGCTTCACCCAGGAGAACTCAGCGTTAGCCTTCTGCCCGGTTCGGAACGTGTGCTCAAGCCCTTTGCGAACCGTGTCGCGATACTCCTGGTCAATGAGATCGTAGATGCTCGTCCCGACCAGCTCTTCTGGAGGAATGCCGCGTACCCCTTGGTTGATGAACCAGATGGTGCCGTCGGGAGCTCCCGACCCGATGATGTCCGGCGCGCTCTCAACCAGGGAGCGCCACCGGGCCTCGCTCTCTCGCAGCGCCTCCTCGGCGCGCCTGCGCTCGGCTACCGGCGTCGTAGGGGCAGGAGAGGTTCGGGGTCTGGGAGGGGCTTTGCTCTTTGCCATGCCACGGGCTCCTTCCTCGCCGGCGTCAGCGAGCGGAACGAAGGCCCGCCTCCCTCAAGCGGCTGTCACCATTACCAGCCTAATGGGAATTATACTGTATCCCGTGATTAATTTCACGCGTAGGGGATACCCAATTTTGCGTACCCCGTAGCGAGCCCCTCGATCTGACCGGGCCGCCGGCGGGTGGTTGAACCGCCCGCCCGCCGGTGCTACACTCCCACCACCACGACGGAGCAGGAGGCAGGCCATGCCCGAGGAACGCGTCGGCATCGTCAACGACTACTTCGCCCACATCGGCGTCGCCGGCATCGACCTGGAGGGGATCCTCCGGGTGGGCGACCGCATCCACATCAAGGGCCACACCACCGACCTGGAGCAGGCCGTGGAGTCGTTGCAGATCGAGCACGAGCAGGTGGAGGAGGCGAAGGCGGGCGACGCCATCGGCATCAAGGTGAGCGACCGCTGCCGGGGCGGCGACGTCGTCTACAAGGTCACCCCCGCCTGAAGGCGGGGGCATCGACTGCAACGACATATGCCCCAGCCTTGAGGCTGGGGGTGGGGTAGGCGCCTACCTAAAGGCCCAGCGCAGCGGCCGCGCCACGAAGTTGTTGAGCGCCCAGCTCACGACGCTGATGAGCAGCGCCGCCAGGAACGCCGCCACGAAGCCATCGATCTCTACGTCCAAATCGAAGAGGCCGGCGATCCAGGCGGTGAGCGCCAGCATGGCCGTGTTGACCACCAGGACGAAGACCCCCAGGGTGAGGCAGGAGAGGGGGCAGCCCAGGAGCTGGGCCACCGGGGTGATGACGGCGTTCACCACGGCGAAGATGGCGGCCGTCGCCACCAGGGACGGCCAGCCCTCGATGTCGAAGCCACGCACCCAGGCCGCCGCCAGCCAGAGGGCCACGGCGTTGATCCCCAGGCGGATAGCGAAGCCGAGGAGGCGGGATTCCCGCTGGCGGGCCATCGTCCTATCGGCGGAGGGAGGGCGCTGGCCCTAGAGGGAGCCGGCGGGCCCTTCCTGCGACCGCCGCCGGCGGGCGATGCGCACGATCATGCGCCACCAGCGGTTGTGGCGGCTGGTCACGGAGGCCGCCCGCTCGATCTCGTCCGAGGTGATCTGCTCCAGGATCTCCTCCGGCCGCTGGCCGCGCCGCGCCCGGCGGGCGACGGCCACCCCGGCCAGGACTACGAGGGCGCCGGAGGCAATGGCGGCCGGCCCGGCGAAGCTCCGGTAGCGGCGGGCGAGCTCGGGGAACTTCTCGCTGGCGCGATGGGCCAGGTTCAGCACCTGGCGGGTGGCGCTGTCCGGGGTCTCCCCCTCCAGGTGCTCCCAGAGCTCCTCGGGCTCTGGCTCTGATTCGTGGTCGGTCATCGGCGGACGTTCAGCGGCGCGGGTCATGGGCGGGGTCCTCCTGCGAGATGGGCGCTCGACAGTGTCAGTGAGGGCTCAACACCCAGCCTACCACGCCGCCGCCCCTGAGGGAAGAGGTTGGGCGCCTAGTGCCCATGCAGCTTAATCCTCACCTACGCTGATGGCGAACTGCCGGGCGGCTGTCTGAAGCTGCTCCCTCACCCCCGGCCCCTCTCCCTCGTCGACTGTACAGACCGGAGACATGGGTTACA
>MGOB01000100.1:41229-41757 GCA_001796995.1 Chloroflexi bacterium RBG_16_68_14 | reverse complement strand
GCTGGCGTTCTGGGTGGGCAGCGAGCTTATCGGCATCGCCGCCGCGCTTCCGGGACAGCGCGCAGCGGGCACGAGTCCACCTCCAAACGATCTCTCACCGTTCGCCGGAACCTACCGGCGGCTGGCCGCGGTGATCGAAGTGGCCGTCGACGGCTCGGAGGGGGTTGTCCACACGGACGGCGATCGCGGAGCCGGGCCAGCGCCTACCACGGCCCGCCTACGACCGATCTCCGCAACGGTGTTCGTGGACACCGCCGGCGGCGTCTTCCCGTCAGAGTTCCTTGACTTCGACGAGGAGGGCCGTCCCCGGTATTTCCATTCCGGCCTGCGGGCTCACCGCCGCACTGAGCGAGACACGGGCGTGGTAGACACCATCTAATGATAGCCGGTGGGAAGGGGTTCCTCGTTGCTGACCACGGAGACGTTGAGCGACGTGGCTTCCGGGACCGGGGCGAGCGAGAGATGAAGGGCATCGCGGAGCCGGTGCGCCTGTTCGCGGTACGCGGCTAGACCCCCAGTTTAAGCCTA
>MGOB01000100.1:40843-41185 GCA_001796995.1 Chloroflexi bacterium RBG_16_68_14 | reverse complement strand
GCCCTCGTGCCACCTCCGCCTTGCAGCACTCCCCCGCCCGTACTACAGTCGCCGAGAGAACTACGTGTGTCTGGATGTGGTCGAGGGCCGCGGACGCAAGGAGGAAGTAGACATAAGAGAAGAAAACGACCCGTTTTTGCAAAACAAAACCCTCGATCTGCCGATCAGTGAACCAGCGACCAGCAACTAGCGACCAGCCCTACCCCATTTCGCTCCCGCCGGTGACGTTGATCGACTCGCCGGTGATGTTGTCGGCGTGGCAGAGGAAGACCACCGCCTGGCCGATGTCCTCCGCCGTCTGGGGCCGGCCCAAACGCACCCGCTCCCGGATGAAGCCCTCCC
>MGOB01000100.1:39488-40761 GCA_001796995.1 Chloroflexi bacterium RBG_16_68_14 | reverse complement strand
GGCACACGGCGTTCACCGTGACGTTGAAGGAGGCCAGCTCCAGGGCGAGCGACTGGGTGAAGCCGATGATCCCGAACTTCGATGTGCAGTAGTGGGCCATCGCTGCGAATCCCCGCTTGCCCGCCTGGGACGACATGTTGATGATGCGGCCGGAGCGCCGCTCCATCATGTGGGCCGCCACCGCCTTGCTGCACAGGAAGGTGCCCTTCAGGTTGACGCCCATCACCCGGTCCCACTGCTCCTCGCTCATGCCCACCACCGCGGCGACGGAGACCACCCCGGCGTTGTTCACCAGGACGTCGATGCGGCCGAAGCGCTCCAGCGCTGACTGCACCATGGCCGAGACCTGCGACCAGTCGGTCACGTCGCAGTGGACCAAGAGCGCCTGCACCCCCTCGGCCTCCACCAGCGCCCGCGTCTCCTCCATCTCCTGCTGCACCGACGGCAGGTCGGCGATGACGACGTGGGCGCCCTCGCGGGCGAGCGCCTGGGCGACGCCCCGGCCAATCCCTCGCGCCCCTCCGGTAACGATGGCGACGGTATCCTTCAGTTCCACTGTTGTCCTCCTTTCGATGACATCGTAGCCGGACAGACCTTCAGGTCTGTCCGGCCCATTCGCTGGGCCCCCGTTGCGGGCCGGACAGAGCTGAAGCTCTGTCCCTACGAGCTGCCTCCCCCTAGCGACGGGTGAACTTGTGGGGAAGCAGCTCCGAGATGGCCGCCTTGCGCACGGCGCCGCCGTCCGAGAAGATCACCTTCGCGTCCGGGCCGTAGTCGCTGATCAGCTCCCGGCAGATGCCGCACGGCGCGACGACCCTGATCTGCTGGTTCTCCTCGCCGGCCTTAGGGTGCGCCACGGCGACGACGGTGTCGAGCTCGGTCTCGCCTTCGGACATGGCTTTGCCGATGGCGATCGCCTCGGCGCAGACAGCTACGCGCCCCACGTTAGCTTCGAGATGCACCGCGGTGAACACCTTGCCGGACTTGGTCCGTACCGCGGCGCCGATGTGGTGCCTGCCGGGCACGAAGCGCTGTGCGATAGCAGCCCGCGCGGCCTCGATGAGCTCTTCGTCCTCCTGGGTGATGGGAAGCGTCTCCATACGTTCCGCTCAGTAGCAGTCCGGCAGGGCGGTGAAGCGCCAGACGCCGTCGGCGCCGCGCTCCAGCTCCCACGTCCGCTCCACCAGCTCCGCCTCCCCCTCGCGCCGGACGTCCAGCCGGACGGTCACGGTCGCCCGTCCATCTTCCACGTTGGCGGGCGTCCGACCGGCCA
>MGOB01000100.1:35824-39473 GCA_001796995.1 Chloroflexi bacterium RBG_16_68_14 | reverse complement strand
CGCGCCGGAAGAGCGCCCGGATCTCCTCCTCCCGGACGGGAGCGGCGACGAAGCTGCGCAGCAGGGCGCTGTCCTTCTCGCGGCAGGCCTGGATCACGTTCTCCACGGTAGCGCCGGGGTCACCTACCGGCAGCACACTAGCCGAGATGGGTGTCTCAACTACCGTGGCCGTCACGGTAGGCGTCGCCGGCTCCTCGGCATCGCCGTCGCCGCAGGCCACCAGCGCAAGGAGCGCCAGACCGGCCACGACTACCCGCACCTTGACCCTTGCCCTTACCCCAGCACGCCCTGCTCGCGCAGCGCCTCGATCTGCTCCCACGAATAGCCCAGATCCAGGAGGATCTCTTCCGTGTGCTGGCCCAGCTCCGGCGCGGTGGCGGCCACCTGTGCCGGCGTCTCGCTGAAGTGCCAGGGGACGCCCACCACGGGCATCCGGCCCCGGGTCGGGTGGTCCACCTCGATGATGTACTCGTTGGCGCGCACCTGCGGGTCGTTCACCAGGTCCTCGTAGGTGGCGACGGGGGCGCAGATGCAGTCGGCCTCGGCCAGCAGCGTCATCCACTCCGCGCTCGTCTTCAGGAGGAAGATTTCGTCCAGGAGGGCGTAGAGCTCAGCCAGGTGACTCATGCGCTCGAAGTAGCCGGCGAAGCGGGGGTCCTGCTCCAGCTCCGGCCGGCCGATGGCCTTGCAGAAGGCGGGCCAGCGGTTCTCCGGCAGCCCGCCGACGACGACGTAGGAGTCCGCCGTCTTGAAGACGCGCCAGATCGTCGGCAGGTAGTGGTGCCCCCTGCCCGCCTTCCCCAGCCGTCCATGGGTGATGTAGTACTGGATCTCCCACGCCTGCATAGCGATCTGGCTGCCCAGCAGCGACGTCTCCACCTTCTGGCCCAGGCCGGTGCGCTCCCGCACGTAGAGGGCGCTGATGACGGCCAGCGCCAGGTTGAGGGCGCCCGCGTAGTCGGCGACGGCGGCGCCGGCGGGCAGAGGGTAGCCGTCCGGCTCGCCGGTGACGCCGACCAGCCCGCCCTGGGCCTGGGCCGCCAGGTCGAAGGCCGGGTGGCCCGCCCGCGGCCCCTTCGTCCCCCAGCCCGAGGCGTGGCCGTAGATGATGCGCGGGTTCACCCGCTGCAGGTCCTCGTAGCCCAAGCCCAGCCGCTCCATCACCCCGGGCCGGTAGTTGTGGACGGCCACGTCGCAGCGCTCCGCCAGTTGGAGGCAGATGGGCACCGCCTGCTCCTTCTTCAGATTGAGGGTGATGCTGCGCTTGCCCCGGTTGTGGGCAAGGAAGTAGGGGCTGAACCGCTCCTCGCCCGTGGAGCCGATGACGCGGCCCAGGTCGCCGAAGAGGGGCGCCTCCACCTTGATCACGTCGGCCCCCATGTCGGCGAACACTACGGAGGCCTGGGGGCCCTGCTGGAAGATGGTGAAATCCAGAACTCGTACGCCCTCCAGCGGTCGCATGGCGGCTCCTTTCGGCCTGGGGTGTCCCCAGCGTAGCGGGGGAGCCGCCCGCGGACAAGGGGGCGCCGCCGGCGGCCTGAAGCAGTTGCCTGTTGCCGGCCGCTGCTCCTATTATGAGCCGATGCATCGATTCCAACGTGTAGAGGGCTAAGGTCGTGGCCAGTCCCTCCGTCCGCGTCGATCTGCGCGCCGTCATCCCGGCGGCCGCGCTGGTGGTGGTGGTGCTCGTGATCATCTTCGTGGAGCTTTGCGGTCGGGAGGATGTGGAGCCCCTGGTGGGAGTCCCCACCGTCGTCCCGGGGGAGACGGCTACGCTCGGCCCGACGTTCACGCCCGGCCCTTCGCCCACCGCAGGACCGGAGGAGCCCACCGCCACCGAGGAGGCTCCCTCCGGAGGGAAGGAGGAGCGGGACAACGTCCGCATGGAGGACCTGGCCGCGCTCCAGACGGCGCTGGAGCAGTACCGCGAGGAGAAGGGCGCCTACCCCAGTACGGACGGCAACGTGCAGACTCTCTGCGCCTTCCTCGACGCCGACGCCGGCTGCGACCTGGAGGAGGTGCTCAGCCCGCTGCCCCAGGACCCCCTGGGCGACCCGGCCCGCAACGGCTACTGGTACGTCTCCACCGGTCGGCGCTATACGATCTATGCCCAGCGGGAGTCGGACCGCTTCCCGGAGTGCGACGAGCACCCCGATCACCTGAAGAACTTCGATTCGCTCCTCTGTGTCCAGGGCCCATAGTCGGCGCGCCAGCGCGGGCTCGAAGGCAAGGCTGAGCTTGGTGGGCGTAACATAGGTCGCGTCCGTTCCATTTGTTAGTAGACAGCTAGCATGACATGAAGAGTTACAGCGTGGTAGTCTAGACCGCGTCCGCTTCGCCTACGGAGAACCGAGATGCCCGAAGACACGAAGATCGTCGTCGTCGTCCCCACCTATAACGAGCGGGAGAACCTGGGGCCGCTGCTGGAGGCGCTCCAGCAGCAGTTCGGCGCCATGCACCACGATATGCACGTCCTGGTGGTGGACGACAACTCGCCGGACGGCACCGCCGAGGCAGCGCGGGAGGCGGGCCGGCGCTGGGGCAACGTCCATCTCCTCACCGGCGAGAAGCGGGGGCTGGGTGTGGCGTACGTGCGCGGCATCGAGCACGCCTTGCGGGAACTGCAGGCGGACGCCGTGATCCAGATGGACGGCGATTTCTCCCATGACCCGGCGGATGTGCCGCGCCTGGTCGCCGCCCTGGACGCCGGCGCCGACTTCGTCATCGGCTCCCGCTACGTGCGGGGTGGACGGGCACCCGAGGACTGGGGCCCGCTGCGACGCACCATCTCCTGGGTGGCCAACCTGGGGGCCCGCTTCATCGCCGGCCTCTACCGCGTGCACGACTGCACCAACGGCTTTCGAGCCATCCGGGCCAGCCTGCTCCGCCGGATGGACCTGGGGCACGCCCCGCCCCGCGGGTACGCCATCCTCCTCTATCTCGTCCATCAGGCGGTCAGCCTGAGGGGGCAGATCCGAGAGGTGCCCGTTACGTTCACCAATCGCTTCCAGGGCGAGAGTAAGCTGCGGCTCCCCGACGTGCTGGAGTTCTTCATCAACGCCTGGTGGATCCGCTACGACCGCCGCGATCGGTTTTACGGGCTGGCGCTGGGCGGCCTCTCCGGCATGGCCGCCAACATGGCCGCCATCGCCGCCTTCAGGGAGCTGGCCGCCTTGCCTCCCCTCCTGGCTTCGGCGCTGGCCATCGAAGTGTCCGTGGTCTATAGCTTCGCCTGGCGGGACTTCTGGGCCCTGGCGGCGAGGCGGCGCAGCGCTTCCCCGGGCGCCCTGCGCCTGGCGCTCTTCCATCTCGCCTGCGCGCCCTCGTTCCTCCTCACGCTGGGCACCTTCGCCCTCTTCTGGGGCCTGCTGGGCGTCCACTACCTGGCGGCGCAGGCGCTGGGCATCGCGCCCGCGTTGTTGTGGAACTACGTCGTGGGGGAGCGCTTGCTCAGCCGCGTCTGGGCCGAGTTCGCCGTGCGGCTCCGGGGTCCGGCGCCTCTCGAGTCGGGCCACCCCACGCCGGACCGCGGCTGAGGCTAACGGGAGCCAGCGGAGCAGGGAGAGACGTTGTCCGAACACCCGGCGAGCGCGCGGAGCTACTTTCGAGCCTACCTGGGTGTCGCCCCCCTGGCCTTGGCTCTGTGGCG
>MGOB01000100.1:29026-35815 GCA_001796995.1 Chloroflexi bacterium RBG_16_68_14 | reverse complement strand
GCGCGCGCCATCGCCTCCGTCCCGCTACCGAGGCCGCTGCTGGATCTGGGCTGCGGGTTCGCCGAGTTCGGCGGCGTCTTCTTCGTCGAGCCGGCGGAGGTGGGGCTGGACATCAGCCGGCGCGACCTGCGACTGGCCCGGGAGCGCGGCGCCTACCGTCACCTGCTGCAAGCCGACGGCCGGCGGCTCCCCTTCGCCGATGCGAGCTTCGCCAGCGTGCTCAGCGTCAGCGTGCTGGAGCACATCGACGAGGCCGAGCGGGTGCTCCCGGAGGTCTGGCGGGTGCTGCGGCCGGGAGGGGCCTTTGTCTTCACCACACCCTCCCCTAAGCTGGGAGAGATGCTCTTCTACCCGCGACTCTTGGCCGCCCTGAGGCTGCGTTCGCTGGGCCGGTGGTACGGACGAATGGTGGACCGCTTCTTCCACCACGTCTCCTTGAAGCCGCTGGAGGAGTGGTCGGCGGCCCTCCGGAAAGCGGGCTTCCGTGTCCGTGAGGCGCGCGAGACGATCCCGCCCAGGCTGACCGCGGCCTTCGACCTGGCTCTGCCGGGGGCGCTTCCTTCTCAGCTCGGCCGCTTCCTGGGTAGGAGCAGGTGGGTATGGCGCCCACCGGGCGTTATCCGGGTCTGGGATCGGCTCCTGGGAAGGCTGGTGGAGGAGGACAAGGACGTGGGCTGCAACCTCTTCTTCGCAGCAGAGAAGCCGTGACTCAAGGGCGACCCTTCAACAGCGAGGTCTTTGCCCTCTGGCGGCAGCTAACCGGCAGGCTGACGAGCAACCACGCCCTCGTCTTCTGGGGCCGGCTAGCCCTCTGGGGCGCTGCTTTCGTCACCGCTTTCATGGGGCAGATGCAGCTCACCATTGTCTCTCGGGGTAGCTCCTTCCTCCGGCACCTCCCGGTGGTCGGCGACCATATCCAAGAGACGAGCCTCGGCCGGGGGGTGGTGTACATGGCGGTGGCCACCGTGTTCATCATCGCCGCCACCTGGGGGCTGCGCATCCATGAAGACATCGAAGAGCGGGGGAGCAGCCAGCGGGATAGCCTGCGCCGGCTCCTGCGGCCGGCGGTGGCGGTCCCTCTGGCCCTGGCCGTCGTGGCGCTGGGGCTGGGCCTGGCTTTCCGGATCTACCGCCTGACCTCGGAGCCGCTGGGCATCTGGTTCGACGAGGCCCAGAACGGCCTCATTGCCCGAGCCATCCTGGACGGGGACTTCCCGCCCATCTTCATTGGCGGCTTCACCCAGCTTCCGTCGCTGTTCTTCTACATCTTCGCGGGCGCCTTCGCCCTCATGGGCGAAGGGATCGTGACGCTGCGGTCGGTGAGCACTCTAGGAGGCTTGCTGGCGCTCCCCGTGATCTTCCTGCTGGGGCGGGAGCTCTTCGGCTGGCGGGTGGGAGCGCTGGCGGTCTTCTTCCTGGCGGTCATGCGCTGGCATGTGAACTTCAGCCGCTTCGGCGTCACCAACGTCTGGGCCACCTTCTTCGCCGTGGCGGCCATCTACTTCCTGGTGCGGGGCCTGCGGGGCAAGGGCTGGTGGAACCTGGTGGTCGCGGGTGTCTTTACCGGACTGGGCCCCTACGCCGGCTTCTACTTCACCTTCATCCCTGTGGTAATGGTGCTCTTCTGGCTGCACTCCGCCTTCTCGAGCCGGGTGCTGAGCCTGCGCGACCACGTGCTGGCCATGGTGGTGGTGGGCGCCATGGCCGTGATCGTCCACGCCCCGGTGGAGATGTGGGCCTTCCAGCATTGGGACCAGTACACCGCGCGGACGGACCAGGCCTCCATCCTGAAGGACAAGACGCGGGACGAGCAGATCCGGGCGGTGCTCAAGTCCACCAAGGAGCACGCCCTGATGTTCAATTCGTTTGGCGACCGCAACGGCCGCCACAACATCCCGGGCGAGCCGATGCTGGACGCCTTCACCGGCGTCTTCTTCGTCCTGGGCATCGGCGTCAGCGCGATGAGGATCCGCCGGCCGGAGTACTTCCTGCCGCTGGTCTGGCTGGCGCTGGTGCTCCAGAGCGGCATCTGGTCCCTGGATTTCGAGGCGCCCCAAGGCTTCCGTTCGTCGGCGGTGACGCCGGCGGTCGCCCTGCTGGCGGCGCTGCCCCTGGGCGCCCTGTGGGCGATGGCCGGCTCGCAGCGTGGCCCGGCGCCCGAAGGTGAGGCCGAGGGCGACTGGTTCGGGTGGCGCCCGTGGCTGGCGGGGCTGCGCGGCGCGACGCTCTCCCCGGCGAGCCTTGCCATCGCTCTCACCGTCCTTTTCCTCCTCGCCCAGACAGCCTACCGTAACTGGGACACCTACTTCGGGAGCCAGCTCCGCCACGCGGTGGTCTGGCAGACCTACTCCACGGACGTGACCATCGCGGCCAGGGAGATGGAGCGGCTGGGCAGCGGTTACGACTACCGCCTGTCGACGCTCTTCACGGGGCAGCCGACCATGGAGTTCGTCTATCCCGAGGTCGGGAACGGCATCGGCCTCGGGTTCGACTGGGCCCGCGACATCCCGGCCACGAGCGATGGCCCGGCTGCGTTCTTCCTGGACATCACGAAAGAGCCCTTCTATGACTGGCTGCAGGCGCTCTACCCGCAAGGCGAGTTCCACCGCTATTCGCCGCCAGGCGTGAGCGACCCCGTCCTCGTTTACGAGGCGATCATCCCGGGCGAGGCCGTCCAGGTTCTGCGCGGGCTGGACGCCACCTACCGGTCGGGCGACCAGGTGATCACCCGGCGGGAGGCGGCCCTGGACCTGGACTGGTCGAGGGAGGCGCCGGATGCGCTACCCCTGGAGGCGGTCTGGGCGGGCTTCCTGAAGGCCCCGGACTACAGGGACTACCAGCTAGCGCTGGAGGCGCCAGGCCGCATTCGGCTGTTCCTGGATGGCGAGCTGCTGGTCGAAGGAGATGGCCGTGTCGATGCGGTACGGAGGCTCTACAAAGGTGAGCACGAGCTGCGGGTGGAGGCCCGGGTCGAGCAACCGGGGCGAGTCCGCCTCTCCTGGGACGGGGAGCCGGTCCCGCCCGATGCCTACTTCGCCTATCGCTACGCCGGCCACGGTCTCCTGGGCTCCTTCTACACCAACGACAACTGGGAGGGCGAACCGGAACTCCAGGAGCTGGACCCATTCGTGGGCTTCCGCTATCACGCCGAGCTCCCCTTCGCGTCGCCCTTCACCGTTAGCTGGCAGGGCTACCTGGAGGCCCCGGTCTCCGGCGACTACGTGCTGGAGCTGGAGGCCATCGATAGCGGCCAGCTCTTCATCGACGGCGGGGAGGTCTTGCCGACGCCGTACACCCTGACGGAGGGGCGCCACGCCATCGAGGTGCGCTTCCTGAACGTGGGCGGCTTCCCCAACATCTTCCTCTACTGGACGCCGCCCGACGGGGAGCGAGAGGTCATTCCGCCCGTCTGGCTCTCGCCCCGCTAAGTGGGTGGTCGTGTGCGAGGTGGGCGGTTCCGCGCTTGCACGTTCGGGTCTTCAGAGATCCCGGGTCAGTATCGGTTTGGTTGAGAAAGACCGGCTGGAGCGCTGCTGGGCAGTCGATAGAAGAAGGCCTCCGGCGGGACCAAGCCTTCCTCACCGTCCGGCTTCGTCCAAGCGAGCTCTATCAGCGCGCCTCCACCGCTCTGCCAGTAACGCAGGTGGACCTTGTGGTAGCCCTCACCCAGGTTGAGGGCGGCGTCTTGATATCCTTCACCGGTCAGCACGAGGTCATCGTCAAGGTAGAGCTGTAGCCCATCATCTGCGAACACGGACAGCGTGTAGTCGCCGGGCTGGTCCACCCATAGCCATCCGTTCCACTCAATACTGTAGGGGCCCGGGACGATGTCGTTGGCGAAGACGGCGCGGTCGATCTGAAGGAAGGCTGGCTCGCCTTCGAAGGTGTAGTTCGTCCAGTAGGTTGCCTGGAGGCCGTTGAGCCCTACGTCGAAAGCGTAGAGGACCTGGGGCGGGACGGCCTGCGCGGTTCCGCCGCCTATCTCCCAAACCAGAGTTGCCCCTCTTGCTCCCGTCTGCCGGTAGCGCACCCGGAGCGGGTGCAGCCCGGTCTCCAGGCGACGGCCGTCAGCGGGAAAGGCTTCGCCGTCCAACTCCACTGTCGCCTGTCCCTCGCCCTCAACCCGCATTCGGTAGAAGACTGAGCTGGGCACATATAGGGATCCCGTCCACTCTACCGTATAGGGCGGCGCCAAGGGGGAGGAGCCCTGCTCGGCGTCGATGGCGGCCTCCCGCCGGGCGACGGCGGGCGGCCCCTCCCAGTTCGCGTTGTCGTAGTAGCGGGTCTCCAGGCCTCGCACGGCTTCTATCTCCGCCTGACTAACGTGGTAGGTCATGAACGCCACGCTCTCGAAGGGGTTGAGGTGCTCCTCGAATATACCGTTGGGGTAGACCCGTCTGAGATGCGGCAGTAGTACTTCCTCACGCGGCTGCAGAACATAGACCACGTCGCGCCCTGCCGTTTGGGCTGGCACATCCTCAGCATGGTTGAGAGGCTGGTATTTGCCGCGCTCATCGTAGGCGATGAACTCGACCCTGCTCTGATACGGGAAGTGATAGTAGATAGGAGCCAAGTACACGTCGTGATCTTCACTGGCGCGCTCTACATACCGTGCCACCTGCGTCGCATCGCCGACAAAATCGTTCCACACCCGCGGGTCGTGGGCTTGCTTGTTGAAGTAGGTGTCTGCCTCCAGGGCGGCGGCTAAGGCCAGGAGGGGGAAGATGAGGGCCACGACCGCGACCTTCGTCCGGCCAGGCAGCAGCCCTTCCACGGCCAGGCTGGCCTCCGAGAGGAAGAGTCCCGCGACGAGCGCCACCATGGGTACGGCCATGATCGAGCGGTGGGCATGGGGAGTCTCTTCGGGAATGGCAAGGACGGCGGTGGCGATGCCGGCGGCGATGAACAGGGCGGCGAAGGCATAGCCAGGCTTGGCGAGGCGCGCGACCACGAGGCCTATCCCCAAGGCGAAGAGGATGGCGAAGGGAGTGCTCAACATCGGCTCGCCGGGCAGGTTCTGGTGGGGAAAGGGCGGTCCCCGGTAGTTGAACATGGCCAGCTGGCGGCCGATGTTCTCGCCTAGCGACTCCAGCGGCTCCTCGACTTTGAACACGGAAACCTCGCGGAAGCGGGCGTTGAACCTGTCCTGGTTCTCCCAAGCCCATTTCCCTAGGGGGGCAAACACGAGGAAGGCGGCGACGGCGAAAGCTATCAGCCCCAGCCAGTGCTGCCGCAGGAAGGTGAGCCTCCCCCGGATGAGCAGAAGGAGGAAGATGGCCAGGAAGACAAAGGGGATGATGCGGAAGGAGATGTAGGTGTACATCCCCGCGCTGAGCATGGCTCCGCTGGCCGCGTACCACCAGGCGTTCTTCGTGCGCACACCTCGGAGCAGGAAGAACGCGGCGGCCACCCCGGCCAGGGGCGCCAGGATCACCTCCCAGCCGATGCGGCTGTAGTTGATGTGCCAGCGGCTGACCGCGAGCAGGAACGCCGCCACCACGGCGACGCGGCTGCCGAACGCTTCGCGGGCGAAGAGATAGAGCGCGAGGACGGTGCCGGTGCCGGCGAGGACGGAGACGAATCTGAGCGTGAAGGGCTCGGCGCCAAAAGCCTTGAAGAAGGGTGCCACCGCATAGGCGTGGCCGGTAACGCGGCCGCCCTGCAGGATATCGCTCCAGATAGGGAAGGCCTTCGCCTCCGCGATCTGGATCGCCTCCAGTCCGTACACTGTTTCGTCCGTGTGGAGGCCGGGAGGCATGTCTTCGAGGCGGTAGAGGCGCAGGGCGAGCGCGAGGCCCAGGATGAGCGCGAGAAGGCCCCACTCTGCCCAGGCCGGGACGGCCAGGTGTCGGACTGGCGCCGGCCGGCCGAGGAAGGTCAGGGCCACCAGGGCCATCGCCGCCAGGTAGAGGCCCAGGGCTATCTGGGCGTTCGTTCCGGCGTCTAGCAGACGTTGCCCGCCGATGGCGAGGACCCCAGCGAAGAGCAGGAGCAGCGCCGCTGGGAGGGGGCCTTGTCGGGCCTGGAGGAGACGGCGGCCTAGGAGGAGGGGGCGAGAGAGGAGGTTCCTGGGGAGGGACCAGCGGGTAGGGATGGAGCTACCGATGAGATGGACCTGATGCGGGAGCGCGGGTAACTCCGCGGAGAAGCAGCGCCGTGCCATGTTGCCAGATAGTGTATCGCCTCTCACCGCGCCAGCGCCACGCCTCCCCGCGCAACGGCAGCCGTCCAGGGACGTTGCTATAATGCGCAAAGCTAAAGAATGCGAAAAGCCACGACGGCTACAGAGCGAGTTTGTCGTCAGGGCGGCCCACCATGAGGTTCATCCGTAGCCCGCTCTTCTGGATCGGCCTGGCGATTAGCCTGGGGGCGCTCTTCCTGGCCTTCCGGGGCCTGCGCTGGAACCAGGTGGGCGGGGCGATGGCGGACGCCAACTACGGCCTGCTGGCGCTGGCGCTGGCTATCATGCTGGTGTCTCTCTACCTGCGCGCGCAGCGCTGGGCCGTCCTCTTCCATCCCCGGACCGGCATGAGCATCACCAACCTGGCAGGCGCCATGAACGTGGGCTATGCCTTCAACAACCTCCTGCCCCTGCGGGTGGGTGAGCTGGTGCGCGCGTACCTGGTCGGCGAGGTGGAGCATGTAAGCGCTGCCCGTGCCCTCTCCACCATCGTCGTCGAGCGGACACTAGACATCTTGACCGTGGTGGCGCTGCTGATGATTACGCTGCCCTTCATCGACGCGCCGGGCTGGGCCCGGGGGCCGGCGCTCTTGCTGGGTCTGGGCTTC
>MGOB01000100.1:20772-28869 GCA_001796995.1 Chloroflexi bacterium RBG_16_68_14 | reverse complement strand
GCTGGCGCAGGCCGTCGCCTGGTCAGCGGCCTCCTGGCTCACCTCGGCCGTCCTGGTGTTCGTCGTCCTGCGGGCCTTCAACCTGGAGCTGTCGTTCACCGCCGGCATCTTCGTCATGGCCGCCACCGCGCTGGGGATGGTGGTGCCGTCGTCGCCGGGCTACATCGGTGTGTACCACGCCATCGCTATCGAATCGCTGGTGAACGTCTTCGACGTGAACCGCGACCCGGCAGCCAGCTTCGCCCTGGTTGCGCACGCCATCTTCTACCTGACGCCCATCGTCATCGGCGCCGTCTTCCTCTGGCGGGAGCGCCGCGTCTGGCAGCAGGTGCGGCTCTGGGCGCTGGAGCGGCCGGCACCGGAGGCGACGGTAGCGCCTGCGGTCGACCCGTCAGTGGAGGCGGCGGAGCGCGCGGACTAGCCCCCGCGTTCCGGCAGGTGGAGCAGGAGCTGGAGCTGGCGGGCGCCCAGCACCGCCTTGTCCTCGCGACAGTTGTTCATGAGCAGGTGCACCTCCCGCGTCTCCCGCGCCAGGCCCTCGACGCGGGGCACCCACTCGCGCAGTTCCTCTTCGCTGTAGAGCCAATCGAAGCGCTCGGCGGGGGAGAGGCCGCGCTGGGCCCAGGTGGCGGCGTTGCGGCCGTGGAAGCGGACCAGGGCGATGTCGGCGGTGGCCTCGGCCAGGGGCGGCACGCTGTTGGGGAAGCCCTGCGGCTCATCGACGCAGACGAAGGGCAGGCGGTGGTCGCGCAGGAAGCGGAAGGTGCGCTCCGCGTTCCGCTCCGAGAGCCAGCGCCCGTTGCGGAACTCCACGGCGATGCGGTACTGGGGCAGGCGCGCCTGCGCCTCCAGGAGGTAGTCGCGGTTCTCCGGGCCGGGCAGGAACCAGGGCGGGAACTGGAGGACGACCACGCCCAGCTTGCCGGCGCTGTCCAGGGGGAGGAGGGCGCTCTCGAAGCGCTGCCAGACCTCATCGACCACCTCGCGGGGCAGGTCGCGAGGGTACAGGTTGGGCTTCTCCCTGAGTGGGGCCGGCAGCGTCTCGCGCAGGTCCTTGGGGAGGGTGCTGGGCGGCGTGGGGTGCTGGGTCATCAGCCGGAAGGCCTTCACGTCGAAGGTGAAGTGGGGTGGGGTGCGCTCCACCCAGAGGGCGGCGTTGCGCTCCGACGGCAGGCCGTAGTAGGAGCTGTCCACCTCCACCAGCGGGAACTCATCGGCGTAGAAGCGGAGGCGCTCCTCGGCGGTCTTGAGCTGGGGCGGGTAGAAGCGGCCGCACTCGACCAGGGTCTTGTCGGCCCAGGAGCAGGTGCCAACCAGGATGCGGGCGGTCATGGAGAAGATCCGTCGGCGATCAGCGCCGCTACCCCTCGATGCGCACGATGCCTTGCGCGCCATCCACGGTGATGCGCTGGCCGTCCTTCAGCACCTGCGTGCCGATCTGAGTGCCCACGACGCACGGCACGCGGTACTCTCGCGCCACGATAGCGCAGTGCGACAGCACGCCGCCGGAGTCGGTCACCACGGCGGAGACGCTGGCGAAGAGGGGCGTCCAGGCCGGCATGGTCATCTCGCAGACCAGGGCGTCGCCGGGCTGGAGCTTGCCCGCCTCGGCCAGGGAACGGACCACGCGCGCGGTGGCGGTCACCGTGCCCGCCGAGGCGCCGATGCCGTTGATCACCCTTGGGTCCCGGGATCGCTCCGGCCGGGCGCCGAAGAAGGCGGTGGCGAGCGGGTTGTCGCCCACGCCCTGGGGCAGCGGCGTACCCAGCTCCTGAGGCGGCACGATGGCGGCCCAGCGCTCTCGTTCCGCGCGCCGCTCGATGACCGGGGCCGCCCAGTCGCGTCCCGAAGGATGCATCGCCGCCTCGGCGAGCTCCTCGCGCCGGAGGTAAAAGACGTCGTCGCGCTCGGCGATGGCGCCGGCCTCGGTCAGGCGGCGGCCCAGCTCCAGGAAGGGGCGGCGCAGGAGCACGGTGTTCATCTGGTCGATGTAGAAGTTGTGGTTCTCCTGGATGGGCAGGTACTGCTGCGTGACGCCGAGCATCAGCTCGAAGAGCGGCTTGCCCTCGTGGCCGTCCAGCCGGCGCAGCGTCTCCTGCACCAGGCGTTCCCGCTCCTTTCGGGAGCGCTCCTCCTGGAGGGCCGGGTCGGCCTCGTCCGGGGCGTGAAGGAGCGCCCGTAGCGTGGTGAGGGGGATGGCGGGGTCCTCCACCCAGGACGGGTCGGCCAGCTCGAAGGCGTCGCTGCGCCAGCCGTACTGCTCGATATAGCGCTGGAACTCCTCCTGGAAGGCGCGACCTTCGGGCGAACGGCGGAATTCCTCCGGCAGCCGCTCGACCGGCGTCTCCGCGATGAGGCGGGCGACCGACGGCTGGGCCAGGGCGCGCCGGCTGAGCCGCCAGAGCGCCTTGCCCGACTCCACCGTCAGGTTCTCGAAGCCCTGGAGCATGCGGTACGGCTCACCGCTGGCCGGCTTGCCCAACAACTCTTCGTACAGCTCGCTGAACCTGCTGGCAGCGCCGATGACCGGGATCACCGCCTGCATGTGCAGGTCCCAGACCCGCACCCGCAGCCGTTGGGCTTCGTCGACGAACGAGAGCAGCTCCGGCGTCGGCGCGCCGGTGTAGTCGAAGTCGCGCAGGCGCCGGTTGGCCGCCTCCACCTCGGGCAGGTACTCCCGCTCCCAGGTCTGGGTGAGGGCGGGCAGGCGGCGCAGGAACTCCTGCTCCACCTCCGGCCACCAGGGGGGTGGGAACTCCTGCGTCTCTTCCAGGAACTCCATGGCGTCGTACCAGTAGCCGTTGACGACAATCGTGTGGTAGGTGATGGGGATGGCCAGGGCCTGGAAGCCGCGGGTGGTGCCCTCGCTGAAGGCGGGCGCCTCGAAAGTGGCGGTCAGGGGCGTGTTGGGGTGGGGATGGTGCACCTGGTCCCAGATCCAGTAGAGGGACTGCCTGGTCGGGTCCGGCCACCGGACGGGGAAGGAATCGGGGGCAAGTAGCGGCTCCCTGGCGGGCGCGGTCACGGGGGAGGCCCTCCTTCGGCGGGGCGGCGTCATAGTAGCAGGCGAGCGAACGGCGGAGCAAGACGCTGCGAAGGCGGGCTGGGCGTCGCGTGTCCATGGTTAGCCGGGCCTGAGGTGAGCGGGAGCGGAGCGCAACTGGCAGGGCCGATGGGCAGACGGAAATGAGGCCGTTTGGCGGGAGGAACATACCCATGTTCATATATAAACGACAGAGCTAGCGTGCGATACTGAGAATGAGGGTGGTTGCCAATGGAGAGCGCCGGAGATCGAGTCGTAGACTAGTGGAAACTACTGCAGAAAGGAGGTAGATCATGGCGCGATACGGAGCACTGCTGTTAGGCATAGCAGCCTGGCTCGGCGTGGCCATCGTAGCCGTGTTGGTCGTCAATGCTTGGGGTGATGACAACCAGGTGCTGACGGTCATCCCCATCGGCGCGGCGGTCGCCCTGGCCTGGCTGGTAGGCGAGTGGGTGACGGAGCACGTGTTCGTCCCCAAGGGTGGAGAGGAGGTGCGCCATGGCGATCTTTGAGCGCGCATTCGCTGGACGGGAACTGCACGATCCTCCCTGGTTCCGGCGCGTCTTCAGCGACACACGAATGGCGCCGCTGTGGACGGTGGCTCGCGTCTACTTGGGCTACCAGTGGCTGCTGGCCGGGTGGCACAAGCTCTGGGGCGAGGACCGGTGGGTCAACGTGCCGGGGCCTGACGGCCTGGGGTTGAGGGGATTCTGGGAGCGGGCCATTGCCATCCCTCAAGAGGGCCGCCCGCCCATCGTCTACGACTGGTACCGTGACTTTGTCCAGTATATGGTGAACCACGAGTGGTACACCTGGTTCGCGTGGGTGATCGCGCTGGGCGAAGTGCTCGCCGGCATTGGACTCATCGTCGGCGCCTTCACCGGGCTGGCGGCGTTGGGCGGCGCGCTGATGAACTTCAACTTCATGCTCGCCGGCACCGCCAGCACCAACCCCGTACTGTTCGTTATCGCCATCCTCATCCTCTTTGGCTGGAAGGTGGCAGGCTGGATCGGTGTGGACCGCTGGCTCCTGCCCGCGCTGGGAACGCCCTGGGAGCCCGGTGGCGTGGTGCGCCCGGTGGCAGAAAAGCTGGGGCGGGGGGTGACTGGTCTACAACCACACGCGAAGCCAACCTAGGCGACCCGCAAGGCGGCAGCAGGAAGCGGCCTTTCCCGCAGGGCCGCTTCTTGCTGTTACCTGTGGCTGACCTTGCCGTTTCTGCGCTCCCCAAGGGCTTGACATCGTTTCCCACCGGTGGTATCGTCTCAGCAGAACACGCGTTCCGAAAGGAAGATCGGAGGGAGGGTGCCATGAGAGGCTTGTCGGCCAAGCAGCAGAAGATCCTGGAGTTCCTCCGTCGCTTTATCCAGGAGAAGGACTACCCGCCCAGCATCCGCGACATCCAGCTCGGCTGCAACATCAGCTCCACCTCCGTGGTGGACTATAACCTGAAGGCGCTGGAGCGGCTGGGCCACATCCGGCGCGACCGGGAGGGCTCCCGCGCCATCGAGCTGCTGGACGGCAGCGGCCGCCGTCCCCACACCGTCCCTGTCCCCATCATCGGCACCATCGCCGCCGGCCAGCCTATCCCCGTGCCCACGGAGGAGACCTGGTCCAACATCGACTACGACAACGTGGTGGAGGTGACGCGGGACATGACCGGCGGCAAGGAGCGCGTCTACGCCCTGCGGGTGAAGGGCGACTCCATGATCGATGCCCTGGTCAACGACGGCGACATCGTCATCATGGAGGCGACGAGCGCGGCCAAGAACGGGGACATGGTCGCCGCCTGGCTCAAGCGGGAGGGTGAGGCCACCCTTAAGAAGATCTTCGTTGACGGCGAGCGGGTGCGTCTCCAGCCAGCCAACGAGAGGGTAGAGCCTATCTTCACTGACCCAGAGAACGTCGAGGTCCAGGGCCGGGTGCTCACCACCATCAGCCAGCGCGGCTGAGCCCTCGGCCTGAGCGTTGGGCTGAGACTTCGTCGAGCTCAGCCGAGACGCTGACGCCGAGGCCTCGGGCCGAGGACCATCGGCACCTTCTTCCTTGCTCCCCCCGTATATAATGGAGCTTGACGCGCGGCAGAGCGCGTGTCTTGGTGGGTTCATTTCCCCGTGCTGTGAGCGACGTCGTCCTGGAAGTCCGCGACCTCTACGCCCAGTACGGCAACGGCTCGAGACGGGTCAAGGCCGTCGATGGCGTCAGCTTCTCGTTGCGGCGGGGCGGCGTCCTGGCGCTGGTGGGCGAAAGCGGCTGCGGCAAGACCACCATTGCCCTGTCCATCCTCGGCCTGCTGCCCTACCCGGGTCGCGTGGTAGGGGGCGAGGTGCGCTTCGAAGGCAACGACCTGCTATCGCTGCGGGGTGACGAGCTGCGCCGTCTCCGCGGCCGCGAGATCTCCATGATCTTCCAGGACCCGGTGAGTGGCCTCAACCCGGTGCTCTCCGTGGGCGAGCAGGTGGAGGAGATCATCGCCGCCCACACCAGGGTCTCCAAGCAAGAGGCGCGTCGAGTGGTGGAAGACGCCCTCCAGCGGGTGGGCTTGGCCCACCCGGAGCGGCTGGTCAAGCAGTACCCGTACCAGCTCTCCGGGGGCATGAGCCAGCGGGTGTTCATCGCCATCGCCACCGTGCTCAACCCCAAGGTGGTCATCGCCGACGAGCCCACCTCCGCCCTGGACGTGACGGTGCAGGCAGGCATCCTCAACGAACTTGAGCGGCTGCGCCGGGAGCAGGGCGTCTCCATCCTGCTCATCACCCACGACCTGGGGGTGGTGGCCCAGATGGCCGACGAGGTGGCGGTGATGTACGCCGGCCGCATCGCGGAGCAGGGGCGCACCCGCGACGTCCTGCGCCGGCCGCGCCATCCCTACACCTGGTCGCTGCTGGCCACCCTACCGCGAGTGGACCAGGACAGGCGCCCGCTGGAAGCGATCCAGGGCTCGCCGCCCGACCTGGCGGAGCTGCCCGACGAGTGCGCCTTCCTGCCCCGCTGCCGCAAGGCGGTCAGCGCCTGCCGGACGCAGCCGTCACCGCCCCTGGCCGAGCTGGCCCCTGGCCAGCGGGTGGCCTGCTACAACCCGGTCTACCACCCGGACGAGTAGGGCGGTCCCACTTGGCTGCCGAGTTAGAGTTCGTAGGGACAGAGCTTTAGCTCTGTCCGGCCCACTCGATCAGTCGTGCGAAGGGGCCGGACAGGCCTTCAGGCCTGTCCCTACGAGGTGGTCCTGAATACGGGCTGGGCTCAAGCTCGCTGGCGCGGCCCCGCCGCCGCTGCCAGCTCGAAGAGGAGGAGCTGGAGCGCCGTCTCGTCGTCGAAGACGCCGCGCTTCACGCTCAGGTCCGCCTCCAGCAGCCGTCGATAGGCCCCTCGCAGCCGGTCGATGGTGTAGCTCGGTGCCTGCTGGAGGAGGCGCTGGATGACGAAGCCCTGCACCTGCAGGCGGGCGCTGATCTCGGGTGGGCGGGCGCCCCGTTGGAGCAGCTCCTTCGTCAGCAGCAGCAGACGGTACTGGCGGGCGACCATCGTGAGCAGGTACTGGGGAGATTTGCCGTCGGCGAGGAGGCGCTGGAGCAGCTCGGCGGCGTCCCGCGGCCTCCCCTCGATGACGGCGTCGGCCATAGCGAAGACGCTGGGATCGCGGGCCAGGCTGACCAGGGAGCGCACGTCCTCCTCCGCGACCGGGCGGCCGTCGGCGTAGGCCGCCAGCTTCTGAAGCTCGCTGTCCAGCGTCCAGAGGTGGTTCCCCACCAGGCCCGCCAGGGCGGCCACCGCCCGCGCCTCCAGCGACACGCCGTAGCGCTGCGCCCTGCGGTTGATCCAGCCGGCCAGCCCCGCCTGGGGGAGCGGCTTGAACTCCCGCACCTGGGCCAGTCCTTCCTTTAGGAAGGACAACGCCTGGAGCAGGGGGTTCTTGGGATCGAGCTTGCCGTCCAGGAAGACCAGGACGGTGCTCTCCGGCAGTGTCGGCAGCCCTTCGACGAAGGCCTCCCACGGCCCCAGGACGGCCTCCGAAGAGCGTCGCCGTCCCCGACGACCGGCGCCCTCGAACTGGCCGAGCAGCCCCCGGACGATGACCAGGCGGCGGGCGCTCAGGAAGGGCACCGTCTGGCAGAGGGCCAGCAGCTCGTCGGGGCGGGCGCTGGCGCCGTCCACCTGGACCGCGTTGTCGGCGAGCCCTTCCGGGGAAGGGTCGCTGTCCAGCTCGCGCTTCAGCTCGTCCAGCGCCTCGTGCGCGGAGAAGTCGTCCTTGCCGTAGAAGACGGCGATCATCAGTCCAGGTTCGCCTTCCAGCCCAGCCAGACCACGGCCGCCACGGCGGCGAAGATGAGCACGCCCGGCCAGAGCAGGTTCACGGCGAACGCGGCGAGGCGGCCGGCCGTGACCTCGCCCGAGGCAGTCACCGCCCGGTAGGCGCCGAAGGCAGCGGCCGCCGCCAGGCCGAGGACGAGCGACCAGAAGAGGAGGGCCAGGTTCTCCCAGCCGAGGAAGCGACGCCGCTCAGACATGGCCGCGATCCGAGGGTCGGGCTTCAGCCCGACGGCGACAGGCTAAAGCCTGTCCCACAACAGGTGGCAACGCTTGCGCTCGGCATCCCCTGGCCGTAGCCTGGCGGGGGATTCGACGGGTGTTCATTCTCGCCATCGCACTGCTCGTGATCGGCTTCGTCCTGTACCTGGGGGCCTTCGCCCAGGGGCCCGGCCCATCGATGGCTGACCGGCCGCTCCAGGCCTGGATGTTCTTCGCCGCCACCGCCCTGGCGGTGACGGGGTTCCTGCTGCTCGTCGTGTAAGGAGCGGCGGCCGCGCAGCTAACGGGGCGGCGTGGTTCCATAGTAGCAGAGGCCTCCCACATCGTCTCCTTCGAGCCGGTGCGCCTCACAGGCGCAACAAGTATGCCCGCACCGTGCCCTCTTCGATGTGGAGCGCCCGCGTGGCGAAGGACTGGACGAAGAAGCGGTCGTGGGTGACGACCAGCACCGTCCCCGCGAAAGCGCTGAGCACCTCCTCAAAGGCTTCCCTTGACGGGATGTCCAGGTGGTTCGTCGGCTCATC
>MGOB01000100.1:17121-20715 GCA_001796995.1 Chloroflexi bacterium RBG_16_68_14 | reverse complement strand
GCGGACATCGGCGGCAACAAAGAGGTAGTGGTGGAGGAAGCGGCGCAGCGTGCCCTCGTCCATCGCCGCAAGCGGCCGGAGCGTCTCGATGGCGTTGAGCGAGGGGTCCAGGTCCTCCTGGCCCTGCTCCAGCAGCGCCGCCCGGACGCTGGCGCCCAGCCGCACCCGGCCGGCCGCGAGCGGCAACTGGCCCACGATAGCGCGCAGGAGGCTGGTCTTTCCGCTGCCGTTGGGGCCCAGCAGCGCCACCCGTTCGCCGTAGCGCAGCGCGAAGCTGACGTCACGGAGGAGCGCGCGGCCGCCGACTTGGAGCGACAGCCCTTCCACCGACAGCACGTCGTCGCCGGAGCGGCCGGCGTGGGTGAGCTCCGGACGCAGGCGCGACTCCTCCTTCGGGCGCTCGACCCGCTGCTCGGAGGCCAGTCGACGCTCGAGGCGCCGCTCGACCACCTTCGCCTGGCGGGCGATGCGGGCGGCCCGCTTCAGGTAGTAGAAGTTGATCGTCTCGCCCTCGATCTGGCTCGCCCATTGCTTCAGCCGCCGGATCTGCTCCCTGATCCGCCGCTCCTGCCGCTCCTGGCGACCGTAGGCCGCCCGCTGCTCGTCCAACTCCCGCGCCTTGGTCTCCAGGAAGGCCGGGTACGGGCCTCGAAAGTGGCGCCAGCGCCCGCCTTCCGGCGCCAGCTCCAGGATGGAGGTGGGGACACGGGCCAGGAGCGCCCGGTCGTGGGTGACCAGCACCAGGGCGCCCCGGAACCCGGCGAGCTGCGCCTCCAGCTCCTCGATCCCCTCCAGGTCCAGGTGGTTGGTGGGCTCGTCCAGCAGCAGCACGTCGGGCCGGCGGGCGAGGAGGCGCGCCAGCCCCAGCCGCGTCTGCTCGCCGCCGCTCAGGGAAGCGACCTGCCGGCCCCGGTCCAGGGCGCCCAGGCCCCACTCCTGGAGCAGCGGCTGGATGCCGCCCTCGACGGCCTCCCCGGCTTGGGCGAGCTCGTCGATGGCCGACGCGTACGCCTCGGTCAGGGAAGACGGGGGGCGCGCTTCCTGGGCGAGCTGGTCGGCCAGCCGGGCCATCTCCTGCTCCAGCGCCCGGCGCCGGGCCAGCTCCGGGACGGCCTCCTCGACGGTGAGGTCCGGCCGGTCGGCGTAGCCCTGGGGCAGGTATCCCACCCGGAGCGACGGCGGCGAGTAGGCGACCCGGCCGCCGTCGGGCTGCTCCACGCCGGCCAGGATGCGGACGAGGGTGCTCTTGCCGGCGCCGTTGGGGCCCAGAAGGGCCAGACGCTCGCCGGCGTTGACCACGAAAGAGAGGTCGCGGAGCACCTCCTTGTCGCCGTAGGACTTGTTGACGTGACGCACCTGCAGCACGAAGCACCTCGCAAACGCAACGAGGCCACGAGCGTCGCTCGCGGCCTCGGGGCTCATGGGAGTTGGACTAGGGAACCGGCTACTCAGTAATCACAGTACGCGGAGCTAGACGGAACGACCGCACCGGCGGCGTCCGTCCGCCTCGTCTCTCATGGCCCAGCGTTAGCTGCGCATGCCTCCTGTCGCTCCAGCGGTGTGGCTCTATGATAGCACAGCCGCGCCATGGATGAGCTCTCGGACTGGCGGGAGTGCATGGGAGTCGAACCCACCTCCCGACGCTCGCGCGTCGGGACAACGGTTTTGAAGACCGCGGGAGCCACCGGGCCCCATCCACTCCCGGTCAGCAGTCTACGGCGCAAGTCGAGGGCGGGACAAGACGAGGCGAGTCCGAGTGGCCCGCTCCACGCTACGGCTGGGCAGGAGCGCCTCTCTCAGCACTGCGGATGAGGAAGTAAGCCCACATGGCCACGGTAACGGCCACGTAGGCGGCTACCAAGCAGAGCGCCGTGATCACCCGTCCTTCCAGGAGAGCGTCAAACTCTTTCGCCTCAGGGTTCAAGATGGCCCAGGAGAAGAGGAACGCCGGTATGACGAAGACGGGGACCCAGAGCAGCCAGTTCCAGGCCCAGACCTTCGCTCCATCCATGAATCGGACCGGGATCATGGCGAACACGAGTCCCTCGATGCCGCCGGCGAACAGGATCGCTGCCGTCTCGCCCGGCAGATACGTCCACCAGTTGTTGCTCCCCTCGCTCAGTTCCCGTAGGGGGATAACCAGACCCCAAGCGCTCACGCTCAATGCCAGCAGGAGCAGCGCTGGGAAGAAGACCGCCTGCCCTGTCTGCCGGCGCTCAAGGCTGACAGGCACGAGGACGGCGGAAGAGGCGATAAAGCCATAGATAATTGGGGCCTGGAAGTCCACGAGGCGGGACAGCGCGACAAAGCCGGCTCCGATGGCGAGGGCAGTTGGGAACAGCTTCACGCCCGCAGCGACGCGGAAGCGGTGCCTGGTGAAGAGCGCCTCGCCCCCTTCGTATACGTAGCTCATCAGGCCGATGGGGACGACGAGGCTGATGAAGAGCAGTAGACTCTTGTTATTCAATCCCAAGCCCGGCTCATTGAAGCTGTAGACCAGGCCAGTCAGTAACAGAATCAGCACCGGGCCGACCGCGCGCTCGGTCCAGGACCCGGCCCCGGCCCCGGCGACAGCTTGCCATCCCACCCCGATCTGTGCGCCCAGCCGCCGGAACGGTGCGGCAAATCGTCTCGCCAAGCCCTCGATGCGCTCCCGGTTTTCATCCACGGTGGAGTTGAAGAGCGTGGACGTGAAGAGCAGAGTGAGCAGCAGGATGATCGCCAGGGCGATGTTAGTGGCCACAACCTCAGGGTCGGTGGAGATCTCGTTGGGGGCGCGCAGAGCGCTGCTGGTCTGAGGGCGAAGGGCCCCGACGCCTGAAGGCTCCGGTCCACCCGGAGGCGCCTCCACCTGGCCCCCAGGCGACGGCCCCCCCGTAGTAGGAGCGACAGCGAGGACTTCCGATAGGAGTGTCGGGGTGGGTGTGGGGCTAGCGGTTGACGTTGGGGTGGGCGTTGGAGTGTTGGTGGGCGTCGCTATCGCCGTGGGTGACCGCGTCAGCGTGGCCGTTGGTGCGGTCGTGCCGGTAGTGGGCGTCGCGGTTGATGCCACAAGAACCAAGGTTGGGGTCGCCGTCGGCACCGGAGTGTTCGTAGCCATTCGTGTTGGCGTGCGCGTAGGCGTGGCTGTGCGGATGCGCGTCGGCGTTGCTGTGCGGGTGGACGTCGGCGTGGTCGGCGGGCCGCAGCTCAGGCTCCCGTTCACGATGCTCGCCGCAATGGGCTGTGGATCGCCGGGAGTGGCATCGGCAAGCACCTGCACGCTCAGAGTAAGTGGACTCAGCCCCTCACGCGTGCATGCGAACGTGATCGTCCCCAGTGTGGTGTCGCCTAGTCTGGCGGCAGCGCTGGCCCCGGTGATTCGGGTGGTGTCAGCAGCGAATCGGGGGTTGCAGACGCTCCCCTGTTGACCCCGGCAGTCCACCACCGACACGATGTCTGGATCGTAGGCGAGATCGATGGTCCAAGCGCCCAGCCCAGGCGGCCCTATGTTGAGCGCCTGGAGGTCGACAGTTCCGTGTTCTGCTCCTGCCAGGGAGAGGGAGCCGATACGCACCGTCGGGCCCCCCGGTGTCGGCGTATGTGGGGGTGTTG
>MGOB01000100.1:9206-17069 GCA_001796995.1 Chloroflexi bacterium RBG_16_68_14 | reverse complement strand
GTCTGAAGGGCGGTTGGCGCGGGTGTCTCCATCGGTAGGGTGGGCGTGGCAGTGGCAGTGGGCACCGATGTGCTGATTGGCTGGGGCAGTCCACCGCGTATTCGGAACAGATAGCGCCCGAGCGTAGTGCTCTCCAGGCCGTTGTGCACCAGGCCGGTGTCGGTATTGGAATCGAGGAACGCGCCGTTGATGGCGGAGCCAGGGAGCTCGAAGAAGGTACTTGGCTGGCCGGTGCCGTTGGAAAACCCGACCCGAGCGGCGGCGCCACCAAGGCATGTGGCATCGCCGCCGCTGGCCGTCCCGGCCTCCCACTGAACGGCGTTGTAGTTGAACTCGATGTCGAAGTCGCCTGGAGAGAAGTCGGAACGATCGATCAGGAGGACCTGGAAGGAGTTGAGTACCGTGATGATCTCGGAATAACAACCCACCCCAGGCCAATTGACTCCGAAAGTAGGACGGCCGTCCACGGTCCCCGTCCCGTAGGTGGCGACGTTCCCAGTTCGCGTGTCGACGTCCGCGAAGAAGGGAGCGATGATGACCCGCTCGGTGCTGGTCAGGTCGAAGGGGGTATATTCGCCGAGGGGGAAATCGAAGGTGACGTTACCGTTATTGTTGACGTACAGAGAGCCGTAGCTGGTGCCGAAGAAGTTCAGCGTGAACCCGATAGGCACCAGTCCAGTCGATTCATCGTCATTTCCCGGCAGCACGTTGGCGTCGAATCCGGGACGCATGGCCGTCGCCGCCGTCGCTGGCCGCGAGCTGAACGACCAGTGCGCAGCGGAGGTCACGGCCACGGCCGCCGATAAGCCAATCAAGAGAATCTTCAGCCAACTCATAGCTCATCCGCAGGCATCAGCCTGCGCCTAGGCATCTGCTGTGTGAGCTAGGCTTCCCCACCCCGGGGCGTAGGCGTAGTCTATACATAAAGCACGATGGGGGCAAGGCGTAGCAGTTGCTTACGAAAAGAGCGCCTGGGCGCTTGCGCCGGCTATTGCCTGGGCATCCTGAGCGCGGCGAAGAACCTCAGCCCGCAGACACGGTAGTACGGGGAGGGGACAAAGACCCTTCGCTTCGCTCAAGGTGACAGGGCAGAGGGATCTGGCAAGGGCCCCTATTCTTGGAAGGTCTCGCTGATGTAGTGGTCGGCGCGGATGGCGGCGGTGGCGCCGTCGCCGGCGGCGGTCACCACCTGGCGGGCCGAGTTCGCCCGCACGTCGCCGGCGGCGAAGAGGCCGGGGACCCCCGTCTCCATCCACTCGTCGACGTAGATGTGGCCGCCTCCGTCCATCGGCAGCATGCCCTTCAGGTAGTCGGTGTTGGGGCTAAGGCCGATGAAGATGAAGACGGCGGCCACCTCCAGCGTGGACTCCTCGTTCGTCTTGACGTTGCGCAGCCTCAGGCACTCCACCGCGTCCTTGCCCTGGATCTCGGTGACCACGGTGTCCCAGATGAACTCCATCTTCGGGTTGGCGAAGGCGCGCTCCTGGAGGATCTTGCTGGCGCGGAGCTGGTCGCGCCGGTGGATGACGTAGACCTTGGAGGCGTAGCGGACCACGAAGAGCCCTTCGTCCATGGCGGCGTCGCCCCCGCCCACGACCGCGCAGACCTGGTCCTTGAAGAAGGCGGCGTCGCAGGTGGCGCAGTAGGAAACGCCCCTGCCGGTGAGCTCCGCTTCGCCGGGGACGCCCAGCCGGTTGTAGTCGGCGCCGCCGGTGATGATGACCGCCTTCGCCGTGTAGTCGCCGTCCTTGGTGTGGAGCAGGTGGAGGCCGTCGCGCTGCTCCAGGCCGGTGACCTCGGTATAGCCCACCTCCAGGCCGTACTTCTCGGCCTGGCGCTGCATCATCTGCCCCAGCTCGAAGCCGTTCACCTCCTCCAGACCGGGGTAGTTCTCCACGATCGAGGTGAGGGCGATCTGTCCGCCGGTGACGCTGCGCTCAAGCAGGATGGTGCGCCGGCGGGCGCGGGCGGCATAGAGGCCGGCCGTCAGGCCGGCCGGCCCGGCGCCGACGATAACGATGTCGTAGTGCCGTTCGTCCGTCGCGGCGTCCCTTCTGAAAATGGGGCTGGGAACAGGGTTGCCCCTAGCCGACGACGGCGTCCAGACGTTGCTTCAGGTCGCTCTTGGGACGGAAGCCTACGATCTGGCCGACGGGCCGGCCGTCCTTGAAAACCAGCAGGGTTGGGATGCTGCGGATTCCGTACTTGATGGCGGTGTTAGGATTGTCGTCCGTGTTCAGTTTGACGAACTCGACCTGGCCGTCGTACTCTTCGGCCAGCTCTTCTACGATGGGGGCGACCATGCGGCAGGGGCCGCACCAGGGGGCCCAGAAGTCGACGAGGACAGGCTTGGTGGCCTGGATGACCTCTTGCTCAAAGGTGTTGTCGGTGACCTCGCGCGGCTTCGCCATCTTCTCTCCTCCTCTTGGGGCTTGACAATCCTCGTGCATATGCTAGCATACCCCCAGGGGGTATGTCAATGAGGGCTCGCTGTCTGTTCCCCTTCCATCCTACACCTTAGAGGAGATGTCGTGTCTGAGCCAGACCTGACCCGGCAAGCTAGAACCCGCCTCCGCCGTATCGAGGGCCAGGTGCGGGGGCTCCAGGCGATGCTGGACCGCCTGGCTGGGGAGCGGGCCTCGCAGGAGGCGGGCTGCGAGCCGTGCGACAACCTGCTAACGCAGATCCTGGCGGTGCGCGCCGCCGTGGAGCAGGTGGGGCTGCTGATCCTTGAGATTCATCTCCAGCGCTGCGTGCTGGACGGCCTGCCGGTGGACGAGGAGAAGCTGCGCGAGCTGCGCCACTCCCTCAGGCACTGGTCTCGCCTGAGTTCGACGGCCCGCTAGATCCCGCCGCCCTCGCCCCTGAAGCTCCCGTCCCCAGGGCGTCTCGCATGGCGTCCAGCATCCCGGAGCTCGCCGCCTCCTGGGCGGTGCGCAGGGCGTTCTTCATCGCCTGGGCGTCCGCCCGCCCGTGGGCGACGATGACCACCCCGTTCACGCCCAGCAGCGGCGCGCCGCCGTACTCCCCGTAGTCCATCCGCCGTCGCAACCGGAGCAGCGCCGGCCGCAAGAGGAGCGCGGCGAGACGGTACTGGGGACGGCTCTGGATCACGGCCTTGAGCTGGCTGAAGATGAAGTCGGCGGTGCCCTCCGCCGCCTTGACTGCCAGGTTGCCGGTGAACCCGTCGGTAACGACGACATCGACAAGACCGTGGTGGACGCGGTCGGGCTCCACGTTGCCGATGAAGTGGAGGCCCGACTCACGCAGCCGCGCGTACACCTCCTGGGTGAGCTCGTTCCCTTTGGTCGGCTCCTCGCCGATGTTGAAGAGGCCCACTCGCGGGCGCTCAATGCCGTACACCCGCTCCATGTAGACCGCCCCCATCTGGGCGAACTGCACCAGGTAGGACGGCTTGCAGTCCACGTTGGCGCCCACGTCCAGCACCAGCGTCCCCGGGCTGGTGTAGGGCGCCATGGTGCCGATGGCGGGGCGCTCGATGCCGGGCACCCGGCCCAGGTTGAGAAGCGCCGAGGCCATCAACGCCCCTGTGTTGCCGGCGGAGACGACGCCGCCGGCCACACCCCGCTTCACCAGGTCCATGGCGACGTTGATGGAGGCGTCCTTCTTCTGGCGCACCGCCAGCGCCGGCGCCTCGTCCATGGCGATGGCCTGGCTGGCCGCCACCACCTCGATCCCGGAGGGCACCGGGCCGTGATGGGCCAGCTCCTCCCGGACCATCTCCGGCAAGCCGACGAGGGCGACCTGCAACCCCAGCTCGCGGTTCGCCAGAAGAGCGCCCTTCACCGGCTCGGCGGGGGCCCGGTCTCCTCCCATAGCATCGAGGGCGATGATCATGTCGACTCCTTCGGGCTGCGCCTCCGCCTGCCGGACGGGGACCTGCGGGCGACGGTGATCAGGTACTCGCTGGCGTCATCGTAGGGCGAGAGATCGAAGTCTCCGTACACTTGATCGAGCTCCAGGCCCGCCTCCCGCAGCAATCCTTCCATCTCATACCGAGTGGTGAAGCGCAGGTCAACCGTGGCGACCACGCGACGCACCGTCCCGTCCGCCAGGAGGCGGTCATAGATGTGCGTTTCGTGCTGCACCTGTCGGGCGGGGTCGGCGCGCACGGAGCGCAGCTTGGCCACCGTCTCCCCCGTGCTGGGCAGGACACGAGTCCAGTCGTGGAGGAGGGGCACGCTGGCGCCCCGCTCCCACGCGCTGAACAGGAGGGGGCGCAGGTCGCAGACGAAGAGGCCGCCGGGCGCCAGATGCCGGCGGACGCAGCGCAGGCAGGATCGCTGGTCGTCCGGAGTGAGGAGGTGATGGAAGGTGCCCAGCCCGGCGAAGATGAGGTCGAACCGGCGGCCCAGCTCAAAGTCCCGCATGTCCCCCGGGAGGAGGTGGAGCCGTCCTTCCCTCGGAAGGACCAGCGCCTGACCGGTCTTGTAGCGGGCGCGGGCCAGCATCGCCTCCGAGAGGTCGATGCCCCACACCTCCCAGCCGGCCCGGGCCAGGGGAATGGCGACCCGGCCGGTGCCGACGCCCAGCTCCAGGACGGGGCCCTCGCTGCGGCGGGCCAGGCTCTCGTAGAACGAGAGGTCGTCGGCGAAGTCGCCGCAGTCTAGGTCGAACAGCTCAGGCAGGTCGGCGTGGATGTCAGCCATGGGAACGGGACGTGTTAGGATTCTAGGCGGGGGAGCAGAAGGGCGTCAAGCGAACCCCCGAGACGTTGCTGCCCGTCGCCTACGGAAGGGCCACGCGAGGGCCGGGGTGCTGCCGGCACTTGACAAGCGAGAGGATTCCGTACTACATGAAGGGCGTTCAGTGATGATCCCCGGGTGGGAGCTGGTTGCGCCGATCCCCGTCCCCGCCGGCGCAGCGACAAGGAGGCAAGCATGGCACGGATCTACGATCGCATCCTGAAGCAGCGGCTGAGCCGCCGCCGGCTCCTGGGGCGCGCCGGTGGCGCTGCCCTGGGGGTTGGCGCCCTCACCCTCGCCGGTTGCGCCGGTGACGGCGGGACCGGCCCCAGCGGCGGCCTGACGCCGGAGGCGGACGAGACGCCCACCAAGGGCGGCATCCTCCGGATGCAGCAGAACGCCCCTTACCCCTCGCTCAGCCCCTTCGGGCTCACCTCCCTGCTCTCGTCGCTCGTCTTCGGTTTCACTACCTACGACCATCTCTGGTACGTGCCCCTGGACACGGGAGAGATCGTGCCTTTCCTGGCCGAGGACGACGGCATCGAGATCGTCGACCCCGATGCCCTCCAGGTCAACATCACCATCCGGGAGGCGTATTACCACGACAAGCCGCCGGTCAGCGGCCGCCGGGTGCTGGCCAGCGACGTGCCCGCGAGCTGGGCCAAGTTCCGCGACGACCCCTTCGGGCTCGGCCGCGAGTGGCTGCGCCGGATCATGGAGTCGGTGGAGGCGCCGGACGAGCGGACGGTCGTGATCAAGCAGAAGCGGCCCTTCGCCTGGATGTTCGGTATCACCGCGGCGGGCTCTCCCGCCAGCTCCTCCGTCCTGCCCGCCGAGATCCTGGACAATGACGAGTTCCTGGCGCGGGACGTCATCGGCTCCGGGCGCTTCTTCCTCGAGAGCCACCGGAACGGAGGGAACCTGAAGTTCCGAGTCCACCCGCGCTGGCGCATCCCCGGCGAGCCCTACGTGGGCGGACTCGACTACATCCTGATCACGGAGGCGACGGCGGCCCAGGCCCAGTTCCGCGCTGGTAACCTCGATACCATCAGCCTCGGCAACAAGCTGGAGGCGGACCAGATGAAGGCGGACCTGGGCGACCAGATCATCATCACCTCCGACCTCTCCCGGGACTACAGCGTCCTGATGCTCAAGATGACACCCCCCTTCGACGACGAGCGCGTCCGCCACGCCATCAACCTGGCCATCGACCGCGAGGAGCTGATCCAGCTGGTCGAGCTGGACCCGGCGGGCGGAGTGCGGGCTGGCATCGTGCCGCCCGCCCAGGCGCTCTACGCCCTGGACGAAGACGACCCCGCTCTCCAGGAGTACTTCCGCCACGACACCGAGGAGGCGCGGCGGCTGCTGGAGGAGGCCGACTTCCCCTTCGAGCGGGAATTCACCCTTAAGTTCTGGTCAAGCGAGGAGAACGCGAAGCAAGCGCAGGTGCTGAAGGATCAGCTCGGACGGGCCGGAGTGAAGGTGCGCCTGGAGGACCAGGACCTCCTCACCGTCTGGCTGCCGCGCACGCTGAACCAGGGTGAGTTTGACATGACTAGCTTCACCCAGCTTCCCTACGAGGACCCCTACCTGCCGCTCACCTTCTACACCAACGAGTCGCCCATCGGTCCGCAGGACGACGTGCGCGGCCGGAACAACATGGGCTTCTTCGACGACGAGGTCATCGCGGCGGTAGCGGCTGCGAACACGGAAATGGAGTTCGAGCCCCGGGTCGAGAAGGTGCGGGAGGCGCAGCGGCTGATCATCGGCAAGTGGGGCCCCATGCTCAACCTCTACTCCTCGGTCGGCTTCGGTGCCCGCTGGCACTGGTTCAAGGGCACCGTCGAGGGGCGAGGCTCTTTCGGCCTCTTCAACGGGCGCTCCTGGATCGACACCTCGCTGCGAGGGAGTTAGACCTCCGTGTGGCGCTTCGCCGTCCGCCGCCTGCTCTTCATCCCCATCATCGGGATCACCATCTCCGCCTTCACCTTCGTCCTGCTCCGGGTCGTGCCGGGCGACCCGGCGACGATCATGTGCGGCATGCAGTGCACCGAGGTGGAGCGGGCGAACATCCGTGAGGTGCTGGGGCTGGACCGGCCTATCGTCGTCCAGTACTTCGACTGGATGGGGGACGTGCTCACCGGCGACCTGGGCACCACCTACTACGGCGGCCAGGAGGTGCTGGGCGAGGTGGTGCGCCGCCTGCCCATCAGCTTCGAGATCATGTTCCTGACCTTGCTCTTCGGCGGCACCTTCGGCATCACCTTTGGCATTCTCTCGGCGGTCATGCGGAACTCGCCGCTGGACTATGCGGTGCGCACCTTCGCGGTCTTCGGCCAGTCCATCCCGGAGTTCTTCCTGCTGGTGCTGCTCATCGTCATCCCCTCCATGCTGTGGAACTACGCCGCGCCGGTGGGTGGATACGTGTCGCTCTGGGAGGACCCCTGGACGAACTTCCGGATGTTCGTGCCGCCCACCCTGGTGCTCGGCGTGGGCCATGCTGCCGGGCTGATGCGCTTGGTGCGCGGCACCCTGCTGGAGGTGCTGCGCAGCGACTACGTGCGGACGGCGACGGCGAAGGGGCTGCATCCGCGGGCGGTTATCCTCCGCCACGCCTTTCGCAACACGCTGGCCCCCGTCCTCACCGTCCTCACCTTTACCTTGGGGACGGCCTTCAGCGGCTCCGTCATCCTGGAGCGGGTGATGAGCATCGATGGGCTGGGGAACTTCTTCTTCCAGTCGGTCCTCGCCCGCGACCTGCCGGTGGTGCAGTTTACCGTGCTCTACGCCGCCCTCATCGTGGTGGGCATCAACCTGCTGCAGGACATCTCCTACGCGTTCGTCGATCCCCGGGTGAGGTTCCGCTAACGATGGCCGTCACCACCGTCGCGCTGCCCGAAGAGCAAGCGCTGGCCGTGCCGGAGACGCGCCAGTGGCAGGCGTTGCTGCGGGTGGCGCGACAGAACCCGCTCGGGATGGTGGGGCTGGTCATCGTCCTCGGGTTCGTCTTTCTCGGCGTCTTCGGCCCCTACATCGCGCCGTACGATCCGAGGCAGATCAGTACCGGTCCGCAGCTGGCTGGGCCTTCGCTGGCGCATCCCTTCGGCACCAACAGCCTGGGCCAGGACATGCTCAGCCGCGTCATCGGCGGGGCCCG
>MGOB01000100.1:8098-9152 GCA_001796995.1 Chloroflexi bacterium RBG_16_68_14 | reverse complement strand
CCTCCTGGGCGTCGTCTCCGGCTACTTCGGCGGTGTTATCGACAGCGTCATCCAGCGCACCGGCGAGGCGGGCGCGGCCTTCCCGGTGTTGATCCTCTACCTGACGCTCATCGCCGCCATGGGCCGGGGCGTGGACACCATCGTCGTGGCCATCGCCCTTGGCGCGGTGATCGGCGGTTCGCGTGTCCTCCGCGCCCTGACCATCGTGGTGAAGGCCACCCCCTTCGTCGAGGCGTCGCGGGCGATGGGCGCCACGGAGCTGCGGATCCTGGCGCGGCATATCGTCCCCAACGTCATCCCCATCATCATCATCATCGCCAGCAGCGCCTGGGGCGGCGCCGTCCTGGCCGAGGCGGCCCTGAGCTTCCTGGGCATCGGGGTGGAGCAGGGCACGCCTTCCTGGGGGATCGACCTCCAGGGCGAGAACCTGCGCTTCGCCGCCAACGGCTACTGGCACCTGGTGGCCTTCCCCGGCGCGGCGCTGAGCCTGGTCGTCCTCGGCTTCAACCTGCTGGGCGACACGATGCGGGACGTGCTGGACCCGCGGCTGCGGGGCAGCCTGCGCTAGGCCCATCGACCTCGTCCGCCCGGGGGTTGACAGATGAAGCCAACCTTGACACTGAGCGTGGATCGTCTATCATGCAGCCAATTCCCGCTCGACCCGCCCATGCTACCGCACGTCCTCCCCGTGCTGCCTCAGACGCGCCGAGCGCTTGGGTACCACGATGCCGCTGCTTGAGATCGAAAACCTCTCCATCCGCTTCGGCGGCATCGTGGCGCTGGACGGCGTCTCTTTCGTCATGGAGCAGGGGCAGATCATGGGGCTCATCGGGCCCAACGGCGCCGGCAAGACCACCATCTTCAACTGCATGACCCGCGTCTATCACCCCGACCGGGGCTCCATCACCTTCGAGGGGCACGACTTGCTGCGCATGCAGCCGCACCAGGTGATCGGCGCGGGCGTGGCGCGCACCTTTCAGAACCTGGAGCTGTTCAGCTCCATGAGCGTGCTGGACAACTTGCTGGTGGGCCAGCAGGCCTCTCTGCGCGCCAA
>MGOB01000100.1:7873-8036 GCA_001796995.1 Chloroflexi bacterium RBG_16_68_14 | reverse complement strand
CGCCAACGAGTTGCTGGACTTCCTGCACCTGCAGGCGTACCGCGACGTGCCCGCCGGCGCGCTCCCCTTCGGGCTCAAGAAGCGGGTGGAGCTGGCCCGCGCCCTGGTCTCCTCGCCCCGCCTGCTCCTCCTGGATGAGCCGGCCAACGGCCTCAATCACGAG
>MGOB01000100.1:7243-7827 GCA_001796995.1 Chloroflexi bacterium RBG_16_68_14 | reverse complement strand
CCATAACACCATTCGGTCATAGGAAAAGGAAAATCTGGAATTATTCAAAATTCTGTTCTTGGCTTTTAAATGAAGAAAGTTTGTAGGGTGCGTCCTACGCACCAGTTATGGCGCGCAGGGCGCGCCCTACATGACCACTGACTACTGGCAACTTAACAATGCTCAAAATCCGCAATTTATACGCCTACTACGGCTCCATCCCTGCCCTCAGCGGCGTCACCTGCCATATCCGGGAGGGGGAGATCGTCACCTTGATCGGCGCCAACGGCGCGGGGAAGACCACGCTGCTAAACGCCATCTGCGGCCTGGTCCGCTGGCAGGGGGAGATCACCTATAAGGGCGGCGGCATCGGCGGCAAGGCCCCGGAGGACCTGGTGGGTCTGGGCATCTCCCAAATACCGGAGGGGCGCCAGCTCTTCGCGCCCATGACCGTAGCCGAAAATTTGGAGCTGGGGGCCTACCGCCGCCATCGCCGGGAGAACCGGGCAGCTATTGCCGAAGATTTGCGCCGCGTTTATCACCTCTTTCCCCGCCTGGAAGAGCGCCTCACCCAGAAGGCGGGGACCTTAAGCGGCGGCGAGCAG
>MGOB01000100.1:0-7178 GCA_001796995.1 Chloroflexi bacterium RBG_16_68_14 | reverse complement strand
CTTGGGGCTGGCGCCCATGCTGGTGCGCGAGATCTTTCACATCATCCAGGCGATCAACCAGGAGGAAGGGCTCACCATCCTGCTAGTGGAGCAGGACGCCAATCTGGCGCTGGGCATCGCCCACTACGGCTACCTGCTGGAGACGGGCAGCGTCGTTTTGGAGGATGAGGCCGGCCACCTGCGCCAGAACGAATCGGTCCGGCGCGCCTACCTGGGGTACTGACCATGGAGGAGTTCGCGCAGCAGGTCGTGACCGGCGTCTCCATCGGGAGCATCTACGCCATCGTAGCGCTGGCCATCGTCCTCATCTACCGCTCGACGGGCATCGTGAACTTCGCCCAGGGCGAGATCGCCATGTTCACCACCTTCGTCTCCTGGACCTTCCTCTTGCGCATGGACTTCTGGCCGGCGCTCCTCCTGACCACACTGGTCGCGTTTTTCATCGGCGGCATGCTGGAGGTCGTGATCATGCGGCCGGTGGAGCGGGCGCCGCCCCTGAACGCGGTGGTGATCACGCTGGGGCTCCTGGCGATCTTCAACAGCCTGGCCCTCTGGCGCTACGGTTCGCTGCCGAAGCCGTTCCCGAAGCCGGAGATCTTCGCGGGCGCGCCGCTGGAGGTGGGCACCGTCACCATCAGCCGGCTCAACGTCGGCATCCTGGCGATGGCCTTCCTGATCATGGTGGTGCTGTTCCTCCTTTTCAACTACACGAAGCTGGGCCTGGCGATGCGGGCGACGGCGCAGAACCCCACGGCGAGCCGTCTGGTGGGCATCAACGTCTCGCGGATGCTGGCGCTGGGCTGGGCGCTCTCCGCCGCGGTGGGAGCGGTGGCTGGCATGCTCACCGCCGCGAGCCTGACCCTCTCCGTGGACATGATGTTCGCTATTCTCCTCTTCGCCTTCGCCGGCGCCGTGGTCGGTGGGCTGGACAGCCCCGGCGGGGCGATCTTGGGCGGGGTGGTCGTGGGCATCTTGCAGGCGCTGGCCGGCAACTACATCAGCTCTCAGGTGGACATCACCGCGGCCTTCGCCATCATCGTCGGCGTGCTCCTCATCCGGCCGACCGGCCTCTTTGGGCGGCGGATGGTGCGGAGGGTCTGAGGTGAGGGGCAGGCTTCTGCGGCTTAGCGTGCTGGCCTGGCTGCTCTTGGGCCTGACCTTGCTCTTCTTCCCCTATTTCTCCACCTGGCCCGGCTTCGCCTGGTTCCTCGATCATCTCGCGGAGACCACCGGCATCAGCCTGACGCCGTTCCAGTTGACGACCTTTGCCGTCTGGCTGGTGATCCTCACCGGCCTGAACCTGCTGACCGGCTACAGCGGCCAGATCTCGCTGGGCCATGGAGCGCTGGTCGCCGCCGGCGCCTACATCGTAGCGATCCTGCTCGATAGGACGGGCACGCCCGTCGCGGTGGCGATCCTTGTGGGCGGCTTGGGGGCGGGCGCCATCGGCTTCGCCATCGGCGTCCCGGCGTTGCGGCTGACCGGCCCCTACCTGGCCATCGCCACCCTCGCCCTCATCGTCTCGATGCCACAGATCCTGAAGATGGACGCGGTGAACGACTGGACGGGCGGCGCCAGCGGCATCGACCTGCCCCTGGCCCGCGCGCCCGGCGTCATCGATGGTCTGGTGGATGACCGGCAGTGGCTATACTACAGCGTCATGCTCCCGGCCATCATCATGACCGTCCTGGCCCGAAACCTGACCCGCAGCCGCATCGGCCGCGCCTTCATCGCCCTGCGTGACAGCGAGATCGGCGCGCAGCAGATGGGGGTGAACATCGCGCTGTATAAGACCCTCGCCTTCGGTCTCAGCGCGCTCTATGCGGGCGTCGGCGGCGGGCTGTTCGTCTATTCGCAAGACTTCGCCAGCCCGGAGAGCTTCAGCGTGTTCCAGTCGATCACCCTCCTCGTCGTCCTGGTCATCGGCGGGCTCGCCTCTATCCTGGGGGCGATCCTGGCGGCGGTCTTCTTCACCTTCCAGACGGGCGTCATCTCCCGGCTGGGGGAGGTGCTGCCGGCGGTCGACCGGCTCCGCTGGGCGATCTACGGCGGCCTGCTCATCCTGATCATGATCGCGCTGCCCAGCGGCGCCGCCGGGTTGGTACAGCGGCTCTCCCTCCTGCGTCCTGCCAAGACGCTGGCTGAATGGAGGGGCGGCGGGCTGCGCGCTCCGCTCGCCTCGCTGCGCGCACACCCGGCAGTCGAGCGCCTGCTGGGTGTTCCCCGTGAGCGGATCTATGACCGAGATCTTCCACCTGAAGAAGGGGGTGGTCGGCCCAAGAGATGATAAACTCACAAACAAGGGGGGAACCCCTGGAGCTATCAAATTGCAAGGAGGTAGACCAGTGAGAGCCACAAGACGGAAGCTGTTGAGCCTGCTCCTGCTGCTGGTGGCAGCCATCACCCTGGTTGCGGTGGCCTGCGGCGACGATGAGGAGGGGGAGGAGCCCACGGCCACGGTCGAAGGCGAGGAGCCCACCGCGACGGCCGAGGAGGCGGGAGACCTCTCCGATATCCCGGAGGACACCACCGGCATCACCGACACGGAGATCGTGCTGGGCACGCACCTGCCCCTGAGCGGCATCGCCGCCATCTACGGCAACGCCATCGCGCCCAGCCTGCAGGCGTACTTCTCGTACATCAATGACACCGAAGGCGGCGTCAACGGACGCAAGATCACGCTGATCGTCGAGGACGATGGCTATGAGCCGCCCCAGGCGAACCAAGTCGTCCGCAAGCTGGTGGAGCAGGACGGCGTCTTCGCTATCGTGAGCGGCCTGGGCACGGCCACCCACGGCGCCGTCTTCGAGTACCTGGTGGAGAACAAGATCCCTGACCTCTTCGTCTCCACCGGCGCCACCAAGTTCACCGAGCCCGTCACCCGCACCGCCTTCGGCTACAACCCCAACTACATCCAGGAGGGGACGGCCATCGGCACCTACATCGCCGAGAACTTCCCGGACGCGAAGGTGGGCATGCTCATCCAGAACGACGACTTCGGCACGGACGGCGAGAAGGGCGTGCGCGTCGGCATCGAGGGCAGCAACGTCGAGATCATCAGTGTGGTGACCTACGAGGCGACCCAGACCGACATGACAGCCCAGGTGCAGCGCCTCCAGAACGACGGCGCCACGCTCGTCGTCGGCTACGTCCTGCCGCGCCAGGCCGGCAGCCTGGTCAGCGTCGCCCGGGCGACGCTCAGTTGGGACGTGCCCATCATGGTGACCGGCGTCGTCGCCGACGAGCTCACCATCGCCCTTGCGGGTCCCGACAACGCCGAGGGCGTGATCACCGCCGCCTACATCAGGCCCCTAGCGACGGAGGGCGACGCGGCCATCGAGAAGCACAAGGAGATCATGGCCCAGTACGCGCCGGACGTGCCTCCCAGCAACGTCAGCCTCTACGCTCAGTCGCTGGCGGAGCTGACGGTGGAGGTGCTGAAGCAGGCCGGGCCGGACCTGAACCGGCGCAGCATCATCGAGGCGGCGGAGTCCATCCGGGGCTTCCTCTGCTCGGTCTGCATCGCGCCCAGCAACATGAGCCCGACCGACCACCGCCCGATCGAAGCGTTCCGGCTCGCCAAGGTCGAAGGTGGGGTCTGGGTGCCCTTCGGCGAGGTCATCAGCTACGAATCGACAGAAGATTAGGCCGGAGAACGAGTAAGTGCGAGAGGGCCGGGGTCGTCTCCGGCCCTCTCCTTCTCATCGCCAAGCGCCCCGCCCATGCGCTTGATTCACGCCGCGCTCGCCCCCTATAGTACGAGAGCGCACAACACCTGCTGGGTGGACGCTCATGTACCTACTCCAGAAGCTCAACCGATTCGTCATCCCGCGCACCGAGCTGACCTACCCCTGCCATCAGCTCAAGATGCACCAGAACGCCGCCGCCGCGCCCGTCGACCACGTGATGCCCGACTTCGAGGACGCCTGCCCCTACGACTTCAAGGGCGAGCCCAGCCGCCAGACGATGGTCGAGGCGCTCAGCACCGTCGACTTCGGCGGGAAGGTGGTCGCCATCCGGCCTAACAACATCCGCTCCAAGTACTTCCTGGGCGACCTGGAGGCGATCATGCTGGGCGCGCCCGACCGCTTCCACGGCATCATCCTCCCCAAGACGGAAGGGCCGGAGGACATCATCCACCTCTCGAAGCTGCTCGACGCGCTGGAGGAGCGGGGCGGCTGGACGACGCGGGTGCAGATCGAGGCGCTCATCGAGACGCCGCTGGGCGTGGTCAACGCCTACCCCATCGCCAAGGCCTCGGACCGGATGGCCGGCCTCATCTTCGGCATCGCCGACTTCGCCGCCGCCCTGAGCGTGCGGGAGAACGTGGAGAACCAGAACCAGAACTTCCACTACGCCAAGCAGGCGACGGTGGTCGCCGCCAAGGCGGCCGGCCTCCACGCCGTCGATAACGCCTACCTGCGCCTGGTGCGCAAGGACACCTCGGAGGAGGAGGCGGAGCGCATCTACGACGGGCTGCGCCGCAAGAACATCGAGTCGGCCAACCTGGGGATGGACGGCACCTGGGTGATCCACCCCCAGCAGGCGGAGATCGCCAACGAGTGCTTCACGCCGAACGACGAGATGATCGCCCATCACCAGCGCGCCATCGAGGTCTATCACCAGCTGGGCGGCGGCTCCATCGCCGACCCGGAGACGGGCGAGTTCTACGACGAGGCGACGACCAAGGCGATGCTGATGGACCTGGCGAAAGCGGTGCAGGCCGGAAAGCTCGATTCGGCCTGGCTCGCCGAGCAGGCCGCCAAGTCCAAGGAGGTCACCGGCTACGACATCCTCCAGGTGATGGGCCGGGTGGCGTAGCCTATCCGAAGAGGCGTAGCGGCGAGCTTCAGCTCGCCACTTGCCTTTCCCTAACGATGCGCTCGTGGCGACCTGAAGGTCGCCGCTACGATTTGGGGGACGAATGCGCTTCTACGAATTCGAAGCTAAGCAACTCCTCGCCGGCCAGGGCATCGCCACGCCCCGGGGCGGCCTCGCCGACACGCCGGAGGAGGCGGAACGCATCGCCGCCGACGTAGACGGGCCCGTCGTCCTCAAGTCGCAGGTGCTCGCCGGCGGCCGGATGAAGGCGGGCGGCGTCAAGTTCGCCGATACGGCCGCCGAGGCGAAGGCGGCCGCCGCCCAGGTCCTCGCGCTGGAGATCCGCGGCCAGCTCCCCCGGGGCGTCCTGGTCGAGGCGAAGGCGCCGGTGAAGCAGGAGTACTACCTGGGGGTGACATACGACGCGCTGGCCAAGCTGCCGGTGGCCATCTTCAGCGACATGGGCGGCATCGACATCGAGGAGGTGGCGGAGCAGCACCCCGATCGCGTGGCCAAGGTCCACTTCTCCGCCCTCTTCCCGCTCAGCGACTTCAAGATGAAGGAGCTGATCGCTTCGCTGGGCATCGGCGGGAGCCAGCTCACCGCGCTCACCGGCATCGCCACCCGCCTGGCGCGGACGTTCCTCCAGCACTCGCTGACGCTGGCCGAGATCAACCCGCTGGCGCAGCTCGAAGATGGAACCTATGTCGCGCTGGACTGCCACCTGGACATGGAGGAGGAGGCGCGTGACCGGCATAAGGCGCTCCTGGCGGAGTTCGGCATCGGCGAGGACGAGCCGCGCCAGGGCCGGCCGCCGACCGACTTCGAGCGCCGCGGCGCCCAGGTCGACGCCGTCGACCCCCGGGGCGTCGCCGGGCGCGTGGTGGAGTTCGACGGCGACCTGGGGCTGGTCATCGGCGCGGGCGGCGGCAGCCTCACCATCTTCGACGCCGTCCAGCGCCACGGCGGCCGCCCCGCCAACTACTGCGAGATCGGCGGCAACCCCAGCGTGAAGAAGGCGTGCGAGCTGACCAAGCTGATCCTGAGCAAGCCCGGCGTGGACAAGATCGCCGTGATCATGAACGTGGTGAGCAACACCCGGGTCGACATCGTCGCTCGGGGCGTGATTAAGGGCGTGGTCGAGTCGGGCTACGACCCGGCGGAGAAGATCCTCTTCTTCCGTATCCCGGGCGCCTGGGAGGGCGAAGGGTTCAAGATCCTGGAGAAGTACGGTGTGGAGTACGGCGACCGCACCGTCTCCATGTCGGAGGCGGCCCGCCGCGCTGTGGAGAAGCTGCGAGCGGGGGTGTAGCCATGTCCATCCTCGTAGACGAGAACACTACGTTCATGATCCAGGGGATCACCGGCCGCGAGGCGGTGAACATGACCCGCGAGTGCCTCGACTACGGCTCCCAGGTGGTCGCCGGCGTCACGCCCGGCCGCGGCGGCCGCGACGTCTACGGCGTGCCGGTGTACGACACGGTCCGTGAGGCCGTCGCCAAGCACCACGTCGATGGCTCCGTCCTCACCGTGCCGCCCGCCTTCGCCCGCGACGCCGCCTTCGAGGCCATCGAGAACGGCGTCAAGCTGCTGGTCATCGTCACCGAGCGCATCCCGCGCGGCGAGGTGGCGCAGGTGATTGAGCTGGCCCGCATGCGCGGCGCGCGGGTCATCGGGCCCAACTGTCTGGGCATCATCTCGCCGGGCAAGGCGAAGATGGGCGGCATCGGCGGGCCGGCGGCGGACACGCGCAAGGCCTACCAGCCGGGCCCGGTGGGCGTCATGTCGCGCTCAGGAGGCATGACCACGGAGATCGCCAACGCCCTCACCGCCGCCGGCCTGGGCGAGAGCACCGCCGTCAGCATCGGCGGCGACGCCATCATCGGCTCCTCCTACGCCGAGCTGATGCCCCTCTTCGAGGCCGATGAGGAGACGAAGGCCATTGTCATCTACTCGGAGCCGGGCGGGCCGATGGAGGCACAACTGGCCGACTACGTGCGCCAGAAGGAGAGGGCCGGCAGGCCGGCCGACCTTCGGCCCCGGCTGCCCATCGTCGCCTTCATGGCCGGACGCTTCATGGACGCCATGCCGGGGATGCGCTTCGGCCACGCCGGCACTATCGTCGAGGGCCGCCAGGACACCGCCGCCGAGAAGGTCCGTCGGCTGGAGGAGGCGGGCATCGCCGTTGCCGAGGAGATCGAGGCGATCCCGGCGTTGGTGAAAGAACGAATTTGAGCCACAGATTGGCACAGATGGAACACAGATTTGGACTCAGGGGGGTGGGGCATCAGTGCCAATCTGTGTTCATCTGTGGCTGACAAGAAGCTAGCAGGGTGCTGAAAAAGGGGATCGACCCC
>MGOB01000099.1:399-18289 GCA_001796995.1 Chloroflexi bacterium RBG_16_68_14 | reverse complement strand
TCTTGAAGTAGTCGTCCGGCAGCGTCTCGTCGTGCATGCGGCGGGCCGTCTCCGGGTCGAGCGAGAGGGCGAACTGCTGCTCCCAGTCGAACTCGAAGCGGGCGCGCGAGAGGGCGTCGTCCCGCTCGCGGGCGCCGGGGAAGCCGCGGGCGACGTCGGCGGCGTGGGCGGCGATCTTGTAGGCGATGACGCCCTGCTTCACGTCCTCCAGGTCAGGTAGGCCCAGGTGCTCGCGCGGCGTCACGTAGCAGAGGAAGCTGGCGCCGGCGTAGCCGGCCATGGTGGCGCCGATGGAGGAGCTGATGTGGTCGTAGCCGGGGGCGATGTCGGTCACCAGCGGGCCCAGCACGTAGAAGGGCGCGCCGTGGCAGACCTCCTGCTGCCGCTGCACGTTCATGGCGATCTGGTCGAAGGGGACGTGGCCCGGCCCCTCCACCATCACCTGCACGTCCTGCTCCCAGGCGCGCTGGGTGAGCTCGCCCAGCGTTGCCAGCTCGGCGAACTGGGCGGCGTCGGAGGCGTCGGCCAGGCAGCCTGGCCGCAGGCCGTCGCCCAGGCTGAGGGTGACGTCGTGGGCGCGGGCGATGTCGCAGAGGTCGTCGAAGCGCTCGTAGAGCGGGTTCTGGCGGTGGTGGGCGAGCATCCACTGGGCCATCAGCGACCCGCCCCGGCTGACGATGCCGGTGACGCGGTGGTTCACCAGCGGCAGGTGCTCGAGCAGGACGCCACAGTGGACGGTCATGTAGTCGACCCCCTGCCGGGCCTGGTGCTCGAGCATCTCCAGTAGGCCCTCCGCCGTCCAGTCCTCGTCCTTCTTCAGCTCGGCGATCACCTGGTAGATGGGTACGGTGCCGATGGGCACCGGGCTGGCATCGACGATCGCCTGGCGGATGGCGTCGATGTCGCCGCCGGTGCTCAGGTCCATGCAGGTGTCGGCGCCGAAGTGGACGGCCAGGTGCAGCTTCCCCAGCTCGCCCTCGATGTCCGAGGTGACGGCGGAGTTGCCGATGTTGGCGTTGATCTTGATGCCGGCCGCCCGGCCGATGGCGATGGGCTCCAGCGCCGTATGGTTGACGTTGGCCGGGATCACCACGCGGCCGGCGGCCACCTCCTGCCGTACCAGCTCAGGGTCCAGTCCCTCGCGCTCGGCGGCGCGCCGCACCTGGGGCGTGATCTCGCCCCGACGGGCGTAGTGCATCTGGGTGACCACCTTGCCGTTGCGCTTCGTCATGCCTTCCTCCTCGTCCGACTAAGAAATGTTGCACCTTGTGGCGACCTGAAGGTCGCCGCTACCCCATTGCTGGCCTCGATACCTCTTCTGACCAGACTCCCGTTGTGGCACGCCTGCGCCGCCAGCGGCACAGCGCGATTGCCGACCAGACCGCCTCGATCCCGGCGAAGGGCCACGCCTCGATGAGGAGGCCGTAGAGGGCGGCGGCAGCGCAGGCTGCCGCAAAGCCAAGCACGAACCAGTGCGACCGCTCATCCAGCGCGTACATCGCCAGCATGGCGGCTACGGCCAGGGTGCCAAAGATCAGCAGTGCCATCGTCTTCCGCTAGTTCCCCGTCCCTTGCTCCTCGTTCTTGATTCCTATCGTTGGCTGCCAGAAGCGGAAGAAGTGGTGCACGGGGCCTCGCCCCTGCCCCACCGGGTACGCCGATTGCAGCGCCTTGGTCACGTACGCCTTCGCCAGGGCAACGGCGCCCCGCGGGCTCTCGCCCTTGGCCAGCGCGGCGGCGATGGCGGAGGCGAAGGTGCAGCCGGTGCCGTGGGTGCTGGTCGTCTCCACCCGGGCGGCCGTGAACTCGTGGAACCCCTGGCCGTCGTAGAAGAGGTCGGTGGCCGGGCCCTCCCGGCCCGCCCCGGCGGGTAAATGTCCGCCCTTCATAACCACCGCCTGCGCGCCCATCGAGACGATCTCCTCGGCCGCCTCGCGTACGTCGTCCCAGGAGGTGAGGGGGCGGCCCAGGAGCACCTCCGCCTCGGGCAGGTTGGGGGTGAGGACGGTGGCCAGGGGGAGCAGGCGCTCGCGCAGCGCCCGGACGGCGTCCTCCCGCAGCAGCCGGGCACCGCTCTTGGCCACCATCACCGGGTCGACCACCAGCGGCCGGAGGCCGTGCTCCCGCACCTTGGCGGCCACCACCTCGACGATCTCGGCGGTGGCCAGCATCCCTGTTTTCACCGCGTCGGCGCCGATGTCGCTCACCACGGCGTCGATCTGGGCGGCCACCAGCTCGGGAGGCAGCTCCAGCACCTGGGTCACCTGCTGGGTGTTCTGGGCGGTGACGGCGGTAAGGGCGGAGGTCCCGTAGACGCCGAGCGCGGAGAAGGTCTTCAGGTCGGCCTGGACGCCGGCGCCGCCCCCCGAATCCGAGCCTGCGATGGTGAGCACGGTGGGCACGCGGCGGCTCACGGCGACCACCTCCCATCGGGCTGGAGGCCGAGGCCGCCCGCAAGAAAAGCCGCCGGGCTGCCGGCGGCGTCAGGTTGGTTCAATCCCTTCGCTGGCATTACCCAGATCAGGTCTGGCGGTCGCTCCGATACGGTCGGAGCCTCTCAGCCGGGCCCTGCACCCAGCTCCCGCACCTATTCGATTCTAAGTTCAGTCTATTGGTAGGCCGGAGGCGATGTCAAGGCGAGGAGAGCGAGCCGGGCTACCTGGAGGCCAGCGCCACGCCCTGGACCACCTCGTAGACCTGCGTCTCGCCCGACTGGAAGACGAGGCGCAACATGCCGCCCAGGCCGCTCTCCAGCTTGGCGATGCCCTCCTCCGGGTAGTAGAGCCGCTCCAGCTCGCCGACGATGGCGTACCGCACGTCGTACTTCTTGAGGATGCGCTGCGCCTCCAAGGGGTCGGAGCTGGTGTAGAAAAGGCGCACATCGGCAGAGCGCCCCTCGATCAGGTAGGCGAACTTGCCCCGCTGCTGCGTCTGGTGCCAGTCCCAGCCGATCACGGCGGGCAGCCCGGTGTTGATGGCGAACCGGCTGCCCCAGCGGTAGAGGGGCGTCACCCCCTCGATGATGGTGGGCGAGCCCTGGACGTGCTCCCGCATCCACCGGAAGGCGGCGTAGTCGTCCGCCAGGTGGATGACGCCGCCCTCGTCCTCGTACTGGGCGCCCAGCGTGTAGGCGAGGCCGTCGTCCGTGCGCGGACGGATGGCGCCTTCGTTGATGAAGCGGTCCTGCACCCGCTGCGGGGTAGCGATGAACGGGTAGACCAGCGCGGTCAGCACCAGGCCGACGGCGACGACGGCGAACGCGCGCCTGAAGCCGCCGGCGAGCTGAAGTTCCGGTATGGCGGCGCTCACGCGCGGCCGCGCCACGTCCAGCACGTACCAGGCGCCGAAGGAGGCGGCCACGGCCAGCAGGATCCAGGCGTGGAGGTAGAACTTGAAGACCGTGTTCATGCGCTGGATATCGGGATCCAGGACGGCCACCTCCACCCCGGCAGTGACGAGCAGCGCCATCGCCAGCATGCCGAACACGAAGAGGCGTATCGGGCCGTCGCCTCGCATCCGCCGCAGGCCGAACCAGCCGAGCAGGCCCAGGAGGGCAAGGCCGAACAGGGCGAAGGCGACGACCGGCGCCGAGTGGCGCACACCCTGCTCGTCGGCGGACCCGTCCATCAGCGGCCCCAGGATGCCGGCCACCACGTCGCGCAGGAAGTCCCCGGAGGAGAGGCCGGTAACGGTGAGGGGCAGGGACAGGCGTTCCAGCACCCAGCCGACGGTGCCGGCGGCCACCGTCGCCGCCAGCGTCACCGTCAGGAAGAGGAGCGCCAGCACCCCCAGGAAGCGGTGCGGACCCAGACGTCGTGCGCCGCGCGCGGCCAGGACGGCGACGAACCCGCCGGCCAGGAAGAGGAACACTCCGAAGTGGGCCAGGTACTGGTGGAAGGGCGTCGTCTCCCGCTCCGCCATCTCCCGGAAGCCGGTGGCGGGCAGTTCGTAGTTGGTCTGGAAGGGGAAGAAGAAGAGCACCGAGAGCGCCACCAGCACTGCCGACTTCAGCGCCGCCCGCCCCAGCATGGACGCCGAGAAACGCCCTTCTACCACCCGCTCGGCGATGACGATGGCGGCGACGCCCATGACCAGGAAGGGCGGGTAGTCCCAGGAGTTGATCCAGCGCAGGGCGCCCACCACCAGCGCCAGCACCGCTACCAGGCCCCAGCCCGCCCAGCGCCGGTAGGCGTCGCTCTCCCGCAGCAGGCGGGTGGCGTTCAGCACCACCGCTGCCCCCACCGCCAGCGAGGTGATGGCGAAGGGGATGGCCATCATGTGGGCGTGCAGGTCGGCGAAGAGGTAGCTGAAGAAGGGGAACTCGGTGATGCTGATGGTGGGCGGCATCATGCGGCTCGGCGCCCAGTACCAGTCGGTGCCCAGGGGGAGGCTCTCCCCGTCGAAGATGAGCGCCTTCATCCCGCCCACGAACGACACGGCGCCGCCCAGCACCGGCGCGTCGCTGTGCCAGGGCGAGATGGTCGAGAGGTTGTTGATGAGCTGCTTGGCGCCCCCCAGGTTGCCGGCCACCATCACCAGCAGGACGGCGCCCAGCCCGGCCAGCACCGGCCCCGTTGGGCCGATGCGCCCGCCTCGCGGCCGGCGCCGGACGAGTCGCCGGGTCCCCTCCGCCAGGTTGAAGCCCAGGGAGTAGGTGGCCCCCACCGCCAGGGCGAAGAAGAGCGGCACCGCCAGGTTATAGGCCACCTCCGGCAGGATGCCGGTGAACTTGGTCAGCGTGGCCGTCAGGAACTGCCCGAAGTAGTAGTAGTTGATGTAACCCCCGGCGAACCACGGGTCGTAGGGCGGCAGCGTGGTGCTGCGGATGACGGCGTTGAAGTAGGCGAAGTCCATCGGCTTCTCGCCGCCGCGAGCCGGGTGCCACAGGTCCGGGTTGTTGAGGCGGATGAGGTAGAAGATGACGAAGGCGCCCAGGAAGAGCGCCTCCCACATGAGGATGGAGCGCCAGTGCTCGCGGACGAAGTGGCGCAGGCTCTCCCGGCTGAGGTAGGCGACGGCGGCGCCCACCACCAGCATGAATACCAGGGCCAGGGCGATGGCGCCCCGGCTGAAGTCGACCACCTTGAGGCTCGCGCCCAGCCAGACCAGCCAGCCCAGAACGAGGAAGCCCAGCGGCTTCGCCAGCAGGTAGCCCCGGTCGGGCAGGGCGCGGAACAGCAGCAGCCCCAGGGGCAGCGCCGCCAGCGAGATCACCTCGACCACGAAGAGCCAGGTCCAGAGGGGGATGCGGTTGGGGATGCTGTCCTCGTTGAAGATGCTGCTGAAGGTGCCGCCTTCCTGCTGCTTGCGCAGGTCGTCCGGCCGGAGGAGCAGGCCGTTGCGCGCCGCGTCACTGGGAGCGAGGTCCATCCCTTCGACGAAGGCGTCGGCGCCCAGCACCTGGACGGCCCGGTCGTGGCTGAAGGCGGCGGTCTTCTGGAAGATGTGCACCGGCGGGTGGTCGTAGACATTCCACGCCTCCTCCGCGCTGCGGTCCGGGAAGGAGACGCCCAGCACCTGCGGGTAGGCGGTGAACTCGGCGGCCAGCTTGAAGCCCAGCTCACCGCTGAAGAGCGCTTCGTAGTAGCGAACGGTCACCGGGAAGTTGGCCGGGACGCGAGGGATGGTGCGGGAGAGGCGGTCGCTGCTGAGGATGATGTAGTCAGCGGCATCCAGGTTATCGATCAGCTCATCCACCTTCTCCTCGGTGTCGCCGTTATAGTTGTTGAAGGTGACGTACTCGTACCGGCTAACGTCGCCGATGCCCGGCAGCCCGAGCGGGAGGGAGTCGTCCCAGTGCTCATTGGTGATGGTGGAGCCGGCCGGGATGTTCGCGTAGATCCAGCGGGAGGCCTGGACCCGGGTGTGCGGCTGGGAGTAGATGTGGAAGTAGGCCAGGCCCCAGAGCACAGTCAGCACCGGCACGGCGATAGCGGCGGTGCGGGCGACCACCGGCAAAGCCCCCTGCAAAGGCCGGAGCCCGCGCCCCAACCTCGCCCCCAGGTCTCCTCGTTCCGCCCAGGACCAGAGGGCGAACAGGAGAGCGGCGGCGAAGACGGCCAGCGTGGGGTAGAGGGGTAGGAAGTAGCGCATGTAGAGGGTGAACTGGGCCCCCATGAACAGGAAGTAGCCCGCCACCCAGGCCAACGGCACCAGCAGCACCAGCTCCTTGCGGGCGAAGAGCCGCCAGCCCGCGTACAGGAACCCCAGCCAGGCGGCCACCCCCAGCGCCGGCCCCATCCCCCAGACCACCATCTGCTGGAGGGGCCAGAGCCACGGCGTCCGACCGATCCACTGCACGTTGGGCGGCCACGAGCCCCCGCTAAGCAAGTCCTGCTGGTTGATCTGGTCCTGGACGAAACGCGGGCTCAGGTTCAGCACCCGGCCCGCCCATTCGGTCAGGAAGCCGCAGTTGTCGGCGCCGCAGTCGAAGTCGTCCCGCAGCAGCAGCAGGTCGCTCCAGCCCGGCGACTGGAAGGCGTACGGCTGCCCGACCCGAAAGGCCAGGAAGGCAACGGCGAGTGCGAGGACCACCCCCAGCGCCGCCCGGCCCAGGGAGCGACTAGGTTCGCTGACGCCCGCTGGCTCTTCCTTGCTCCCGGTGCCCGACCAGAACTGACGGAGGGCGGGCACCAGCGCCGGCCAGGCGCGGATGAGGGCGGCCAGCGCCACCACCGGCATGAGGGAGACCGCCGTCAGCTTCGATGCGGTCGCCAGCCCCACCAGCAGGCCGGCCAGGGCGTAGTCTCCCCAGCGCCCCTCCTGGACGATGCGCACCGCAAAGAACACGGCCGCCGTCCCGAAGAAGGTCATGAAAGGATCGGCGACGAAGAAGTGAGAGTGCTGGATAGCCAGCGCCGAGAAGGCGTAGAGGAGCGCCGCCAGCAGCCCCACCCGCGACCCGAACAGCCGGCGCGCGATGAGGAAGGCGAAGAGGACGGTGGCTACATCGGCCAGGGCGCTCAGGGCGCGTCCGACGATGGTGACGCCCTCGTAGTGGTCCCGCTCACCGAAGCCCAGGGGGTCGGCCAGGGCGCTGGCCACCTTGCCCAGGAAGAGCGGCACCGTGCCGTAGACGAAGCTGTTCGCGCCCTGCGTGTAGGGGTTGAGGGTTGAGGTGTCCGTATTGAAATAGGTGCCGATGCTGCCGGGTATCCGGAGGCTGGCGCTGACGGAGCTGATGTGCCGCTCGTCCGGGTGGAGGTGCTGGCTGGCGTCCCAGTTGAGGGCGGTCAGGCGCAGCAGCCCGGCCAGGACCAGGATGGCGGCCAGGGCGACGGCGGTGACCAGGCCCTCCGACAGCGCCATCGAGCGGGCACGCGCGAGCCCGTTGAGGGCGGGACGGGCCAGCGGGTGGACGGGCCCCGCCGACGTCTCACCCAAGGGTCGTGTCTCTTCGCTCATGAGTTCACGGCCGGTGCGGTCATTCTAGCACGACGCGCCGGTTGCCAGGTACCATAACGCAGTGGGCGGGGAGATCGTTCGTTCGAGCGCGATAGGTGCGTAGCTGGCATGCACGCGGGCGTGAGCGTGATGCAGCACGCCTATTCCACCGTGAGGGCGCCCTCCATCCCAAACTCTCGATGGCCCTGGATGGTGCAGTAGAAGATGAAGGTGCCCGACGCTTGCGGGATGAAGACCAGGGTCCCCTGCTGGCCGGCCTCCGCGCCCACGAAGAGCTCGCCCTCCTCCCCGGAGAGGGGGCCGGTGCTCCGCGACTCTATGACGTCGGCGGCCGGTCCGTCCTCCACCTTGAAGTCGTGGAGGATAGCGCCCTCATTCTCCAGGACGATGCGCACCTGCTCACCCTGGGACAGCACCAGCGCCTGGGGCTCGAAGCCCCACTCGAAGGCGCGCACGGTCAGCGCGCCGTCAGTCGGGGCCACCGGCGTCGCTGGGCTGTCCGCTGCACCACCGCCACAGGCCGCGACGAGGAGCGCCGGCAGCAGGAGGAAGAGGGCGCGGGCGACGGCACGGAGCTCCGATCGTCTGCTGGCGACAACGGGATGACGGCTCGCTCCCGCCCCGGCTCGCGGGGCTACCATCCCTTCTCGGCCAGCAGGGCGCAGAGGTCGGCCATGCGGCAGGCGTAGCCCCACTCGTTGTCGTACCAGGCCGCCACATTCACCAAGTTGCCGCCCACCACGTTGGTGACCGGCGCGTGGACGATGGAGGAGTGCTCGTCTCCCTTCATGTCCATGGAGACCACGTGCTCATCCACCACGTCCAGGATCCCCTTCATCCGCTCGGAGGCGGCCTCCCGCATCGCGGCGTTCACCTTCTCCGCGGTGGTGTCCTCCTTGGTGAGGCAGACCACTTCGACGATGGAGACGGTGGGCGTGGGCACGCGATAGGCCAGGCCATCCAGCTTGCCCTCGATCTCGGGGATGACCAGCTTCAGGGCGCGGGCGGCGCCGGTGGTGAAGGGCACGATGTTCAGGGCGGCGGCGCGGGCCTCCCGCAGGTCGTCGTGGGCCACATCCAGCACCCGCTGGGTGTTGGTGTAGGCGTGCACGGTGGTCATCTGGCCCTTGACGATGCCGAAGCTGTCCAGCAGCACCTTGACCACCGGCGCCAGGCCGTTAGTCGTGCAGGAGGCGTTGGAGATGACGTGGTGGCGGCTGGGGTCATACTCGTCATCGTTGACGCCGAGCACGATGGTCTTGTCCTCGTTCTTTGCCGGGGCGGAGATGATCACCTTGCGCACGCCATCGTGCAGGTGGGCGCGCGCCTTCTCCGCGTCGGTGAAGAGCCCGGGCGACTCCACCACGATCTCGGCGCCGACGCTACCCCAGGGGATGGCGCCCGGATCGCGCTCGGCGAAGGTGGAGATGGGCCGGCCGTCGACGATGATGGCGCCGTCGCCGGCCTCAACGGTGCCGTTGAAGCGGCCGTAGTTGGAGTCGTACTTCAGCAGGTGGGCGTTGGTCCTGCCGTCCATCAGGTCGTTGACCGCCACCACTTCCAGCTTGTCGCCGTGCCGGTCGCGGATCGCCTTGAACACTTGGCGGCCGATGCGCCCGAAGCCGTTGATGCCGACCTTGGTTGCCATGGGGAGTCCTCCTGACTACGATCTGCCAGTAGACTCCATGATAGCGCAGGCCGGGCTACCGGTCACACCTGCGGTGAGCTCTGCGCCGCAGCTTTGGAGGCCACCTCCGCGGTCGGCCGGCGGAGGTGGTCGATGAACTCCGAGGCCTGCCGCTTGGAGAGCTGGGCGGGCAGGCAGCGGAAGACGGCGCGACAGCGCTCGTCGACAGCGGCATCGCCTGCGCTGTAGCGTTCCCGGCCGATGGAGTAGATCGCCTTGATCTGGGAGGCGGTGGCCTCCTCCTCCTTGCCGTCCCGCACCACGCTCAGGTTGCGGGGCCTCGCCACCGGCGCGTCGACCACCCGCCGGCGGGATGGCGCCGGGCCCGGCCCGGCCTCCCGGCTATCGCTGGAAGAGCGAGGACGGCGCCCCGCCTTCTCAGCGCCTTCCCGCCGACTCTGCCGCTCGGACGAGAAATCGAAGTCCTCGCAGAACTGGGTGCCGTACCCCAGGGCGGCCAGCGCCCGCCCTAACGCCTTCGTCTCCGCCTTCTCGATGAAGTCCTCGAAGTCGTCGGGGGTCTCGCTGCCCCAGCCGGTGGCGACGCCGCCTCCCGGCACGGCCACTCGGGCGCGGAAGAGGGCCAGCCCCGCTCCGTGCTTCACCAGCTCCGTCTCGATGACGGCGTCCGGGTGCTCCGTGCGGAGCCAGAGAAGACGCCACTTCACCTCCAGGTAGTCTTTGCCGCCCAGGTCGGTCAGGTACTTGCTGGCATCGAACGTGTTCGCAGGCATCGGCCCACCCCCATCGTGTGAGAATCAGCTATAGAATACATGTTCTACTACGGGTTGTCAAGCCCCCTGGCGGAGATTGCTGAATAACTTCTGTCATTCTCTCCCACCCACCCGCCCAGAGAGGATTTCTTGGGTCTGGGGGACACCCTTCGACTTTGCTCAGGGCAGGCCCCCAGACCCCTTCGGCTACGCTCAGGGCAGGCCCCCGCCAGAGGGGGCTAGCCCCCTCTGGACTCCCCCATATTCAGCAGTCTCCGCCGGGCGCTGTTACCTCACCTTTGGTGCGTGGTTCTCGACGGCCGCCTTTGGGCAGGGGCAGAGACCTCCCTCCGTCGACCAACAGCGGGCAAGTTGCGGCGAGACCCCTCACCTGCCAGGACCGCCGGGGCTGACGGCGGGCAGGCGCCGGGAACAGAACGATTATGGACGCAGCGGATAAACAGATCTCTTCGGAGAAAGATCGGGTTGTGGAAAGATTTCTTGGAAATCTTTATGTCTTACCCTTGCAACCGTCTAGACAGCGGACGATCTGCCGCGTAAAATTGGGTCAACATCCCCAGGCCCCGCAGACGTAACGTCCAAGTAGAGGTGAGGTCAGCGTCATGGAAGACCGCATTGGCCATTTCCTTCAATTCATGTCGTCAGAGAAGGGAGCCTCAGAAAACACCATCGCCGCCTACCGTAACGACCTGACCCAGTTCCAGACCTTCCTCTCCACCCTGAACCTCAACGGCAACCCCACCGACTGGCGCCGCGTCAGTACGGACGCCGTCGTCTCGTATGTTCTGGACTTAAAACAGCGGCGCTACGCCGAGGCCTCCGTCGCCCGAAAGGTGGCCGCGGTCAAGTCTTTCTTTCAGTTCCTCCAGGCGGAGGGCACCATTCAGCGCAACCCCACCGAGAGCCTGGAATCGCCTCGGGTTGGAAAGACGCTGCCCAAGCCGCTCAGCGTCCAGGAGGTGGACGAACTCTTGGAGCAGCCGGCGAAGCGCAGGACACCGGAAGCGCTGCGCGACCGGGCGATGCTGGAGCTGCTCTACGCCACCGGCCTCCGGGTCACCGAGCTGGTCTCCCTGAACCTGGACAGCATCTCCATGGACCCGCACCATCCCAGCGCGCGCTGCCTGGGCAAGGGCGCTAAGGAGCGCTCCATCCCCATCCACGAGCAGGCGCTGCGCGCCCTGGTGGCCTACCTGAACGAGGGCCGCGGGCGGCTGGTGAAGAACAAGAAGGAGCGGGCCCTCTTCGTCAACCGCCGGGGCGAGCGGCTGACTCGCCAGGGCTTCTGGCTCATCCTCAAGCAGTACGCCAGGCAGGCGGGCCTCCAGGGGACGGTCACCCCCCATTCCTTGCGTCACAGCTTCGCCACCCATATGCTGAGGGGCGGCGCTCCCTTGCGGAACGTGCAAGAGCTCCTCGGCCATGCCAACATCTCCACCACCCAGGTCTACACCCAGATCACCGACGAGCACGTCCGCCGCGTCTACGAGCAGGCCCACCCCCGCGCCAAATAGGCGCAACATCCTGCGCCGCGCTTTCTCGAACCGCCCCGGCCAAGTCGGGGCGGTTCTCGCTCTCCTGGCCACCGCTGTCCTCGTCGCCGCCTGCGGTGGTGACGGCAGTAGCGAGCAGCCTCCCCTGAGCTCGCCCGCGCTCACGACCGAGCCGACCGCAGCACCCTCCACCGGCAGCGACGAGCCGCCCCAGCGCGACCTGGCCGACCTGGCGCGGCGCTTTCGCGGCCTGACCGACCCGCCGCGCCAGATCCAGCTCCCGCCGCCCGCCCTTGGCGACATCCAGCAGTTCGACCTGCTCGTCCTGCCGTCGGGCCCGGAGGAGCTGCCCGAGCGCCGCACGGTCTCCGCCACCCTGCGCGCGGTCTCGGAGCACGCCTACTTCTTCTTCGAAGAGGGGGCTGACGTGGACGACGGCCAGGTGGACGCCGCCGTCCGCGTGCTGGAGGAGACGGTGTGGCCGCGGGTCACCGGCGCCTTCGGCCCGCCGCCTATCCCCGGCGTCGACGGCGACCCGCGCATCGTGCTCCTCCACGCCGACCTGGGCTCCGCCGTCGCCGGCTACGTCTCCGACGAGGACGCCTACCCCCGGGAGGTGGTGTCCCACAGCAATCAGCGGGAGATGATCTACCTGAACCTGACGCAGTATCCCCTGGGCTCGCCCGGCTACACCCAGTTGCTCGCCCACGAGTTCCAGCACGTCATCCACCGCGGGCTCGACGCCGACGAGGAGACGTGGGTGGGCGAGGGGCTCTCGGAGGTGGCGGCGGCGCTGGTGGGGGACGGGACGACCTTCTCCAACGCCTTCCTGGAGCAGCCGGACACCCAGCTCAACGCCTGGACGGAGCTCCAGAGCAGCGCCGCCCATTACGGTGCCAGCAGCCTCTTCTTCGCCTACCTGCTGGAGCAGACCGAAGGCGGTGTCCGGCAACTGGCCGCCGAGCCCGCCAACGGCGTCGATGGGGTGCGGGCCTTCCTGCGGGCCACCGGCTCGGCCCGCACCTTCGACCAGCTCGTGGCCGACTGGGCGGTGGCCAACTTCCTCGATGAGCCGGAGGGGCCTTACGGCTACCGGGGGCGGGAGGTGAGCGGCCCCACGACGACCGGCATCGAGGGCCCCGGGCCGGGCGAGGGCGAGGCGGGGCAGTTCGGCGCCGACTATCTGGAGGTGCGGGCGGGCGAGTTCGCCGACACGCCCACCTTCGTCTTCCGGGGCGAGACGCAGGTGCCCGTCCTGGCCGCCCAGGAGACGGCCGCCGGCTCGTTCTGGTGGTCCAACCGCGGCGACAACATCGACGCCACCCTGACCAGGGAGCTGGACCTCACCGGCGTCCAGCAGGCCACCCTCACCTTCCGCACCTGGTTCGACATCGAACGCTGGTACGACTACGGCTACGTGGCGGCCTCGCGCGACGGCGGCCGCACCTGGACGGCGCTCTCCGGTAGCCAGACGACGACGGAGGACCCGCTGGGGGTGGGCTACGGCCCGGGTTACACCGGCCGCAGCGGCGGCGGCGAGGCGCCCCAGTGGGTGGAGGAGCGCATCGACCTCTCCGCCTACGCCGGCGCCCGCATCCTCCTCCGCTTCGAGTACCTGACCGACGACAGCACCAGCGAGTCCGGCTGGGCCATCGAAGACATCGCCGTGCTGGAGTTCGACTTCTTCGACGACGCCGAGGCTGATATCGGCGGCTGGCGGCGCGAGGGCTTCCGGCGCGTGGACGACCTGCTGCCCCAGCGCTTCCAGCTCCGCCTCATCACCCTGGGCCCGGCGCCTGAGGTGGAGGTGATCGCGCTGGACAATCGCAACGAGGCGCAGGTGGCCCTGCCCGGCCTGGGCGCGGAGTATCAGACCGCCGTCATCGTCATCCTGGGCGCAACGGAGGGGACGACGGAGCCAGCGCGCTACCGGTACGAGGTGACGGAGTAGGGGCGCACGGCCGTGCGCCCCTACGAAAGGTCACGAAAGGAAGGCATGACGATGGCGAAACAGGTGTACCCCAGTGACCTGCCCTACCCCTTCTCGGCCGCCGTGCGGACGGGCAACCTGCTCTTCGTCTCCGGCCAGGTGGGCATGCGCGACGGGCAGGTAGTGGAGGGGATCGAGGCGCAGACGCGGGCCACGCTGGAGAACATCCGCGAGGTCCTCGCCCGGGCAGGGGCCTCGCTGGAGGACGTGGTGAAGGTGACGGTGTTCCTCAGCGACATGTCACTCTGGCCCAAGATGAACGAGGTCTACCGGGAGTTCTTCCCCAAGGACCCGCCGGCGCGCTCGGCCCTGGGGGCGAACGGCCTCGCCCTGCCCGAGCTGCTGGTGGAGATCGAGTGCGTGGCGGAGGTAGGAAGCGGAGACGTGAGCGGGGAGACTTGACGCACGATGGGACCGCGGATTAAGCTGCCGGTCACAGGTAGCGCGGGTTCCGCTCCACCTCAAGCGACATCCCGCCCTCCACCGTACACACAACGGAGGTCTGCCATGACTCAGTCCACTCCATCCCCCGAAGAGGTACAGCAGCAAGCAGGAAAAATCCTGGCCCAGGTGGCCGGGTACGTAGGCGTGCGGACGATGGACATCGGCCTGCGCCTCGGCCTGTTCGAAGCGATCGCGAAACACGAGCGGGGCATCACTCCAGAGGCGCTGGCGAAGAAGAAGGGCGTCGATCCGTTCTACACGCAGGTCTGGTGCCGGGCCGCCTATGCCTCGGAAGTCCTGGAACTGACCGGGGACGGAACGTATCGCTTGGCGCCCCACATGGACAAGCTACTGCTCGACCACGACTTCCCCGGCTACGTCGGCGCCCTGCCCGGCATCGTGCTCCAGCCGGAGATGTTCGACCGCTTCGCGGAGCACTTGCCCTCGGGCCAGCGCATCTGGTGGGACCAGTGCAGTCCCGACTGGATCCGGATGGTGAGCGGTACCGCCCGGCCCTTCTACACGCGCGTCATCCCGGGCGGCCTGTCTCGCATCCCGGGCCTCTCGGACCGGCTGGCCGATGGCGCCCGCGTGCTGGACCTGGCCTGCGGCGCCGGGGTCGGACTGCTGAAGCTGGCACAGGCGTTCCCCAACTGCTCGCTCGTCGGCGTCGATGGCGACGCCTACTCGCTGGAGCTGGTCGCGGAGCGGCTCAAGCAAGAGGGGCTGCAAGGCCGGGTCTCCCTGATACAGAGCACACTCGAGCAGTTCGACGCCAGCGAGGAGTATGACGCAGCCCTGATCAACGTGTCCATGCACGAGTGCCGCGACATCGAGAAAGTCACCGCCAACGTCCACCGCGCCCTCAAGCCCGACGGCCACTTCGTCATCTCCGACTTCCCGTTCCCGGAGTCGACGGAGGGATGCCGGACCGTCCCCGCGCGGGTCATGTGCGGGATCCAGTTCTTCGAGGCGCTGATCGACGACCAGCTGCTGCCTACGCAGGCGTACGTCGATCTGCTCAACAAGTACGGCTTTCGCAACGTGGGGTCCTTCGACCTCACACCGGTCCACGCCGTGACGTACGGCCAGAAGTAGGAGCGCCTGAGGGCATGACCAAAGCCAGCCGAGACACCTTCACCGTCGCAGCGGTGCAGGCCGCGCCCGTCTTTCTCGACCGGGAGGCGACCGTCGAGAAGGCGTGCAAGCTGCTCGCGGAGACCGGGCGCCAGGGGGCGCGGCTGGCCGTCTTCCCGGAGGCGTTCATCCCCACTTACCCGGACTGGGTGTGGGCGATCCCCTCGTACGAGATCGGGCTGCACAACAGCCTCTACGCCGAGCTGCTGGCCAACTCGGTGGCGATCCCCAGCGAGGCGACGGACCAGCTCTGCCGCGCCGCCCGACGGGCGAAGGCCTACGTCGTCATCGGCCTGAACGAGCGGAACGTGGAGGCGAGCGGCGCCAGCCTCTACAACACCCTCCTCTACATCAATGCCCAGGGGGACATCATGGGCAAGCACCGCAAGCTGGTGCCCACCGCCGCCGAACGGCTGGTCTGGGCCCAGGGCGACGGTAGCACCCTGGAGGCCTACGATACGCCCTTGGGCAAGCTGGGCGGGCTCATCTGCTGGGAGAACTACATGCCGCTGGCGCGCTACACCATGTACGCCTGGGGCACCCAGATCTACGTGGCGGCGACCTGGGACCGGGGCCAGGCCTGGCTGGCCACCCTCCAGCACATCGCCCGGGAGGGTCGCGTCTACGTCATCGGCTGCTCCATCGCCCTGCGCAAGGACGACATCCCCGACCGGTACGAGTTCAAGCAGCGCTTCTACGCCAGCGCCGGCGAGTGGATTAACGTAGGCGACAGCGCCATCGTCCATCCCAACGGCCAGTTCCTCGCCGGGCCCGCGCGCGCGAAGGAGGAGGTCCTCTACGCGGAGGTGGACCCGAGCGAGCTGGGCGGCGCCAAGTGGCTGTTCGACGTGGCCGGCCACTACGCGCGCCCGGACGTCTTCCAGCTCACGGTCAACCAGCAGCCGCGGCCGATGCTCCGCACGGAGCTGGGCGGCCCGGAAGCGGCGCCCCCTGCGCCGCCGCCGAAGCGCCGGTCGCGCCGTCGCTGAGGCCTGCTCGGTCTGGACGTCAGAGACAGATCGCTTCAGGCCGCTTTGGCGGAGAGCCTGTCACCAGCCGGGAGCATCGCCACCGGTTCCGGCCGGCCCAGATAGAAGCCCTGGCCGTACTCGACGCCGAACTCCCGTAGCAGACGCACCGTCTCCTCATCCTGGACGAACTCGGCGATGGTCTGCCTACCCAGGGCCCGGGCAAGCGCCACGATCCCCTGTACCAATTGCTGGTCTACCGCGTCATAGGGAAGTTGGCGGATGAAGCTTCCGTCGATCTTCAGGTAGTCCACGGGTAGGTGCTTCAGGTGATGAAGGCTGGAGAATCCGACGCCAAAGTCATCGAGCGCGAAGCGGCAGCCGAGCCGTCTCAGGCTGCGTATGAACTTCAGGGCTCGATCAAGGTCGGCGATGGCCGCCGTCTCCGTCACCTCCAGGGTGAGCTGAGCGGGGTCGATGGCGGCAGACCTGAGCTCGTCCTCGACGAAGTGCAAGAGATCGCTGTCCTCGAAGGCTTTGCCCGAGAGATTCACGGCGAGCCGGATGTCGGAGCCCTGGCGCTGGTGTGTAGCGATGAGACGAATGGCCTGTCGGAGCACCCAGCGGTCGATGCCGTGGATGAGACCGAACCGCTCTGCAACGCCCAGAAAGGCGCCCGGCGCCATGAGCTGCCCCTCGTCGTCCGGCAGGCGAAGCAAGATCTCATACTCGCGCGTCTGCCCGCTGGCGAGCTCGACGATAGGCTGACCATAGAGCACGAAGAGGTCCCGCTCCAGCGCCTCGCCGATGCGCTGCTTCCACAGGAGCCTCGACTCGCTCAGGGCCTGTCCGCCCCTTCCGGGGTCGTAGACACGCACGTCGTTGCCGCCAGCCGTCTTCGCTTCGTCCATCGCCAGGTCGGCGTGCCCGAGCAGCTCGCCCAAAGTCGTGCCGTGCTCCGGGCGTAGAGCGATGCCTGCGCTGGCCGTGATGGGGATGATCCGGCCTTCGATGACCACTGGCCGCCGGCGCAGGGTTTCCAGGAGCCGGCGGGCCACGGCCTCTGCCTCACCGATGTCGGCCCCTTGGAGGAGCACGGTAAACTCATCGCCGCCCAGTCGAGCGGGCCTCGCGCCGCTGCTGAAGAATTCGCTCAGCACCTGGGCTACCTTGGTGATCACCTCGTCTCCCGCCCGGTGGCCCAGACTATCGTTCACCGCCTTGAGGTCGTCGAGGCCGAGGAGCACCAACGCTGCACCACCGGCGTCACGATGCCGCCGCAGGTGGCGTCCGGCGTCTTCCTCAAAGAGACGGCGATTCGCCATGCCGGTGAGCGAGTCGTAGTTGGCGGCCTGGATCAGGAGGCTGAGGTTGTCTCGCAGGGTCAAGAACTGACGGGAACCCACCAGCGCAACGACAGCGACTGCTCCACTGAGAAGCACCATCGAAGGCCGCCCTTCCACGGCGCCAGCAATGAGGAGGGCGCCCAGGGGCAGTCCGGCGGCATAAGGCAAGACGAGCCCTACCAAGGAGGGCCGCGCAGAACTGCTCCGGGCTCGGGCGTCGCTAGGAAGGACGAAACAGATGGCCAGGAGCAGGTAGGCGGCGATCCATCCCAACTCGAGCGGATTGCCGACGTTGTCGTAGCCGACAGTCGTGACAGCGTAGGTGTACACCGCGTCCGTAATGACTTGCGCTGCCGCCGCGGCGGTGAGCACGAGCGCGCGAGCCGAGAAGCGGCCACCGGAAGCGAACAGCGTCGCCACCAGCGTTGTGAGCAACACCAGGTCTAGCAGCGGATAGCCGAGCGCCACGGTCGCCTCGGAGTACGCGCTCCCGCTCTCCGCGACGATAGGCTTCATCACGTATTCCCAGGTAATGGTGCCAGCGACGATGATGACGATGGCCGCGTCGATGACCCAGCGCTGGTCGTGCAGACGCCGCTCGGGAAACGTCAGCAGCGGTATCGCCACGATGAACGCCAGGTAGCCAGCATAGTAGGCGACATCGGCGAAGCCGGGAAATGGCGGCTC
>MGOB01000099.1:0-327 GCA_001796995.1 Chloroflexi bacterium RBG_16_68_14 | reverse complement strand
AGCCGATCCGCTCTCGTCCCGCGCTTCGGCGAATGGGGATACTTACCAGGCCAAGCGCTGCCATCGGCGGGATGTTGAAGACGATGTTGCTTTGGATGCGCAGGAGGGTCTCTCCCGGCTGGACGATGAGGATGGCGCTGTAAGCAGCGAGAAAGAGCAAGCCGCCCAGCGCGATGAGATACGGAAGCCTGTAGGCCTGACGGCGCAAGGCCAGAAAGGGAAAGCCCGCAAGGGCGCTCAAAGGCAAAGGCATACCGTCTCCTTGTTATTCTCGGCTTCGCTCGCTCGATCGGCATCCTCCGAAGGTACGAGGGATAGCGGCCGATG
>MGOB01000098.1:10702-13646 GCA_001796995.1 Chloroflexi bacterium RBG_16_68_14 | reverse complement strand
GCCTGGGGCGGCGACGCGGATGACGGCGACGGTGCCCGACTCGACCCGCCAGCTCCGCGCTCGGGCGGGCATCGGCGGCCCCGAGCAGCAGGCACAGCAGGCGCCGCCTCCGCCCCAGATGCGCGATCCCGAGATGATCGCGCCCATGGTTGGCTACCTGGCCAGCGACGACGCCTGGAACATCAACGGCTACGTCTTCGGCGTCGCCGGCGGCACCATCTCCGTCCTCCACCACCCGACACCGATGCGCACGATCTGGAAGCCAGCCATGTGGACGGTGGACGAGCTGATCGAGATGGTGCCGCGCCATCTCATGGCGGGCATCCCCAACCCGGCGCCGCCGCCGCCCGACCTGGAGATCCCCGGCCGGCCCGCGCGACCCGCCGAGGAAGCCGCGCCCGCCAGCCAGACAGTGTCGACCTAGGAGGAATGGCCATGGCTGAGCGACTGAAAGGACGGACAGCGGTGGTCACCGGCGCGGGCCGCGGCATCGGCCGCGCGGTTGCGCTCCTCCTGGCGCAGGAGGACGCGAACGTCGTCGTCAACGACTACGGGGTCGCCGTGGACGGCAGCCAGCCCAGCGAGGGCCCGGCCAAGGACGTGGCCGACGAGATCAAGGCGGCGGGCGGGAGCGCGGTGGCCAGCTTCGACACGGTGGCGACGGTAGAGGGCGGGGAACAGATCATCAAGACGGCGCTCGACGCCTTCGGCCGCCTCGACATCCTGGTGAACGTGGCGGGGATCTTGCGGGACCGGATGATCTTCAACATGACGGAGGAGGAGTGGGACGCGGTGATCGCGGTGCACCTGAAGGGGCACTACTGCTGCACGAAGCCCGCCTCTGTCATCTTCCGGCAGCAGCGGTATGGGCGGATCATCAACTTCTCGTCCGGGTCGGGCCTCACCGGCACGACGGGCCAGGCGAACTACGGGGCGGCGAAAGCGGGCATCGCCGGCTTCACCCGCGTTGTGGCGCGCGATCTCGGTCGCTACGGCGTCACGTGCAACGCCATCTCGCCCGGGGCGGCGACGCGGATGACGGCGACGGTGCCGGACTCGGCCCGCCAGCTGCGCGCTCGAGCGGGCGTGCAGGGAGGCGGCGCGCCGCAACCGCAGTCGCTCCTGGCGTCGATGCGCGAGCCGGAGTACGTGGCGCCCATGACCGTCTTCCTCTGCACGGACGAGGCGTGGAACATCAACGGCAAGGTCTTCGCCGTCTCCGGCGGCACCGTCTCCCTCCTCCAGGAGGAGGTGCCGATGCGCACCATCGCCAAGGACGGGATGTGGACGCTGGAGGAGCTGCGGGATCTGGTGCCGCCTCGGCTGATGTACGGCCTGCCCAACCCGGCGCCCCCGCCACCCGACCTCGACATCCCCGGTCGAGCCGCGCGGCAAGCGGCGCCGGCGTAGGCGACGGGCTCGCTGAGCGGTGCCGTATCGCCGGCTTGCTGCGCCCCTCGTCAACGTGTATAATTTGCTCTAAGAATTACCCAATTTGCTCTAGCATCACTTAGAGAAGAGAATCTGTATGCCCCTGTACATGGATGTCCACAAGAATGAGCAGCTGAACCTCGACGTAATCGCCATAGCACACCAGCGCGACCTCGAGGTGCAGCAGAAGTATGGCGTCAGATACCTGCGCTGGTGGTTCAATGACGACCTCCACTCCCTCTACTGCCTGGTCGAGGCACCGAGCGCGGAGGCCGCCACCGCGGTCCATCGAGAGGCGCACGCTAACGTGGCCGATGAGATCATCGAGGTGGCGGGATTTGCGGTCGAGGGGTTCCTCGGAGCCAGTGACGGGAAGCCCGTCGTCCGGGAGGAGCCGCCGGACCAGCCGCCCTCGACCGATACCGCCTTCCGCGCCATCCTCTTCACCGATATGGAGGGTTCGACCAGCCTGACGCAGCGGCTCGGGGATGAGGCCGCAATGCAGCCGTTGCGCGCGCACAATGCGATCATTCGAGACGCTCTCCAACAGCACGCGGGGAACGAGGTCAAGCACACTGGTGACGGGGTGATGGCGTCGTTCGCCGCGGTCGCCCGCGCTGTTGAATGCGCCATCGGGGTCCAACGCGGCTTCGAGTCCCACAACGCAGCCAATCCGGAGATGTCCATGCGCGTGCGCATCGGCGCCACCGCCGGCGAGCCGGTCGCGGAGAACCGCGACCTCTTCGGGGCGACCGTGCAGCTCGCCGCCCGCCTCTGCAGCCACGCAGAGCCGGGGCAGATCCTTGTCTCAGGTGTGATACGCGACCTCTGCATCGGCAAGCGGTTCGCCTTCCAGGAACGGGGCGAGTCCCTGTTCAAAGGCTTTGACGAGCCGGTGCGACTGTTCGAGGTGGGCTGGCAGGGGTAAGCGTTGGCTGAGCGCGAGTACAAGCTGCCCATACCGGTCGCCGACGAGGAGTCACGCCCGTTCTTCGAGGGCGCCAAGCGGCGCAAGCTTAGGGGAAGTACTCAGGAGGACCAGGCGGTCGGATCGCTGCCCCCGCTTCATCCGTGCAGTCTCGATTAGAAACAAAAGGAGGCAACCATGACCCAGATGCAAGGAGTCAAGAAGGCGAGCAGCAACGGTAAGCTCGACCAAGCCGCCCTCGAGGCGCTGCAGGCGAGCTTCCGGGGCCAGCTGCTGCGCCCCGGGGACGGCGGCTACGAGGAGGCGCGCCAGATCTGGAACGCCATGATCGACCGGCGGCCGGCACTGATCGCGCGCTGCGCCGGCGCGTCGGACGTGGTCCACGCGCTCTCGTTCGCCCGCGAGCAGGGGCTGCAGGTGGCCGTCCGAGGCGGCGGCCACAACATCGCCGGGAATGCCGTCTGCGACGACGGCCTCATGATCGACTTGTCGCTGATGAAGGCGGTTCGCGTCGACCCGAGGGCGCGCCGGGCGCAGGTCGAGCCCGGCGCGACGCTGGGCGATTTCGACGGGGCGGCCCAGGCG
>MGOB01000098.1:2325-10648 GCA_001796995.1 Chloroflexi bacterium RBG_16_68_14 | reverse complement strand
TCGGCGGCGGGTTCGGGTGGCTGAGTCGCAAGTACGGCATGACCGTGGACAACTTGATCTCCGCCGATGTCGTGACGGCGGACGGCAAGCTCGTGCGCGCCAGCGCAAATGATGACGCGGACCTCTTCTGGGCGATCCGAGGCGGCGGCGGCAACTTCGGCATCGTCACCAGCTTTGAGTTCCAGCTCTATCCCCTCGGCCCTGACGTGCTCAGCGGCCTGATCGTCTTCCCCTTCGACCAGGCGAAATCCGTCCTCACGCAGTTCGCTCAGTTCACGGAAACCATGCCGGACGAACTCAACGTCTGGATGGTGACGCGCAAGGCGCCGCCGCTGCCGTTTCTGTCAGAGGACGCCCACGGTAAGGAGATCGTCGCGCTCGCGATCTGCTACGCAGGCGACCCCTCCGAAGGCGAGAAGCTCATCGAGCCGCTGCGCAGCTTTGGCGCGCCCTACGGCGAGCACGTTGGTGTCCAGCCGTATACGGCCTGGCAGCAGGCCTTCGATCCGCTGCTCACCCCGGGCGCCCGCAACTACTGGAAGTCGCACAACTTCGCACGGCTCAACGATGGGGCCATCGACACGATCATCGAGTACGCGGGCAAGCTGCCTTCCCCACAGTGCGAGATCTTCATCGGCACGATCGGCGGCGCGACCAGTCGCGTCAAGCCGGAAGCGATGGCCTACGCCCACCGCGACGCCAACTACGCGATGAATGTGCACGGGCGCTGGGAGACGGCCGCCGAGGACGAGCGATGCATCGCCTGGGCGCGCGAATTCTTCAACAAGTCGGCGCCGCACGCCACCGGCGGCGTCTACGTGAACTTCATGACCGAAGAAGAGACCGATCGGGTCGCCGCGGCCTACGGCCCTAACTACGAGCGGCTCGCCTCCATCAAGAAGAAGTACGACCCGACGAACTTCTTCCACATGAATCAGAACATCAAGCCGGGGGCCTGACTGGTTCGAACTGTTCCTGCTCGCTCAGGGAGGCCGGCGAGAAGGCTGACTAGCTAGCACCGCCTTCGGCCATCCGTGCCGCTGGCCATTCGCGGCAGAGCTCCATGAGGACGAACTCGTTGCTGCCGCGATGGGCGCGCCCGTACTCGACGAAGCCCGCCTTCTCGAAGCAACGGCGGGCGCGTCGATTCCAGGATAGCGTTTTCAGGTGGATGCGCCGGAGCCCCATCCTGCCCAGCAGGTGCTCGACGAGCAGGCGCACCGCTTCGGTGCCGTAGCCCTGACCCCAGTGCTGCCGCTCGCCGATGGTGATGCCCAGCTCGGCCTCCTGCCGCAGCGTGTCGATGTTGTAGTACATCACGTTGCCCACGTGGCGCCCATTCTGGTCCTCGATGGCCAGGCTGCGGCGGTAGGGGCTGGGGTAGAGCAACTCCTCCCGGTAGAGGGCCAGGTACTCCTGGTAGGTCATGGTGAGCGGGCGGGCGGCGTCGTAGCGGCTCAGGTCCCCCTGGCTGCGCCAGCGGTAGTCGTCGGGCGCGTCGCCCAGCCGCTTCTCTCGCAGCACGACGCGCGTCCCGCGGGCGACCTCTCCCTGTACCAGCGTGGTCATCGTCATTCCCTCTGCTGGATCAAACGGACGGCGCGGCGGACTATTGCCCGCTCGTTGGGGTAGCGCAGGAGGCGGAGCGCCTCCTCCACCGGGAACCAGCGGGCCGTGTCGAACTCCGCGTCGTGATGGGCCAGGCTGCCGCCGGTGGGCACCATCAGGTGATGCTCCACCTGCTTGTGGTAGCGGGTGCCGTCCGGCCCGGTGAACTGGTAGCGGATGGCCCCGACGGTCTCCTGGATGGCCGTCTTGAGGCCGGTCTCCTCCTCCACCTCACGCAGGGCGGCGCGCTCCAGCGTCTCGCCGGGCTCCAGCGAGCCCTTGGGCAGCGTCCACACGCCCTCGCGGGGCCGCCCGCAGAGGACGATCTCGGTATCGTACCGGCCGCGCCGGTAGACCACGCCGCCGGCGGCGACCACGTGCTTCTGGGGCAGCATGACGGCTCTCTTGGCCACGACGTTAGCCCCGGAGCTTGAAGGCGATAGGATCTTCGGCGAAATCAATCTCAGCCAGGGCCGACAGCGCCGCTTCTCGCACCCGCTCGTTCCCCTCGGTGAGGAGCGCCTGGAGCGCCTGTTTCGCCTGGGCGCCGCCGATCTGGCCCAGGGCGCTGATGGCGGCCTCCTGCGCCTCGGCGTCATCGTCCTCGAGCAGGCCCAGCAGGTGGGGCGTAGCCGCCTCGTCGGCGATGGCGCCGCAGGCACCCGCCGCCTCGAAGCGCATCTCGGCGTCGTCGCTGGTCAGCTCGGGGATGAGCGTCGGCAGCCAGGCGGCGTCGCAGCTGCGACCCATGGCGTGGACGGCGCTCAGCCAGAGGCGGCGCTCCCCGCTCTCGAAGGCCCGCTGGATGAGGTCGCGCACCCAGGGCTGGCTGCACGCGCCAATGGACTCCAGCGCCCGGCCGCGCACCTCCAGCGCCTCGGCATCGTACTCAACGGTGCGTCGTAGCGCCTGCTCGACGCGCTGGGCGTCCGGGGCGCGCAGGACGTCGAACTCCGCCTGGAGGACGAAGCGCCCCAGCGCCAGCGCCGCCTCCGCCCGCACGCCTGCGTCTGGATCGCTCTCCAGGAGGCCGACGAGCGAGTCGATGAGGTCGCGCCCTTCGTACTCCCAGAGGCCCTTGATGGCGTCGCGGCGCACGTCAGCATCTCGGTCAGCCAAGGCGATAAAGAAGACGGCGTCGAAGTTCAACTCAACGTTATCTTCGGCCAGATCGCTGAGCTCCTGGATCAGCCGCTGCCGCTTGTGGAGGTCCATCTCCGGCCAGGCGTCCATGAAGAGCGAGGCCTGCCCAGGCCCCATTCGGGAGAGGTTGACCAGCTTGGAGACGGCCAGCGGCGTCGCCGGGTCGGCCAGCTCCTTGGTGTAGGCTTCGAAGCTCACGCGGACCTCGATCGGTGCGCTCTACGCAAAGTGTAGATGGGGCGAAAAATCGTTGTCAAACGGAGGGCCTCGATCTGGCCGGTCTGTGGCCTACTGCGAGGGCGCATCTGGTCGCGGCGCCTCCTCCCGCTGCTCTCCGCCCTGCCCCAGCCTCGGCTCGGTGCCGGCCAGCAGCCGCGCAATGTTCTCTCGATGGATGGCGATTACCATTGCCGCCGCCACGATGGAGTAGACGGCGTAGGCCCACGGGTGGATGCCCGCTGCCGCCAAAGCAATGAAGACTGCCGCCAACACCGGCGCCATCCCCACCGTCATCACCGACATGATGCGGGTGACGGCGACCAGGCCGACCCCCACGGGGATGAGCGCGGCGGCGGCGATGGGGTTCATCCCCAGGGCAGCGCCGAAGGAGGCGGCGACGCCCCGGCCGCCCCGAAAGCCGGCGAAGACCGGCCAGTCGTGCCCCACGGCGGCGGCCAGCCCGGCCACGGTCTGCACGTACGGCTCGTCTGACAGCAGGCGCGCGATGACGACCGGTACGGCCCCCTTCGCCAGGTCACCGACCAGCGCGACGGCGCCCCAGCGCGGGCCCACCGTCCGCAGCACGTTGGTGAAGCCGGTCTTGCCGCTGCCGTACTGCCGGATGTCGATGCCGCGGGCGAGGCGCCCAACGAGGAGGCCGGTGGGGATGGCGCCCAGGAGGTAGCCGATGGCGGCGCCGGCGAGGAAGGGCCACCACATCGCCTAGCGCTCCCTCCGGCTGCGGAAGGCCAGCCGCAGCGCCACGCCATCGAAGCCGAAGCGCCTCCTGATCACGTTCTCCAGGTAGCGCCGGTAGCTGAAGTGCACCAGGGACGCGTCGTTGACGAAGAAGACGAAGGTGGGTGGCGCCACCTCCGGCTGCGTTACGTAGAGGAGCTTCAGCCGCTGGTTCCGCACCGGGGGCGGCGGCTGCTCCGCCACCGCTCGCTGGATGAGGGCGTTGAGGGGGCCCGTCTCGATGCGCCGTCGCCGCTCGTCGCACAGCCGCAGCGCTTCCTGAATCAGCGCGGTGATGCCCAGCCCCGTCTTGGCCGAGGTGGTGCGGAACGATACCCAGGACGCGAAGGGGAGCCGGCGCCGGACGGCCTGCTCAAACTCCGTGGGTGAGATCCCCTCCATCAGGTCCCACTTGTTAGCGACCACCACGACCCCCGTCTTCGCCTTGATGGCGAAGCCCACGATGTGCAGGTCCTGCGCCGTCAGCCTTTCGCTGGCGTCGAAGAGAACCAGGGCGGTATCGGCCCGCTCCAGGGCGTGACGGGCGCGCAGGACGGCGTGGTGCTCCAGGCCGGCGCCGATCTTCCCCGGCCGGCGCAGCCCCGCAGTGTCCACCAGCACCAGCGCGTGCCCCTCGAACTCGAAGGAGGTGTCGACGGCGTCGCGGGTGGTGCCGGGCACCGGCGAGACGATGACCCGCTCCTCGCCCAGGATGGCGTTCAGGAGCATCGACTTGCCCACGTTGGGCCGGCCGACGATAGCCAGACGCAGCGCCTCCACGGGCGCCTCCTCCGGCGCGGGCGGCAGCGACTCCAGCACCCGGTCCAGCACGTCGGCCACGCCCGTGCCGTGCTGGGCGCTCACCGGGATCGGCTCGCCCAGCCCCAGCTCGTAGAACTGGACGGCCGCCTCAAGCCGCGCCTCGTTATCGACCTTGTTGGCCAGGAGGTAGACGGGCTTACCCGACCGTCGAAGCACCTCGGCCACCTCTTCGTCGGCGGGGATGAGCCCGTCCTTGGCGTCGACCACGAAGAGGAGCACGGCGGCCTCCGCCATGGCCAGCTCCACCTGCCGGCGGATCAGCTCCGAGTAGCCTTCCTCCGCCTCCGGGTCCAGGCCGCCGGTATCGACGAGACGAAACTGCTCTCCCCGCCAGGACACGTCGCCGTAGAGCCGGTCGCGGGTGGTGCCGGGGATCTCCTCGACCAGGGCCTGGCGGCGGCCCAGCATGCGGTTGAAGAGGGCCGATTTGCCCACGTTGGGCCGGCCGACGATGGCCACCACCGGCCGGGGGAGGCCCACCGCCGGCTTCTTGGCTTCTGTGACCTGTGAAGTGCTCATGGCAGGCGTGGCGCTGCTCTCACGGGGTCGGACGTGGTGTGCCGAGGACGGTGCGTTCAATGATGACCCGCACGGTCACGCCGGGTCGCTCTACGGTAGCGCCCGGCGGCAAGCGCAGCGCTACCGTCCGTACCACGTCGGCGCTGGCGCCATCGATGCTCACCGCCTCCGTGGTGATGCCATCCGCTGGGTTGATGGTCTGGAAGACGTCTGCCGGGCCGGAGACGATGACGAAAGGAGGGTTGACCTCAATCCCTGTCACGCTAAAGCCAGCGCCCGGTGTGCCGCTGACGGCGGGCAGCACGATGAAGACGGCGCTGAACTCCAACTGCACCAGCTCCACCTCGACCAGGACGCTCTCCGGCTCCACGTTGACGCCCTGGATGTTGCCCCCCTGTTCATCGCGGGCCTCCAGCAGCAGCGTCTGCTCGAAGTTGGTGCTGACGCCGGTCAGGTTGACGTCCGCCACGGCCGCCTCCACCCGGCTCACCAAGCTCTCAGGGCCGCTCACCACTGCCTCGGCGGGCTGCACGGTGATCTCCCGCGCCTCGAACCCACGGGGCGGCGTGCCCACCAACTGCGTGCGCACCGGCACCGTCCGCGAGGTGACGCCCTCCAACTGCACGGCCACCTGGGAGGGCGAGACGTCCACTACCTTCACCCGGGGCTCCTTCGATTCCACCTGCACATCCACTATGGCCTGCTGGTCTGTGACGGCGGAGAGATCGACCGTCGCGCGGAAATCTTCGGGAGTGAGCTCTTCGAACACGCTTTCCGGAGCGCGGACGCGCACGCTGACGGATTCACGAGAGAGGGAGAAGACGGCCTGGTCCGACGGCACGTTCACCACTTCGATGGGCACGCTGCCGGGCACCCGGCCGGTCTGCTCCGGGTTCTCCTTGTCGGTGACGTACACCCAGAGGCTGAGCGCCAGGACGAGGGAGAGGAGGCCGATGCCCCAGTTGTAGCGTAGGGAGACCGCCGACCGCCACACGACGAGGGCTGCGGTGGTCGCTGCGGTTCGGAGCCAGGAGAAGGCGCCCTGCATGGCCTGCTACTCTTTCGCGGCGTCCGGCTGCGCGGTCGAGTCCAGCAGGCGATGGAGCAGGCCGCGCAGGCGGGTCTCGTCCAGGCGGGAGTAGATCCGGCCGTCGGCGGCGACGGCGACCATGCCCGTCTCCTCCGACACCATGAGGGAAACGGCGTCGGTGCCCTCGGTCACGCCCAGGCCGGCCCGGTGTCGCAGCCCCATCTCGCCGGGCAGCCGCGTCTCGGAAAGGGGCAGGGTGCAGCCAGCGGCCGCCACGCGGTTGTCACGCATGATGACGGCGCCGTCGTGCATCGGCGCGTTCGGGTAGAAGATCCCCTCCAGCAGCTCCACCGAGGGCGCGGCGTCCAGGGGGATACCGGTCTCGACGTAGCTCTGCAGCCCCGTCTCCCGCTCGAAGACGATGAGGGCGCCGTGGCGCTGCTTGGCGAGCTCCATGGCTGAAGTGGTCACCATATCGATCAGGGCGTGGTAGCTGGGGCGGCCCCACATCCGCAGGCCGGTGCGCCCCACCCGCTCCAGCGCGCGCCGGATCTCGGGCTGGAAGATGATGGGCACAGCGATGATCAGGCCAGCGAGGGAGTTGCGGATGACGAAGTCCAGCACCTCCAGCTCGAGCGCCTGGGCCAGGATGACGGCGCCCAGCAGGATGATGGCGGCGCCCCGCAGCAGGGTGATGGCGGCGGTGCCCCGCAGGAGCAGGAACGCCATATAGATCAGGAAGGCGATGAGGAAAACGTCCAGGGCGTCGAGGGCGTCGACTCGGTCCAGGATGTCCTGCAGCTCATCCCGGAACTCGCCCATCGTTCGCTACTCCCTCCCCTCGCCCAGCAGGAGGAGAAGGACTGCTCGCTGGGCGTGCAGGCGGTTCTCCGCCTGATCGAAGACCACCGACTGCGGCCCTTCGATCACTTCGTCTACGGTCTCCTCGCCCCGGTGGGCGGGCAGGTCGTGCATGAAGATGGCGTCGGGGCGGGCCAGCGCCATGAGCTGGGGCGTCACCTGGTAGGCGGCGAAGGCGCTGAGACGCTGCTCATAGGCGTCTTCCTGGCCCATGCTGGTCCAGACATCGGTGTAGACCACGTCGGCGCCCGCCGCCGCCTCCTGGGGCGACTCCACGACACGGAAGCTGCCGCCGGAGGCTCGGGCGAAGGCCTCCACCTGGAGCATGACCTCCTCTCGCAGGCGATAGCCTGGCGGCGAGGCGATGGCGAAGTGGGCGCCGGCCAGGGCGCTTCCCTGGGCCAGGGAGGCGGCCACGTTGTTCCCATCGCCGATGAAGGCGATGCGAATACCGCGTACGCCGCCCTTCCGCTCGCGGACGGTGAGGAGGTCGGCCAGGGCCTGGCAGGGGTGCTCGTCGTCGGAGAGGGCGTTGATGACGGGCACCGAGGCGTGCTCGGCCAGTTGGACCAGTGTCTCCTGGGCGTAGGTGCGGGCGACGATGCCCTGCACGTAGCGGCTGAGGACACGGGCCACGTCCGCCACCGGCTCCCGCTGGCCGAGGCCGACCTCGCTCTGGGAGAGATAGACCGTGTGACCGCCCAGCTGCTGCATCGCCACGTCGAAGCTGACGCGGGTGCGCAGGGACGGCTTCTCGAAGAGGAGCGCCAGGGTCTGCCCCTCCAGGGTATGTGGGTAGCCGTCCCGCTTGAGCCGGGCCGCAGTCGAAAGGACAGCCTCCAGCTCGTTGGCGCTCAGGTCGGCGATAGAGATGAGGTCACGGCCGCGCACTGGGTAGCTCCTTCAGCGTTTCGCACCCGAAGTATAGCATCGCGGTGCTAGGGCGGGCAGAGTGGACGAGTACACGCCCTTGCATCGCCCGAGCGCGGGTGCTATAGTGGGGATGAACCGAGCACCTTTAATCCGGTCCGGTGAGGCCGGGAAGGGGCGACATGTGGGGCCGCTACGCCCAGCTAACGCGCTAAACAACGAGCTCGCAGGGGGCCTCCTTCCCGCTTCGATGGGTAGGAGGTTTTGTTATGTCTGAGAGCGTCCTCATGTCCGCCGAGGACATGCGCCGCGCCATCGTGCGCGTGGCCCACGAGATCGTGGAGCAGAACCGCGGCTGCCAGGACCTGATGCTGGTGGGCATGCGCACGCGGGGCGTCCCCCTGGCGCGGCGCATCGCCGATGCCATCCGCGAGTTCGAGGGCGAGGAGGTGCCGGTGGGCGCGCTGGACATCGGCCTCTACCGGGACGACCTGCCGGCGCGGGGCACGCGTG
>MGOB01000098.1:0-2317 GCA_001796995.1 Chloroflexi bacterium RBG_16_68_14 | reverse complement strand
CCAGCGAGCTGCCCGAGGACATCGCCGACAAGCGGGTGGTGCTAGTCGACGACGTCCTCTACACGGGGCGGAGCATCCGCGCCGCCCTGGACGCCCTCATCGACTACGGCCGGCCCCAGCGGATCCAGCTCGCCGTGCTGGTGGACCGGGGGCACCGGGAGCTGCCCATCCGCGCCGACTTCGTGGGCAAGAACATCCCCACCTCTTACCAGGACGAGGTGCTGGTGCAGCTGGAGGAGACCGACAGCATCGACCGCGTGATCGCGACGGAACGGAGGGACTAGCGATGGCGAGGAACGGGCCCAACCATCGACGGGGCCGGACACCCACCCTGGCGCGCCCAAACAAGCGTTCCCGGGCCGCTCCGGCCCCAGCGCCGCAGGCGGAGGAAGCGCTCTCCCCACGTGCGGTCTGGCGGCGGCGCCACCTCCTGGACCTGGACGACTTCTCGGCGGCCGAGATCGAGCTGGTGCTGGAGACGGCCGACGCCATGAAGGAGGTGCTCGCCCGCGAGGTGCCCCGCGTCCCCACCCTGCGTGGCACCACCATCGTTACCCTCTTCTACGAGGAGAGCACCCGCACCCGCGCCTCCTTCGAGCTGGCGGGGAAGGTGCTGGGCGCGGACGTGATCAACATCTCGTCCAGCGGCAGCAGCGTGCAGAAAGGAGAATCGCTGGTCGATACCGTGCGCACCATCCAGGCCATCGGCGCCGACGTGCTGGTGATCCGCCACAGCGCCTCGGGGGCGCCCTACCTGGCGGCCCGCGAGGCGGACTTCCGGGTGGTGAACGCCGGCGACGGCTGGCACGCCCACCCAACGCAGGCGCTGCTGGACGCCTACACCATCCGCTCGCGGCTGGGGGACGTGCGCGGACGCAAAGTCGTCATCGTCGGCGACATCACCCACAGCCGGGTGGCGCGCTCCAACCTCTGGGGCCTGACCGCGCTGGGCGCCGAGGTGGTGGTCTGCGGCCCGCCGACGCTGCTGCCCGCCGGGCTGGACGGCCTCTGCGCCCGCGACGACGCGGTGGAGGGCGACCTGCCGCCGGTGCGGGTGGAACACGACCTTGACCAGGCGATTGAAGGCGCCGATGTCGTCATGGCGCTGCGGCTCCAGAAGGAGCGCCAGCAGGCCGGGCTACTGCCCAGCCTGCGCGAGTACTCGCGGCTCTACCAGGTGAACAGCGAGCGGCTGGCGCGCGCCAGGCCGGACGCTTTCGTCATGCACCCGGGCCCGATCAACGAAGGGGTCGAGATCTCGGCCGAGCTGGCCCACGGCGCGCGCTCCCTCATCGAGGAGCAGGTGACCAACGGCGTCGCCGTGCGCATGGCCGTGCTCTACCTGCTGCTGCGGGGGGAGAAGCCGGTGTGAATGAGAGGAGAGGGACCTCGTAGGGACAGAGCTTCACCTGCCCGCCGGCAGGCGGGGGTCTGTCCGGCCCCAAAGACAGGGGTCGGCCCCTACGAAGGGGGATCAGGGAGGACAAATGCTACTACTCCTCATCCGCAACGGCCGCGTCCTTGACCCCGGCAGAGGCGTTGACCTCGTCGGCGACGTGCTCATCGCTGACGGCCGCATCGTCGCTGTCGGGCCGGGGCTGAGCGCTGACGGGGCGGAGGCGCTCGACGCCGCCGGTCTGGTCGTCTGCCCGGGCTTCGTCGACCTGCACTGCCACCTGCGCGACCCCGGCTTCGAGTACAAGGAGACCATCGCTACCGGCACGCAGGCGGCGGCGCGCGGCGGCTTCACCACCGTCTGCTGTATGCCCAACACCGAGCCGCCCATCGACACCCGCGCGACCGTCGAGTACGTCCTGCGCACCGCGGCGGCGACCGGCGCCGTGCGGGTGCTGCCCATCGGCTGCGTGAGCCGCGACCGTGGTGGGCACGAGCTGGCGGAGCTGGCCGAGCTGGCGGAGACGGGCTGCGTCGCCTTCAGCGACGACGGCTCGCCCGTGGCGGACGGCGCGCTGATGCGCCACGCCCTGGAGTACGCCCGCATCCGCGGCCTGACCGTCATCGACCACTGCGAGGACCTGGAGATCTCGGCGGGCGGCGTCATGCACGAGGGCTGGGTCTCGACGCTCCTGGGCCTGCGCGGCCAGCCCGCCGCCGCCGAGGAGTCCTTCGTCGCCCGCGACATCGCCCTCGCCGCGCAGGTGGGCGCACCGGTGCACATCGCCCACGTCTCCACGCGCGCCGCGGTCGAGCTGGTCCGCCGGGCGAAGGAGCGCGGCCTGCCGGTCACCGCGGAGGCAACGCCCCACCACCTGACGATGACCCACCGTGCCGTCGCCTTCTCGGACGGCGACGGCAC
>MGOB01000097.1:8838-9909 GCA_001796995.1 Chloroflexi bacterium RBG_16_68_14 | reverse complement strand
CGCCGGAGGTGCAGGCCGCCCGCGAGGACGAGCGCAATTTCATCGACCACAGCCGCGTCTTCGCCATCATCACCGAGGAGAAGCCGGTGGTGGGGTAGGGGCGTCTACCGCCCGGCACGTAGCCGGCGCACGCCGAAGAACGCGACGGCCGCTACGGCGAGCCCGGCCCCGATCGCAAGTCCGATCGCCAGCGGCGATTCCCAGCCGTCACCGGTTTCCCTCGACTGGGACTCAACGTCCTGTGACGACGGAGGAGTGGGCTCGCCACCCACAAACAAAAGGGCGCGGGCGAGCTGCTGCTCAGTCGCGTTGGTTATCGCCGCGACGCGGCGTATCGTGTCCTGGGCCGACGGTAGCTGTGCCAGGTTATACGCATCGAACCCGCTGATAGGGGTCCCAGGTCGGTACGAGCTCTCCAAGAGGACCAGGGCGCGTGCTCCCCGAGGGAGGCGGGGGCCACCGGTACAGTCCGGTTCGGCCGAGGGTAGCGGGGAAATAATGACATCAACATCAGCAGTTCCCTTTAGGGTAGATACGATGCGAATGGTTGACTCATACGTCTTATACCCTCCGTACTCTATCGATCGTTCGGCGATTACCTCGCCTACGAAAACGAGGTCGCGCCGTAATATTCCCTGCGACGTGGGCTCTGGCGGGCGCCCGCCCGTGCAGGCACTGACAAGCCTCTCCGAGCCCGGGATCAGAACCATCACGACGGCCAAGCCACAGGCCAGCAGCAGAGGGTAGATCCTGTAGAGACTCATCCGCATCAATTGACGGTCGCCCGGCCCCGTTTGTTCCCTACCTTACCTTACCTTCGCCCCCCATCGCCACCCGCTCCTCGTGCCAGGGGCCGCGGTAGCGGCCATCGTCCGGCTCCAGGCGGATGGCGAACCCCGTCCCCTCAGTCCATCGGCGTCCCGCCGTTGACGTTCAGCGTCTGGCCGGTGATCCAGGAGGCGTCGTCGGAGGAGAGGAAGGCGACGGCGGCGGCGATGTCCGCCGGCTGGCCCTGGCGGCCCAGGGGCGCCGAGCGGGCCACGCCCGCCTTGATCTGCTCGAACTGGAGCC
>MGOB01000097.1:8435-8827 GCA_001796995.1 Chloroflexi bacterium RBG_16_68_14 | reverse complement strand
GCGCCCGAAGGTGTCGTCCATCATGTCGGTGTCCACCGAGCCGGGGGCGACGCAGTTCACGGTGACGCCGTAGGGCGCCAGCTCCAGCGCCAACTGCTGGGTGAGGCCGACGACGCCGAACTTGGTGGCGCAGTAGGCGCCGTAGTAGGGGATGCCGATCCGCCCCGCTGTGGACGAGATGTTGACGATGCGTCCGCCTCGCTTCGCCTTCAGCAGCGCGGGGACGACGGCGCGGCAGCAGCGGTAGACGCCGTTCAGGTTCACCTCCACCACGTGGTACCACTCCTCGTCGTCGATCTCCCAGAGGGCGCGGTCGCCGGTGTAGGACTTGCCGGCGTTGTTCACCAGGATATCGACGCGGCCGAAGGCGGAGAGGGCCTCGGCGGCCAGCC
>MGOB01000097.1:211-8424 GCA_001796995.1 Chloroflexi bacterium RBG_16_68_14 | reverse complement strand
GCCGGGTCACATCGCCCTCGACGGCGAGGGCGCGCCGGCCCAGCCGCTCGATCTCCTCCACCACCGAATCGAGCCCCCGCCAGCCGGCCGAGCGCTCCTCTTCGGGGAAGGCCTCGGGCGGCCGGAGCGTGCCGTTCACTACGATGTCGGCGCCCTCCTGGGCCAGCCGGAGGGCGGTCCCGCGTCCGATGCCCCGCTTCCGCGCCGCGCCGGTGACGATGGCGACTTTCCCAGCAAGACCCTGCATGAAGCCTTCCTCCTGCTCGTGTGGTTGACCTGTCGGCTGCCGTCAGCAGCTAAGCTGGAAGCGAAAATAGTCGGAGCGGACGGAGCGATTGCGGCCAGGTGTCTCGGGGTCCGGCTCGTCCCGCAGGTAGAAGTCCACCTCCAGGCTCCGCTCTTCGGCGTCGTACAGGTTGTGCCAGAGCGTGCGGGTGGGCGCGGCGGCCGGGCGCAGGATCGACTTGTCCTCGAAGGCGACGCGGGCGTTCGCCTGTTTCATGAACTCCGGCGTCATCTTGCCCGGCTGCGCCTCGATGGCCCGCCGCAGCGTCCGGTAGCGGCTAAAGAAGCCCAGCTCCTCGTCCTCCTCGGGCATCTCCTCCACTGACTGGTAGCGGTGGAGGAGGAAGTTGGTCATGATCTGCGGTCCGCCGTCCCCATCCAGGATGTACTCCTTGTTGTGGGCGTGGGAGTACTCCCAGACGAACGAGCGGCCGTGCCGGTCACCGATCATGTAGTGGCAAGGAGCGAAGGCGTAGTAGTGCTTGTTGAGGAGCAGCGCCTCCTTGGCCTCTTCCACCGTCGCGCAGGTATCGAGCAAGAACCGTTGCACCACCATCTCCTGCAGGCCGACGCCATGGACGTATGTCGGCTCCATCGGGAAACGGGCCATCGACTCGTCGTCGGCCGCCAGCCCCACCACCAGACCTTCGGAGTTGACGCCGTCCGTGCACGCCCCCAGCAGGTCGAAGGTGGACAGGTAAAGCGAGGGGTACCCTTCGTCCGGGTAGACCTCCATGAGGTACGGCTCGGCGATCATCGGCTTCTCGCCAGGTTCGGCGGCGAGCCCGAGCATGTTGCGGACGGTCCCGGTCATGAAGTCGTTGTTGCGGCTGAACATCGCATGGCCGGTCGACGTGGTCGCCGGCGGATAGTAGACGACGGAGCAGCCCGGGAAGCCGACGTTGTAGAGCAGGTCCGAGAAGTCGATGCGGTCGTCCTCGAGCTCCATACCGAAGGCGTCGGCGACGCCGCGCATGCGCTCGTAGTGGATCGGGTAATGGAGGCGCAGGTACGCGCGCTGGACGCTAGTGCCCCGCGGGTCGGTCCAAGGCACCTTGCGAACGCCGTGGCGCTCGCGGGCGGTCTCCGCCAAGTGGCGCCCGATCTCGCGGTTGCTGCCCCGTAGGACCAGGTGCCGCACCTGCATGAAGCTGTCCTCACCACCGACGATCAATTTCTCCTCACATTGCAGCGTCATAGCACCCCTCCGAAACGCTCCATTTTGGTCGATCTAACCATGGTCTTCGCTGCGCCCCATCGCCACCCGCTCCTGGTGCCAGGGGCCACGGTAGCGGCCGTCGTCCGGCTCCAAGTGGATGTTGACCACGGCGCCCGGCAGACGGGCCTGGATCGTCCGCTCGATTGCATCGCACAGGTCGTGGGCCGCTGCCACCGACTGGCTCGGGTCGACCAGCAGGTGGAAGTCCACGTAGCGCTGGCGGCCCGCCTTGCGCGTGCGCAGGTGGTGGAAGCCGCGCACACCGCTGCCCCGGTGCTCGTCCAGGCAGCGCTCGATGAGCCGCTCCTCGTGGACGGGCAGGCGCACGTCCATGATCTCGGCCAGGGCGGTAGTGAACACCTGGCCGGCCGTCCACAGCAGGTAGGCGGCCAGGATCAGCGCCATCACCGGGTCGAAGATCACGTTGTCGGTGAGGGCGACCAGACCCAGGGCGAGGATGACGGCGGCCGCCTGGGCGACGTTGGTCCACAGGTGGCGCGTGTCCGCCTTGAGGGCGACCGACCCGGGGAGCCGCGCCGCGCGGCTCACGTACAGCACGACCGCCACGTTCACCACGGCCGTCACCGCCAGGGCGATGAGCCCGGGTCCGGTATCGATCTCCACGTCCCGCTCCATCAGGCGGCGCACCGCCTGGTAGACGATGAAGCCCCCGCCGCCGGCGATGAGGAGCGCCTGGGCGGCGGCGGCGATGCTCTCCGCCTTGCCGTGCCCGTAGGGGTGCTCTTCGTCGGCGGGCTGGCTGGCGAGCCGGATGCTCAGGAAGGCGAAGACGGAGGCGACGGTGTCCTCGGCGCTGTCCACCGCGTCGGAGAGGACGGCGACGCTGCCGGTGAGGATCCCCACCACCAGCTTCAGGATCATCAGAGACAGGTTGGAGGTGAAGGAGAGAGCCGCCGCCCGCAACGCCAGGTCGAGGCGGAGGCCAGCGAAACGGTCCAGGCCGGTTCCAGCCATGGCCATCGATCAGGGCGGCGCTTCGGGAAGCGATTCGGCGGGCGTTAAGGTCGGCGTGGGCTCCGGCGCCGCAGTGAGCGTCAGCCGCCGGCTCAGGATGGAGAAAGCGATGAGTCCAACGATGACTCCGAACCAGAGGGTGCCGAAGCGGATGATCAGCGTGCCGACGGCGGCGGAACTCTTGCTCAGGTCCAGCAGCGCCTGGGAGAGGCCGGTGATCCCGCCCTCGGCCACGCCCAGGCCGCCCGGCGTGAGGAGGATGGCGCTGGCCAGGGTGGCGATGGGCAGGATGAAGGCGGCGTGCAGCATGAGCGAGCCGCTGCCCTCCAGCCCCAGGCCGACCAGGGTGAAGTAGAAGGCCAGCACCTCGAAGAACCAGGAGAAGGTGCTCAGGGCGACCATCGCGATCACCGCCCGCGGCGAGAGCAGGATGTAGCTCGACTCGTAGAACTCCTGAAGCTGGGGGACGAAGCGCCGCACCACCGGCAGCCGCTCCCCCAGGCGCAGGAGCGCCATCGCCGTCGGCCGGTGGCGGGCGACGGCGACGATGAGCACCGCGCCCAGGGCCACCGCCACGAACACCTGCCAGAGGTCGCCGAAGACGAAGACGCCGGCGCCGGCGATGATGAGCAGGGCGACGCTGTCCGTCAGCCGCTCGGCGATGGGGATGGGCGCGGTGCGGGCGAGGGGTGTGCCGTGCAGCTCCCGCACCAGGTAGCACTTGAGCCACTCGCCCACCTTGCCGGGGGTGATCACCATGCCCAGCCCGGAGAAGAAGGTGAGGAAGCTATCCCGCTTGGAGAAGCCCTCCACGCCGATGAGCCGCAGGTAATACTCCCACTTGACGAAGCGCAGGAGGTAGTTCACGAAGGTGAGGCCGAGGATCAGGGGCAGCAGCGCCCAGTTGAACTCGCTCAGGCTGCGCAGCACCTCCCGGAAGTCGGCGTAGAAGGAGAGCCCGGCGAAGACGGCGATGCCCAGGAGGAGGGAGATGAGGAGCTTGCCGCGTAAGTTCTGCACGTTCACGACGCTACCATCATATACCGCGTCGAGCGGGATGCGTAGCCCCGAAATTTCTCTGCGGGTCGGGCTTCAGCCCGACAGGCCGGTGGCTTGCGAGCCGCACCGTGAGCGACAGGCTAAAGCCTGTCCCACGGAGTGGAAGGGGCGTCCGGGCTTGTAGGGGAGGCCTTCAGGCCTCCCGCCGCTTCTTGTTTTGCGCGGCCCGCTAAGAGACCGCTACGGGCGCCGTCGACGGCGCTTGCGCGCCCTCCTCGGCGTACTTCGCGAAGAGGCGGCCCCACTGCGACTCGACGAGCCAGCGCTCGTAGACCTTCTTCTCCTTCAGCGGCCAGTGATAATAGTCGTGGAAGACCTCGCTGAAGATGATCGGCACGGCGACGACCGGCGGCCGCGTGACGATCTTCTGGAGCACCCGCGTCGGGCCGTACCAGGTGAGCCAGCCCAGGAAGCTGTGCAGGTGCCCGCCGACCTTGAAGCCCCACGACTCGCCGGACACGTCGTCGCCCACGAGCTCGATCTCGCGCGGGTCGCCCACGCCGAGGCCTTCGTCGTGGGCGAGGCGGATGTACTTGATCCCCATGGGGTCGAAGCCCATCAGCTTCGCAGCGACGGCGTCGATCGCCACCTGGTCTCCGGAGGCGAGGATGACGTTCTTCTCCACCGGCTGCATGATGCGCGGGCCGGGGCCGTTGCCGGCCATGGTGCCGTCCATGGTGGCGAAGATGCCGGTGTGGATCTCCTTCTGGATCGAGAGCAGGTCGACGAGCGTCTCGTGGATGTAGGTGTGCGTGTAGTGGCGGTGGGTGCTGAGCAGCCCGCCGAAGGCGTTTTTCATCGCGCCGGTCGTGGTGGTGTAGATGTGGCACTTCGTCGTCGGCAGGTGGACGATGTTCTTGCCGTGGAAGAAGTCGGGGACCATGATCCCGCCGGGGAAGATCTTGTCGAGCGCCAGCAGGCGGCGCTTGGGGCGGTACACTTCCCAGTGCATGTCGTCCTTGCGGAAGTTGAACCTCGTCGGCACGTCGTGGTGGCGGAAGATGGGCACGTAGTGGTTCAGGTCCTCACCCTTGAAGGCGTTGGTGACGACGGTCTTGTTCTGGACGCAGACGAGGTCGTTGTAGCCGGCGTGACGCAGCGCCACGACGGCGGCCTCGAGCTGCCAGGGGGTGGTGTTGGCGGAGGGGAAGGGGAAGTGCCAGGAGATGTTGTCCTTCAGGATGGTCGCGGCCGACGGGTCCAGGTGCTGGCGGAAGTCGGCCAGCCCCATCAGCCGCTCGTAGTCCTGGAGGACCGTCTCTGGCCTCGTGTAGAGGACGGCCACCTTCACCCTGCGAGCGGCGGGACGACGCGGTTCAACGGTGGTGGGCTCCGGTTCGGTGGTCATCAGCTAGCCCTTGGTGTCTTGCTGTCCTCTTCCATCATAGCGGCTGTTGCGGTCACGGAGCACCTGAGGCCCCCTGCCCGATCAGCTCGCTGATCCGCTCCGCTCGACGCCTCACCGCCGGGTGGTCAAGGGGACCACCGCGCTCGGGGCTGATCCATCGGCAAAGCTGGCGCAATCCTAGCAGGATGGCGGAGCGCCAAACCCTCTCATTATAGTCCGGCGGCAGATGCGTCACCTCCCGGTAACCTTCGAGCAGATGCTCGAGGAGGAGCGTTGGAAACGTCTCGCCGTCGTGAAGGTGGAAGTGGCCCAGGTCGTAGAGCGGCTCGGTGCCACGCATTTCCCCAAAGTCGATGAGGCCTGTGTACTGGCCTTCCTTTTGGAAGATGGGGGTGACGTCGAAGTCGCCATGGGCGAGCAAGCCGTGGAGGAGCTCACGTCGCTCTTCGGTCACGATTATCGCCTCAACGGCGTCCAGCTGCTCAGTAGAAAACAGCGAGCCAAGCTCGCCCGGCCAATCATCTGGAAGATAAGAGGTAACGAATTCACCATAGGTTGGCAGCTCTGCGATGAGCGGCCAGGCCGACACCTCTCGCCGGATCCAGCCAAAGCCTTGCACGGTTAGTTGGTTCAAGATGGCAAGATCACGTCCGGCAGCGCGGGCCACGAAGGCCGCTGCGCTGGCCGACCTCGTCTGGGCCAGCGGCGCGCCCGGCATCTCTGTGGTGATCAGGACTGATCGGCGTATGACTGGATCGAAGGGTTCGAGATACACGACTTCGGGGACATGTACTCCCCGCTGGCGGAGCTGTCGGTGGAGTTCGGCTTCGACGGCCAAGCTCTCTTGTTCTTCTTCGGCGAGCCGGAGATAGAAGACCTGGTCTCCCCGGTTCAGACGGTAGACCTGCGTCGAAACACCGTCGGGCGTCCGTTGATGGGTGATTGGGGCTGAGGCGCCGAAGGCACGACGCAGTAGCGCCTCCAAGGCGGCTCGGTCAATGTCTGGCTTGCGTTCCAAAGGTGGCCAGGGAACGGCTGTCAATCCTCGTTCCCTCGTCCGCTACTTCGACGCGCGCCCGTCTGAGCGGCGCCGCGGCACCTGCTTGCGGGCCAGCACCTCTTTCACCTCCCGCACGATGTCGGCGGCGGTGAGGCCGTACTTCTCCAAGAGCTGCTCCCAGCGGCCCGATTCGGCGTAGCGGTCCCGCATGCCCACGGCGCCCGTCGGCACCGGATAGGTCGATCCTACCACCTGGGCGACCATGGCGGCCACCCCGGTCTTGATCTGGTGCTCCTCGGCGGTGACGATGGCGCCCGTCTCCCGTGCCGCCGCCACGATGGCTTCTTCGTCCATGGGCCGCAGGGTGGCCATGTTGAGCACCCGGCAGTCGATGCCCTCGCGCTCCAGCGCAGCGGCGGCGTCGAGGGCTGCCTTCACCATGATGCCGACGGCGATGACGGTAACGTCGTTGCCCGGCCGCAGCAGGTGCGCCTTCCCCAACTGGAAGCGATAGGTCTCGTCGTAGATCACCGGCACTTTGGGGCGGCCGGTGCGGATGTAGAAGGGCCCGGGCGTGCGGGCGGCTGCGTCGATCGCCTGGCGGGCCTCCACCACGTCGGCGGGGACGATGACGTTGAGGCCGGCCAGGGAGCACACGAGGGAGAGGTCTTCGATGGCGTGGGCGGAGATGCCGTCCTCGCCCACGCTGATGCCGCCGTGGCTCGCCACCATCTTCACGTTCAGGCCGGTCTGGGCCACGCTCACCCGGATCTGGTCGAAGCAGCGGCCGGGCACGAAGACGCCGAAGCTGCTGCAAAAGGCGACCTTGCCCGCCGCCGCCAGCCCGGCGGCGACGCCGATCATGTTCTGCTCGGCCACCCCCACGGTGAAGAAGCGGTCGGGGAAGGCGTCCTTGAACTTGCGAGCGGTGGTGGACATGCCCAGGTCGGCGTCGACGACGACGATGGGCAGCCCCTCCTGGGCGAGCTTCACCAGCGTGGGGCCCAGCGCTTCTCGGGTGGCGGCAGGTGGCGCTGACACTGTGGTCATTCCCCGATCTCCGCCAGCGCCTGCTCCGCCTGCTCCGGCGTAGGCGCCTTGCCGTGCCACTCCGGGTTGTTCTCCATGAAGCTGACCCCCTTGCCCTTCACCGTTCGGGCGATGATGGCGGTGGGCTTGCCCTGGACGCCCTTCGCCTTTTCGAAGGCGTCCAGGAGCTGCTGAAAGTCATGCCCGTCCACGGAGATGACGTGCCAGCCGAAGGCGCGCAGCTTGGCATCCAGGGGCTCCAGCTCCATCGTGTCCTTGACGAACCAGTCGTTCTGGATGCCGTTGCGGTCGATGATGGCCACCAGGTGGTCGAGCTGGTAGAAGGGCGCGCACATGAGCGCCTCCCAGGTCTGGCCCTCCTGGCACTCGCCGTCGCCCAGCAGGCAGTAGACGCGGTAGTCGCGCCCGTCCAGCCGGCCGGCCAGGCACTGGCCGATGGAGAAGGAGAGCCCCTGCCCCAGGGAACCGGCGGACATCTCGATGCCGGGCGCGGTGTTGATCTTGCTGTGCCCCTGGAGGCGGCTCTCCAGCTTTCGGAAGGTCATCAGCTCCTCGACGGGGAAGTAGCCGCACTCGGCGAGGACGGAGTAGAGGACCGGCGTGGCGTGGCCCTTGCTGAGGATGAAGCGGTCGCGGTCCGGCCAGTCGGGGCGCTGGGGGTCGTGGCGGAGGACGCGAAAATAGAGAGCGCAGAGGATCTCGACGGCGGAGAGGGAACCGCCCGGGTGGCCGCTGCCCGCCTCGGCGACCATGGCGATGATGTGCCGGCGGATGCGCCTGGCTCTGGCCGTCAGCTCCTTAATCGTATCGGTGGTAGCTACCAAAGATGGTTCCCGGGATAGGCGGGTACTCGCGGCCTCATTATACGGAGCGAAGGCGGAGCGTGTCCATGCGGGGTCTGGCCCTGAATTTGGCCTCCGTGCACCCCCACTGTAGCACGGGTCGGCCCGCGCGCATCCGTCCCTATGGCGTCAGCCGGTAGAAGCGCAGGAACGGGTGCTCGATGCCGAGCACCTCCACGTCGCGGAAGCCGGCCTCCGCGGCGTAGCGGCGCATCGTGCTCTCGCGCATCACGGTGCCGGTCGCCGCCGACGGCTGCTCGGCCATGCTGGCGGGCAGGCAGAGGAACACGCTCGCGCCGTAAAGAAACCGCTCCACCGGGTCCCCGGGCGCCGTAAACGAGTCGGCCACGCGCTCGTCCGCGATGATCGCCGTGCCGCCCGGCCCGAGCATCCTGCCGATGGCGGCGAGCGCCTCGACCGGTCGCGAGAGGTCGT
>MGOB01000097.1:0-204 GCA_001796995.1 Chloroflexi bacterium RBG_16_68_14 | reverse complement strand
CTCGATGACGCCCGCCAGGTCGTACGCGCCCTGGAGCGCAGGGTCGGCCGCGTCGCGCACCTCGAAGGTAACCCGGTCCGCCACGCCCGCGTCGGCGGCGTGCTTGCGCGCGAGCGCGATCGACGAGTCGTCGAGGTCGAAGCCGTCCACCGTCACCTTTGGGTAGGCGCGGGCGATGGCGATCGCCGCCCAGCCGACGCCGCA
>MGOB01000096.1:19921-20075 GCA_001796995.1 Chloroflexi bacterium RBG_16_68_14 | reverse complement strand
GCGAGGATGGCGTGGATGGGGTGGAAGGCGTAGTTGCTCCGGTAGAGCTCGATGTAGTCCGCCCGGGTGGCGAACTCCTCGCCGAAGCGCTCGGTGATCTCGTAGGGGTCGCGAGTCTCGGGGAGGATGCGCTCCCAGACCTCCGGGTAGGGGG
>MGOB01000096.1:17294-19850 GCA_001796995.1 Chloroflexi bacterium RBG_16_68_14 | reverse complement strand
CTCGATGTAGCCGCCCAGGTAGCCCAGCCCTGACGAGATCAGGGTGAGGATGGGGTTCATCTTGGCGAAGGTGGCGTAGGGGCTCCAGTCGGGCACGCCGTAGATCACGACGTCGGCCGGCTCCGCCTCGCTGCGCCGGGGCGGGTAGCGCTGCTCCAGCACCTCCAGCGCGGCCGCGCGCGTCTCCGCCACGCCGCCCGCCCAGACGCGGCCGATCTTGGTGGCGTCGGCGAGGATGGTCTCGATCTTGAAGATGCGCCGGCCGAGGCGCGCTTCCAGGTGGTCGCCCATCTCGTTGTACACCCGGTGCATCCGGTTGTCCCGCACCGACATGGACATGCCGTCCGGCGTGTGCGTCCAGCGGATGGAGCGCCAGGTGGAGAGGCCGACGCAGACCGACTTCCAGCCGCCGCCGAAGCCCATGTGGCAGGCGGCGTTAACGTAGACCGTCAGATCGCTCTCGGCGACCAGGCGGTGCACCTCCACGTCGTAGCCGCTGGCGGTGGTGCCCAGGTGGACCAGGTTCTCCGGGTCCTCGGCGTCGTGGCAGAGGAGCCGCGGCCCGAAGCGCCGGACCAGCTCCTCGCCGATGATGGTGATCAGCTCCTCGTTCGTCCACTTCCGGTGGAGGGCGTTGGCGCAGACCAGCGTCACCTGCTCCTCTGGCACGCCCGCCTCCGCCAGCTCCGAGAGCACCGCCTCGATGGCCAGCCGGCGCACCGGCCCGTAGGACGGCACCGTCGGGTCGTCGAAGGCGATGAGGACGCGGGCGCCGGGCCCGACCAGCTCTCGGATGCGGGGCAGGCCCAGCGGTTGGGCCAGCGCGGCGCGCACCGCCTCCGCCTGGGCGGGCACGGGATCGAGGCGGCTCCCGCCGGTGCCCGCGCCGCCGGCGATCCGGGCGCGGTCCGGCAGCTCGACTCGGACGGTGCTATCGCCGTAGGGGAGCACCTGTTCCATGATGCTATGTCCCGCTCGCTGGCGGCGGCGATGTAGACGCCCAGCGCCATGCGGGCGGCTCCAGCGTAGACGAACCGCCGCCGCGGGGCAACACCGGCGGCCCGAAGGGCAGCCAGAGGGCGGCCGCGGCCCCGGCTCAGGTGAGGGGACGCGCCGCCGCCCGTTCGATGGCCGCCTCGTAGGCGCCCCAGTACTCCCTCGGCAGCAACCGGCCGATGGCCACCATCACCTGCTCTTGCGCCAGACGGTCCTGCTCGTCCCTCGGCTGCTCCCGGGGGACCGCGAGACGTACAGGCTCACCGAAGCGGACGATCAAGGTCTCCCCCTCTTCCCATGCCGCCACCGGAAGAATGGGGAACCGCCGGCGGCTGAGGGACGCCAGGAACAGGCCGGCGCCGTGGGGCGGTTCCACCAGCCGCCCGGTGCCGACCGCCTCCGGAGTCAGGCCGATGGGGGAGGTGGCTAGCGCCCTGGCCAGGTGGCGAAGCACGGCCGCCCGCCCCATGGCCCGCTCCTCGCGACGGGGGACGACCACGAGATCGTAGGCCCGGGCGATCCGGCGGAAGACCCAGCGGATCAACGGCACGGGTATAGGTATAGGCCCGATCCGCTGGCCGTAGAGCTCGCTGGCGAAAGCCCAACGGATCTCCGGCTGGTCCGGCCGCCGCTCGGCCACGGCCGCGCTCACCACCATGGCGCAGTGGTAGGGCCGCAGGCCCGGGCGGTTGTGGTGATTCATGACCAGGATGAAGCTGCCCCGCGCGGGTACGTTGTCCAGGCCCTCGATCCGGCGACGGTAGGGATTGGCCGCTGCCACCCGCGCTGAGTCGCGGGCCAAGGACCGGCGCCTCCCCAGGAGGAGGTCAAGGGCAAAGCGGGCCAGTGGCAGACGGGGAAACTCGTACCTGGGCGCCGTCGGCGGAGGCGTCGAAGGGTCGCTCATGGCGGCGGCATTGTACTGGGGGCCGTCGCGGCCGCTCAAGGCGACCGGCCCAGCTATCCCCGCTCTGCTATAATGTTGCCGCTGGCCCCTTGCAGCGCCCCTGCCTGAGTGCCGATAATCCTGTAGCGCATGGAATGGCGCGCCCAAAATCACGATATGTCGCGATGGTGTCGGGGAACAGACCGGGCAAGGAAGCAGTTCCGAGCCCGCACGAGTGGCGTGGCTCCTTAGGCCGGCTCGTTCTTCGCCTCGCTAGTCAACTGTTTGAGGGGATGATGGAGATCAGAGTCGAACCTGGGCGGCTGGACGACCGCCAAGCGGATGCGCCGATATCGGAGCCGGCGCTGGCGCGGGCGGTGACGGAGGCTGCCCAGGTCCTGGAGCAGACGCTGCTACACGTTGAGTCGATGCTGGAGCGGATGGAGGAGCGGGCCGAGCACCTGTCTCCAGGGCGGCAGGGCATGGAGACCAGGGCCCAAGAGCTCCTGGACCTGAAGCGGGCGTTGCGGGAGGTCGTCCAGCGGCTGGAGGAAGCGCTCGACCACCTGGGGCTGGAGGCCCAGCGCCTCTCGGATGAGGCGTCACGGCTCTCCCTCATCGCCGACCGGCTGGAGGCGAGGCTGAACCAATTGACCCTGTGGGTCGAGCAGGGC
>MGOB01000096.1:14487-17275 GCA_001796995.1 Chloroflexi bacterium RBG_16_68_14 | reverse complement strand
AGCCGGCGCTGGAGCCCGAGCCGCTCGCCCCGGAGGAGCCCCGGTTCCAGCCCGACGATCAGGCCGTCCGTATCGTCCTCGCCGCTGTGCCCGGCTTCCAGGGCTTGATGGACGCGCAGCGGGCGCTCAGCGCCCTACCCGCGGTGGAAGGCGCCTCCGTGGTCGGCTACAAGAACGGCGAGGCGTCCCTGGAGGTGGTGCTGCACGCGCCGGTAAGCGCCCGCGAGATCGTCGAAGGGCTGGGAAGAGCGACGGGCCACCAGCTCCTCATCGAGGAGTCGCGGCCGGAGGCGCTGCGCTTGCGCCTGCGGTTCATCGACCAGGAGGGCCGGGGCTAGGACAGGGACTGCCGCCCGGCATGTGGATCCGCCGCCTTACCCTCACCCAGTTCCGCAACTATCGCCAGCAAGAGCTGCTCCTCCCCCAGGGGCTGGTCCTGCTCCTGGGCGATAACGCCCAGGGTAAGAGCAACCTGCTGGAGGCGATCTTCCTCCTTGCCACCACCCGCTCCGAGCGCGCCCAGACCGACGGTGAGCTCATCCACTGGGATGCTCTGGCCGAGGCTCAGCCGGTGGCCCGGGTGTCGGCGCAGGTGGAGCGCCGCGACGGCCCCCTCGAGCTGGAGGTGATCGTCGTCGGGCGGCCGGGGGCGGGCGGTGCGGGCCGGGTGCTCGCCTCCAAGCGGCTGCGGGTGAACGGGGTGGCGCGCCGACAGGCCGACGTGGTGGGCCAGCTCACCGCGGTCCTGTTCAGCACCGGCGACCTGGAGCTCATCGGCGGGGCGCCGGCGGAGCGCCGTCGTTTCCTGGACGTCACCCTCTCCCAGCTCGACCCGGCGTACCTGCGCGCCCTCCAGCGCTACGGCAAGGTGGTGGCCCAGCGCAACGCCCTGCTGCGCCGCATCCAGGAGGGCGCGGCGGACGCAGACGAGCTGGCCTTCTGGGACGGAGAGCTGGCGCGGGACGGCGCGCTCCTGGTCTGCCAGCGGGCCGCCGCCGTCGATGCCCTGGCGGAGTACGTCCGCGAGGCCCACCGGCGGCTGAGCGGCGGCCTGGAGGAGCTGGCCGTCGCCTACCAGCCGCGACTGGAGGGCTGGGACGGCGCCCGGGCCGGCGCTCAGACCAAGGCGCTGGCGGCAGCCCTGCACCAGGCGCTGACCGCCGGCCGGCGTCGGGATATCGCCGCCGGGATGACCCTGAGCGGCCCCCACCGGGACGACCTGCTCTTCACCCTCGACGGCGTCGCCGCAGCTTCCTTCGCGTCGCGGGGCCAGCAGCGCACGGCGGCGCTGGCGCTGCGCCTGGCCGAGGCGCGCTTCATGACCGACCGCAAGGGCGACCTGCCCGTCGTGCTCCTGGACGACGTCCTCTCCGAATTGGACGAAGGGCGGCGGCGGGCGGTGCTGGAATCGCTGGGGGAGTGGGACCAGCTCCTCATTACCTCCACCGACGCCGATCGCTTCGACGGAGGGCCCCCCGCTGCGGCGGCAATGTTTCGCGTGGTGGCGGGCCAGATCGAGCCGGCGTGAGGGCAGCGGCCGCGATTGACCCTAGCGCGGCTGACCTGCGTGCTGTATAGTCCAGCACCGCAGGAGAGCGATCTCGTGACCAGCGCCGTCTCATCGTTGACCATCCGTCTCCTGGAGGAGGGCGACCTGGAGCTCTTGGCTCACGTTTTCCGCTTCTCTCGGCACCACATCGAGGGGCGTTGGCGGGAGCGGCTGGCCGGCGAGCGGACGATGCTGGTGGCGGAGCGGGACGGCGAGGCTCTGGGCAGCGTGAGCTTTGGGGAGCGGGAGGAGTTCCCCCGACTGCTCTATCTCTTCGCGCTGGCCGTGGTGGAGCCCTTCCAGCGACAGGGGATCGGCTCTCGGCTGGTCGTCAGCGTCGAGGCGGAGGCGCGGCGGCGGGGGGTGGAGGGCATCTGCCTGGCCGTGGCCGTCGATAACGAGGGCGCTATCCGCCTGTACGAGCGCCTGGGCTACCGGCGGACGGGCGAGCCGTTCATCAGCCGCTGGACGTGGTACGGCCCCGACGGCGAGACGCGGGAGATCGTGGAGCGTTGCTACCGCATGGTCAGGCGCCTCGGCTCTGGGGGCCGGCTTATAGTTGGTAAGCGGGTTGGCCACCCCCGTCTAAAGGCGGGACATCAAATCTGATGCTCATGCCCCAGCCTTCAGGCTGGGGTCTTGTTTCCCTTCATTGCTGCTTCCTCTCGGAACAGCGGGCTGCGCAGGCCGCGCGGCACCACCACCCGCAGCGCGGCCGGCACCACCTCGAAGCGCATGGGCGTCTCGGCCAGGTACTCGCCGTCTACCTGCACCGGCAGCCCGGGCGTGCCCACCTCCAGCGACGCCACCGTTCGATAGAGGACATTCGCACGTCGGTGGTGGCGGCGCAGCAGCACCCAGAGCGCCAGCCAGGCCAGGCGCAGCAGGCCGCCCCGTTGCAGGAGGGCCAGGTCCAGGCGGCCGTCGTCCGCCCGCGCCTGGTGGGTGATGTTGAGGACGCCCGCGTAGCTGCGCGTGTTGCCCAGGAGCAGCCAGTAGAGCTGGGTGGGCAGCGGCGCTTCATCCGCCAGCAGGTCTGCTGCCACCGCTCGATAACGCAGCCCGTGACGCAGGCCGTGGAGCACGTAGGCGGCCGCGCCCAGCCTTCGCTTGAGGGCGCCCGAGACCTGGCGCACGATGGCGGCGTCGAACCCGATCCCGGCCATCAGCAGGAAGTAGCGGTCTCCCGCGCGCCCCAGGTCGATGGTGCGGACTTCCCCGTCCGAGAGCAGGCGGACG
>MGOB01000096.1:13806-14373 GCA_001796995.1 Chloroflexi bacterium RBG_16_68_14 | reverse complement strand
CCGCCAGCGCCGTCGCCGAGCCGGCCAGCCCGTTGGCCACCTCGTTCACCGTGCCGTCGCCGCCGCAGGCGGCGACCACGTCCAGGCCGCGCTGGGCGGCGCTGCGGGCCAGCTCGGTAGCGTGGCCGGCCGCCGCCGTCGTCTCCAGCGACGTTTCCCAGCCCTCCAGCCCGGCGATGGCGGCGCGCAGCCGCTCGATGGGCGGGGCGCCGCGGGCAACGGGGTTGAAGATGAAGAGCGCCCGTCTGGTCACGAGGGCATGGTAGAGGGTCAAGGGTCAAGGGTCGAGGGTGGCTACGGCGGCCGGACAATCGCGATGAAGGTGCTGGAAATGGGGGTGTGGAGAGGGGGCTTGCCCCCTCTGCCGGGGGTCTGGGGGTGTCCCCTAGATTCAGTAAACCTCTCTGGGCGGGTGGGTGGGGAATAACCACCTTTGTTTTCCAGCACCCTCTTGAGATAGCTCTTGACAGTTTACCTGCAGCGGGCTACAATAATTGACAAATACGATTCAGTTTCTTTTATTTGCCCTTGGGCAGCTAGGAAGGAAATTATCATGGCAAAGAAACT
>MGOB01000096.1:0-13708 GCA_001796995.1 Chloroflexi bacterium RBG_16_68_14 | reverse complement strand
GCGACGACTTCCGCCCCTTCCGCCTCCAGCACGGCATCTACGGCCAGCGGCAGGACAACGTCCAGATGATACGGGTGAAGATCCCCCACGGCTCGCTCACGGCGGAGCAGATGGACGTGCTGGGCGACATCGCCGAGCGGTTCACGCCCCGCAAGCTGGGCCACGTCACCACCCGGCAGGATATCCAGTTCCACTTTGTCTTGCTGGAGGACGTGCCCACGGTGTTGCGCATCATGGCGCAGGTTGGCCTCACCACCCGCGAGGCCTGTGGCAACACCGTGCGCAACGTGACGGCGGACCATATGTCCGGCCTCTGCCCGGATACCGTCTTCGACATCACCCCCTACGCCGAGGCGACAGCGCGCTTCTTCCTGCGCAACCCCATCTGCCAGAAGCTGCCCCGCAAGTTCAAGATCGCCTTCTCCGCCTGCTCCCACGATTACGGGATGGTGCCCATCCATGACCTGGGCGCTACCGCTGTCATCCGCGACGGCGGGCGGGGCTTCCGGGCGGTGGTCGGCGGTGGCTTGGGCGCGGCGCCCAGCGTCGCCGAGGTGCTAGAGGAGTTCGTGCCCGAAGGCGAGCTGCTGCGGGTCATCGAGGCCACCCTGCGCGTCTTCGACCGCACGGGCGAGCGGAAGAACCGGAACAAGGCGCGCATCAAGTTCCTCCTGAAGCGGATAGGCATCGAGGAGTTCCGGCGGCTGGTGCGGGAGGAGCTGTCCACCCTGCCGCCCGCCGACAGCGGGGCGTACCGGGATCCGGACTGGTCGTTGCTGGAGGAGGAGCAGCAACACCCGTCGGCGGCGTCGCTGGGCCAGAACGGTCAAGCGCCGCGGCCGGGCTTCCAGGCGTGGGAGCGCACCAACGCCGTCCCTCAGGGCCAAGAGGGCTTCTACATGGCCTACGTCCTCCTGCCCATCGGCGACCTGACGGCAGAGCAGTTCCGCGCGCTGGCGGCCATGTCCCGGAAATACGCCGGAGGCAAGCTGCGCACCTCCGCCAACCAGAACGTGGTGCTGCGCTGGGTGCACGAGGAGGACCTGCCTGCGCTCCACGCCGACCTGGTGGAGGCCGGCCTGGCGGAAGATGGCGTCCTCACCCTCACCGACGTGATGACCTGCCCCGGCGCCGATACCTGCAGCCTGGGCGTCACCTCCTCCAAGGGGCTGGGTCAGGCCATCCGGGATGAGCTCTTCAGCAAGAACGGCCATCTCAAGGACGACCCGCTGGTGGAGCAGATCCGGATCAAGATCAGCGGCTGCCCCAACTCCTGCGGACACCACCACATCGCCGACATCGGCTTCTACGGCAACGCGGTACACTCCGGCGAGCGGATGGTGCCCGCCTTCTCCCTGCTCATCGCCGGCAAGGGCGAAACGGAGGACGCCCGCATCGCCAAGCACGTCATGAAGATCGCCGCCAAGCGCATCCCGGAGGCCGTCGTCCGCCTCACCGAGCACTATCAGGAGGAGCGTCAGGATGGCGAGCCCTTCGGCGACTGGGCGCTCCGCGTCGGCACCGGACACATTAAGGAGGTGCTGGCGGAGTATGCCCACATGCCAGCCTTTGAGGAGGACCCCATGGCCTTCGTCGACTGGGGCGCCAACAAGCTCTTCAGCCTCGAAGACATGGGCGAGGGCGAGTGTGCCGTGTAGGCACTCATCCGGACTGTGAAGCGTCCGGGCCAGCGATAAGAGGAAAGGAGGAACGATGGTAGGTCAGATAGAGAAGAAGACGAAGGAGTTCACGCCGCAAGAACTGCGGAAGATCAACGAGCGCTTGGAGGGCAAGCCACCCGAGGAGATCCTGCGCTGGGCCATCGATACCTTCTCTCCCAACATCGGCATGGCCAGCAGCTTTGGAGCGGAGGACGTCCTCCTCATCGATCTCGTCTCCCGCCAGGCGCCGGCGGTGCGGGTCTTCACCCTGGATACGGGCCGGCTGCACGAGGAGACCTACGAGCTCATGGAGCAGGTCCGCACCCGCTACGGCATCTCCATCGAGACTTACTTCCCCGCCCACGAGGCGGTGGAGCGCTTGGAGCGGGGAAAGGGGCTCTACTCCTTCCGGGAGAGCGTGGAGAACCGCAGGGAGTGCTGCGATATCCGCAAGGTGGAGCCGCTCCGTCGCGCCTTGGCGGGGCTGGCGGCCTGGATCACGGGCTTGCGCCGGGACCAGGCGGTGACCCGGACCGAGACCCAGGCGGTGGAGTGGGATGAGACCAACGGGCTGGTGAAGGTGAACCCGCTGGTGGAGTGGACCAACGAGCAGGTGTGGGACTACGTCCGCGCCCACAACGTACCCTACAATACCCTCCACGATCAGGGCTTTCCCAGCATCGGCTGTGCCCCCTGCACCCGTGCCATCCAGCCGGGCGAGGACATCCGCGCCGGCCGCTGGTGGTGGGAGCACCCAGAGTACAAGGAGTGCGGGCTGCACCGGTAGCCGCGGTTCGGGATCTGCGCTGCTCACCCAGGACGAAGAGCATAGTGATACAGCGACGGAAGGTCGCATGAGCGATCGGGGGTTCACCGTGTGGTTCACCGGCCTTTCCGGGGCGGGCAAGACGACCATCGCCCACCGGCTGGAGCAGGTGCTGCGTGAGCGGGCCCTGAAGGTGGAGGTGCTGGACGGCGACGTGGTGCGGACGCACCTGAGCAAAGGGCTGGGCTACAGCAAGGAGGACCGCGACACACACATCCGGCGCGTCGGCTTCGTCTGCCATTTGCTCGCCCGCAATGGGGTGGCCGCCATCGCTGCCGCCATCTCCCCCTATCGGGAGATCCGGGACGAGGTGCGGGCCCAGAACGGTGACTTCGTGGAAGTGTACGTCAAGTGCCCGCTGGAGGTGCTCCAGCAGCGGGACGTGAAGGGACTCTACGCCAAGGCGCTGCGCGGCGAGATCCCTAACTTCACCGGTGTCTCCGACCCGTATGAAGAGCCGCTCGACCCAGAGGTGGTACTGGAGACGGACCGGGAGACGGAAGAGGAAAGCCTGGCGAAAGTGGTGGCCAAGCTGGAGGAGCTGGGCTACCTGGCGCCAGTGGGAGAGAGAACGGTCGTAGGGACAGAGCTTTAGCTCTGTCCGCCTGGGGAGACAAGCTTCTGGGCCGACCTGAAGGTCGGCCCCTACAGGGTACGAACAGGGGGCTAGGCATTCTTCATGATGAACGAACTTATTCCGCCCCACGGCGGACGGCTGATCAATCGCGAGGTGCTGGGCGAGGAGGCGGCGGCTTTGCAGGAGCGGGCGCGCTCCCTGCCGGTGCTCCGGCTCGGCTCCTGGGCGCTGTCCGACCTGGAGCTCATCGCCGTCGGCGGCTTCAGCCCGCTGGAGGGCTTCATGACCAGCCATCACTACCGGTCGGTGGTGGCGGAAATGCACCTGCCGGAGGGCCTCCCCTGGTCGCTGCCCATCACGCTCTCGGCGTCGCGCGAGGAGGCGGCGTCGCTCCGCGAGGGCCAGCAGGTCGCCCTGGCCGACGCCTCGGGCGAGCCGCTGGCCGTCCTCGAGCTGGAGGAGCGGTTCGAGTACGACAAGGAGGCGGAGGCGCAGGCGGTCTTCCGCACCACGGACGAGGCCCACCCCGGCGTCGCTGCCCTCTACGCCCAGGGCGAGGTGCTGCTGGGCGGTCGCGTGACGCTCTTCCGGCGGCCGCCGGCGGCCTTCGCCGAACACCGGCTGACGCCGACTCAGACCCGCGCCGCCTTCGCAGAGCGCGGCTGGCGCACCGTGGTCGGCTTCCAGACGCGCAACCCCATCCACCGCGCCCACGAGTACATCCAGAAGTGCGCCCTGGAGATCGTGGACGGGCTGCTGCTGCACCCGCTGGTGGGTGAGACGAAGGGGGACGACATCCCGGCCGAGGTGCGCATGCACTGCTACCAGGTGCTGCTGGACGGCTACTACCCAAAGGACAGGGTGCTCCTCTCCGTGCTGCCGGCGGCCATGCGCTACGCTGGCCCGCGGGAGGCGATCTTCCACGCGCTGGTGCGCAAGAACTACGGCTGCTCCCACTTCATCGTCGGGCGTGACCACGCCGGCGTCGGCTCCTACTACGGAACCTACGACGCCCAGAAGATCTTCGATGAGTTCACGCCGGAGGAGCTGGCGGTGACGCCCCTCTTCTTCGAGCACACCTTCTACTGCCGCGCCTGCCAGTCAATGGTGAGCAGCAAGACCTGCCCCCATGACGCCGACCAGCGGCTGGTCTTCTCTGGGACGCGGGTGCGGGAGATGCTGGCGGCAGGCGAAGCGCCGCCACCGGAGTTTACCCGGCCCGAGGTGGCCAAGGTCCTCATCGAGGCGATGAGCCGACCGGTGGAGGCCTGATGAACGAGTCTGAGCCCCGGGCCGGCGTCATTCATGCCCCCCGCATCTTCGTCGAGCCGGATGCGCTGGAGAGCGAAGTGACGCGCACGTCCCATGCCGACGCCGGGACCGCGGGTCCACGCCTCGCCGCCGGCCGAGCGAAGTTGCTCGTCGCCCTGGGCCTTCGAGCGACCTACGTCGTCGGCGCGCTTGGTCTCTTCGTGCTGGCGCTCAAGCTCCTGACCTCGGGCGCCTCGGGCGCCCAATCGTTGCTGGAACGTCTGGCCGCCGACGGGCCGGTCAACATCTTCGGCTTCGGCTGGCTGGGGGCGTACGTGATGCTGAGCGGCTCGCCGGTGGCCGCCACCTCCCTCGGCCTCTTCAGCGGAGGCGCCATCTCTGACCTGGAGAGCTTCACCATGATCAACGGCTCCCGTTTCGGCGCCTCTTTCATCGTGCTGTTCGTGGGCCTGCTCTACTATCTGCGCCACCGGCGAAACCCCGATGGGCTCTACATCGGCGTGGTGGCACTCCTCACCACCTTCACCATCTACACGCCGTCCATGGCGATCGGCCTGGTGGCGCTGGACCAGGGCTGGTTCGACGGCGTCAGCGTGGGGGCGCCCCCTGGGGTCGCTTCAGCGACGGACGAGACCTTCGGCGTCCTGGCGGAGCGGGCGGCGGACGCGCTGCCGGGGCTGCTGGTCTTCGCGCTGGGCGGAGCCGTGCTGCTGACCAGCTTCCAGCTCTTCGACCGGGTGCTGCCCAACCTGGATCCGCCCAGCCCCCGGCTGGAGCGGGTGCTCACCTTCTTCCACCGGCCGCTCACCATGTTCGTCGTGGGCGGGCTGGTCACCTTGGCCACCCTGTCCGTCTCCATCTCTCTCACCCTGCTGGTGCCGCTCTCTCTGAAGGGAGTAGTGCGGCGCCACGGCATCGTCCCCTATGTGATGGGGGCAAACATCACCACTTTCATCGATACCCTCTTTGCCGCCGTGCTGCTGGATACGCCGCGGGCGGTCACCGTGGTGGTGACCCAGATGGCGCTGACGGCGGCGGTGTCCATCGTGGTGCTGATGGTGCTGTTCCGGCCGTATCAGCGCCTTGTCCTGGGGCTGGCCCACCGGCTGACGGCTAGCCGGGGCGCCTTTCTCGCCTTCCTCGCGGCGATCTTTCTCGTGCCGGCGGTGCTGTTGGCCGTATGAGGCGTGGGGTGGGGGCGCCGCGTGGCGTCAGGTCGCAGGTGTGCTAGACTGGGATTGTTGAGGAATTCGGTAAACTTTGCTGGCGAACGGGTAGCAATGACATGAAGGTTTCCACCAAGGGCGATTACGGCGTGCGGGCGCTCATCGAGCTCGCCCACCACTATGGCCAGGGACCGATGCAGAGCGCCGAGATCGCCTCCCGGCAGGAGGTGCCGGAGCCGTACCTGGACCAGCTCCTCACCACCCTCCGGCGCGCCGGCTTCATCCGCAGCGTGCGCGGCCCCCAGGGCGGACACGCCCTCATCCGCCAGCCCGGGGAGCTGAGGCTGAGCGAGGTGATGGTGGCGCTGGAGGGCTCGCTGGCGCCCCTCGCCTGCGTGGATGACCCCGACGCCTGCACTAAGACGGGCGGCTGCGTCCAGCGCGAGGTATGGGAGCGCGTTCGCGACGCGACCCGGGAGATCCTGGAGCACGTGACCATTGGAGATCTGGCGGAGAAGGAGCGACAGTACAACCGGAATGGTGGACGCTACTACATCTGACCTGCGGGAGCTGAAGGCCTCGGTGCGCGCCGGCGAGGAGATCGCCGACAGCGTGCTGGAGCTGGTGGGCCACACGCCCCTGGTGCGGCTCCAGCGCGTCGTGCCGGAGGGCTCGGCCGAGGTGCTGGGCAAGCTGGAGTCGCTCAACCCGGCCGGCAGCGTCAAGGACCGCATCGCCCTGAGCATGATCGAGGACGCCGCGGCGCGCGGCGAGCTGAAGCCGGGCGACACCATCGTCGAGCCCACCAGCGGGAACACCGGCGTCGGCCTGGCCATGGTGGCGGCAGTGAAGGGCTACCGGCTCATCCTCACCATGCCGGAGGACATGAGCGTGGAGCGGCGCAAGCTGCTTACCCGCTTCGGGGCGGAGCTGGTGCTGACGCCCGCCATCGAGGGGATGTCGGGCGCCGTCTTCGCCGCCCAGGAGCTGGTGGACAAGCACGGCTACTTCATGCCGCAGCAGTTCAACAACCCATCGAACCCGGAGATCCACCGGCGTACCACGGCGCAGGAGATCATGAAAGCCACAGGCGGCCAGCTAGACGCCTTCGTGGCGGGGGTGGGCACCGGCGGCACCATCACCGGCGTGGGCGAGGTGCTCAAGCAGCATAACCCCAAGATCCTGGTGGTGGCGGTGGAGCCTGCCCGGTCGCCGGTGCTGGCCGGCGGCAAGGCCGGGCTGCACGGCATCCAGGGCATCGGCGCCAGCTTCGTGCCCACGGTGCTCAACCGCGAGGTCTACGACGAGCTCATCGCCGTGAGGGACGAGGACGCTTACGCCATGACTGCCCGGCTGACGAAGGAGGAGGGGCTGCTGGTGGGCGTCTCGTCGGGCGCCAACGTGGTCGCGTCCCTCCAGGTGGCGGCGAGGTTGGGCCAGGGCAAGCGGGTGGTCACTATCCTCCCCGACACGGGCGAACGGTACCTGAGCGTCAACTTCTGAGCTGGGTGGAGAGGATGCGGAGATGAGCGTAACGGTCTACATTCCCACCCCGTTTCGGAGGATGACGGGGAGCCGCGCGTACGTGCAGGTGGAGGGTTCGACCATCGCCGAGGTGCTGGACGACCTGGACCGCCAGTTCCCCGGCGTACACGACCTGATTTACAGCAGCCGGCACCAGATCCCGCGGCACATCAACATCTACGTGAACAACCAGGAGATCGGCAGCCTCGAGGGAGACCGGACGCCGGTGGCGGAGGGCGACCAGGTGGCTATCATCCCCGCCATCGCCGGCGGAGCGGAAGCCGGCTCATCCTCCGACCGGGCGCTCACGCCGGAGCAGGTGACGCGCTACTCGCGCCACATCATCATGCCCCAGGTGGGCAGCGTCGGCCAGCGAAAGATCCTGGCGGCGAAGGTGCTCATCGTCGGCGCGGGCGGGCTCGGCTCGCCGGTGTCGGTGTATCTGGCGCTGGCCGGCGTGGGCACCATCGGCATCGTGGACTTCGATGTGGTCGACCTCTCCAACCTCCAGCGCCAGATCCTGCACCAGACGGAGGACGTGGGCCGGCCGAAGGTGGAGTCGGCCAGGGAGACGCTCCTCCTGTACAACCCGGACATCAACGTCGTCACCCACGCCGAGCCCCTCACCTCCGACAACGCGCTGGAGATCATCGGCCGGTACGACATTGTGGTGAACGGGGCGGACACCTTCCAGGCGCGCTATCTGGTGAACGACGCCTGCGTCCTCCTCAAGAAGCCGCTGGTGGACGGCAGCATCCTCCTCTTCGAGGGCCAGACGACGGTCTACCTGCCGGGCAAAGGCTGCTACCGCTGCCTCTTCCCGGCGCCTCCTCCTCCCGGCATGGTGCCGACCTGCGCCGAGGCGGGGGTGCTGGGCGCCCTCTGCGGCCTGGTCGGCTCCATCCAGGCGACGGAGACGCTCAAGGTCATCCTGGGCATCGGCGAGACCCTCAGCGGCCGCCTGATGATCATCGATGCGCTCGGGATGGACGTGCGCGCCTTCAAGATCCGGCGCGACCCCGAGTGCGTCGTCTGCGGAGACAACCCGACGGTGACCCAGCTTATCGACTACGACGAGTTCTGCGGCGCTCCCGCCCGGGCCGGGGCGGCCGCCCATGCCGAGGGATAGGGTATCAGACATGGCAGTAGAGGTGCGCGTCACTTCCACCCTCCGGAACCTGGTCGGCGAGAAGATGGTCCAGGGGCACGGCGCCACCGTAGGTGAGCTGCTGGAGGACCTGGACGCCCGCTACCCCGGCTTCAGGGCCCAGATCAGCGGCAAGGACGGCCAGCTCCACCGCTTCGTCAACGTCTACCTGAACGACGAGGACATCCGCTATCTCCAGGCCCTCGATACGCCGGTGAAGCCGGGCGACGTCGCCTCCATCCTGCCAGCCCTTGCAGGCGGGGGCCTCCCTGCCCTGGCGGGCGGCGCCCGCTAGACCACGACGCCGTGCTGTACGCCAACCTCATCGAGACGATCGGCAATACGCCCCTGGTGGAGCTGCGACGGCTCAGCCCCAAGCCGGGTGTCCGCTTCTTCGCCAAACTGGAGGGCCAAAACCCCACCGGCTCCCTCAAGGACCGCATCGCCAAGTACATGATCGAGGCGGCGGAGCATTCCGGCGAGCTGACACCCGATCGGGTCGTGCTCGAGCCCACCAGCGGCAACACCGGCATCTCCCTCGCCATGATCTGCCGGATCAAGGGCTACCGGCTGAAGGTCGTCATGCCGGAGAGCGTGAGCGAGGAGCGGACGCAGCTCCTGCGCGCGTTCGGCGCGGAGATCGTCTACTCGGAGGGGATCAAGGGCACCAACGGCTCTATCATCGTTGCCCAGCAGATGGCGGCGAAGGACCCCACCTACTATATGCCCTATCAGTACGGCAACGAGGCCAACCCCCGTGCCCACTACGAGACCACCGGCCCCGAGATCCTGCGTGACCTGCCGGAGGTGGACGTTTTCGTGGCCGGGCTGGGCACCGGCGGCACCCTCACCGGCGTCGGCCACTTCCTCAAGGAGCACAAGCTTGGCGTGAAGGTGGTCGCCTGCGTCCCCCACCCGGGCGACCTGGTGCAGGGGCTGCGCAGCCTGGAGGAGGGCTTCATCCCGCCGGTGCTTGACGAATCGGTGCTGGACGGCAAGATCGTGGTCGACTCGCGCGCCTCCTTCGCGGCGACGAAGGAGCTGACCCAGACAGAGGGGATCTTCGCGGGCGTCTCCTCGGGCGCGGTGCTCCGCACCGCCCAGCGGGTGTCGGAGCGGCTGGAGCGGGGCAGCATCGTCCTGCTGCTGGCGGACGGCGGCTGGAAGTACCTCTCCACCTCCCTCTGGAGCAAGGAGTACGACGAGCTGGGCGAAGAAATCGAGGGGAAGGTCTGGTGGTAGCGGCCCGCCGGCCGCCACGTCCGTACGGCTTGCGCGAGACGCCCGTCTCCTAGATTATCTTCCTCGTATCCATGTTCTTGTCTAGCCGTGCGGCCGTGGGAGTGAGGGGATGCTGAGCCTGGAGCGCCGGTACGTCGACGAGGTCATCGCCCATGCGCGGGAGGACGCGCCCAACGAGTGCTGCGGCATCATCGCCGGGCGCGACGGGCGCCCTACCCAGCTCTACCGCGCCGTCAACGCCGAGGCGAGCCCCTACCGCTACAACGTCGACCCCAAGGACCTGCTGCGCATCTACCGCGACCTGGACAACCACGGCTGGGACGTGCTCGCCATCTACCACTCCCACACCCACACTGAGGCCTATCCCTCGCCCACAGACGTGAGCCTGGCCGCCTGGCCGGAGGCCTATTACCTCATCGTCTCCCTGGCCGACGAGGCGAAGCCCGTCCTGCGCGCCTTCCGCATCCAGGACGGCCGGGTGACGGAACACGAGTTGCAGGTGGTGGACGACGCCGGCGCTCATCTCGACGCGGCTCGATGAGCGACGCGTGGCTCATCACCGGCATCCCCGGCGCCGGCAAGTCGACGGTGGCGCGGCTGCTGGCCCGCCGCCTGCCGCAGGCGGTGCACATCGAGGGTGACCGGCTTCAGGAGTGGATCGTCAGCGGCGGCGTCTGGCCGGGCCAGGAGCCGGAGGAGGAGTCGGAGCGGCAAGTGCAGTTGAACGTGCGTAACCAGTGCCTGCTCGCCCGCTCCTTCGGCGACGGCGGCTTCGTCCCGGTGCTGGACTACGTGGTGGTGAGCAAAGCGCGCCTCGAGGCGTACCGGCGGCAGCTCGACGGGCTGAACCTGCACTTCGTAGTGCTCGCTCCCGGCCGGGAGGTGGCGGTGCGGCGCGACCGGGAGCGCGAAGCGGAGCACGGCCACGCGCATGAGCCGACCATCGCCGAGCGCTGGGCGCACCTGGAGGAGGTGATGGCCCGGGAGCTGCGCGGCGTCGGCCTGTGGCTAGATAGCCAGGCGCAGAGCGCGGACGAGACCGTGGATGAGATCCTCCGGCGGAAGGAGGAGGCGCGAGTATGAGCGGGACAAAGGCACGTCCTGTCCCTCCCTCCCTCACCATCGGCCCGCGCACCTTCGTCTGGGGCGAGCGGACGTACCTCATGGGCGTGATCAACGTCTCGCCGGAGTCCTTCTCCGGCGATGGGCTGGCCGACGTAGAGGAGGCGGTCGCCCAGGCGCGCCGCTTCGTCGAGGAGGGGGCCGACCTGCTGGACGTGGGCGGCCAGTCGACTCGCCCCGGCTTCCAGGAGCTGGCGCCGGAGGAGGAGATACGGCGCGCGGTGCCGGTGATCCAGCGGCTCGTGGCCCTTCCTGGGGAAGGGCTGGACGTGCCGGTCAGCGTCGATACCTACAGGGCGCTGGTGGCGCGGGCGGCGCTGGAGGCGGGCGCTCACCTGCTGAACGATATCTGGGGCTTCCGCCATGACCGGACGCTGGCGGAGCTGGCCGTGGAGTTCGGCGTGCCCGCGGTGGTCATGCACAACCAGCGGGAGCGAGAGTTCCATGACGTCATCGGGGATATCCGGGCCGGGTTGGAAGCGAGCATCGCCATCGCGGAGGAGGCGGGCCTGCCTCGGGAGCGGCTGATCGTCGATCCCGGCTTCGGCTTCGGCTGGACGGAGGAGCAGAACCTGGAGATGCTGCGGCGGCTGGGCGAGCTGCACGCGCTGGGGCTGCCCTTGCTCGTCGGCACCTCCCGCAAGTCGACCATCGGCGCGGTGCTGGACGGCGCCCCGGTGGAGGAGCGGCTCTGGGGCACGGCGGCGACGGTGGCGCTGGCCGTGGCCGCCGGCGCCGACATCGTGCGCGTCCACGACGTGGCGGAGATGCGCGACGTGGTGCGCGTGGCCGACGCGGTGGTGCGCGGCTGGCGCAAGGAGGAGAAGAACAACACCCCAGCCTGAAGACTGGGGCATGAATGGAGCTTTCGATGCCCCCGCCTTCAGGCGGGGGTCGGGAATCCAAGACGATGATCCACGAACTCCCCGTCGTCTACCTGGGGCTGGGGTCGAACCTGGGCGACCGCCGGCGCAACCTGGCCGTGGCGCTGCGGCGGCTGGAGCCGCTCGTGCGCATCGAGGCCGTCTCCTCCCTGTACGAGACCGACCCGGTGGGGCCGCAGGACCAGCCGCCCTATTTAAACGCTGTCTGTCGAGGGGTCACCGGCCTGCCGCCGCGGGGCCTGCTGCGCCACCTGCAGGAGGTAGAGCGCGACCTGGGCCGGCGGCTGGGCCCTCGCTGGGACCCGCGCCCTCTCGATATCGACCTCCTGCTCTACGGCGATGCGGTGATCGATGAGCCGGGCCTGCGGGTGCCCCATCCGGAGCTGCCGCATCGGGCCTTCGTCCTCGTGCCTCTGGCGGAGCTGGCGGCGAAGCTGAAGCACCCGGAGCTGGGCGCTACCATCGGCTCGCTCGCGAAGAGAGCGGATCGCTCGGGGGTGCGGAAGCAGGCGGACCCGGGCTGGGAGCAGGGCTAGGCGGAGATAGCCTGGAGCTCTGCTTCTTCCTCCCGGTCCAGCTCGGCCAGCTCAGGCTCCATCTTCGTCATGGTGTAGCCGACCCAGAAGAGGAGGCCGCAGACGGCGCCCATGGCTGCCAAGATCGGCAGCGCGACCGCCAGGTAGCTCCTGCGGAGCACGCCCAAAGTGAAGACCAGCATCTGGATGGCGGACACCGCCATCAGGAGCGTGCCGATGGTGCGAGATCGCTCCATCCTCCGGCCTCCGACGGGTCAGCCGGCTTGCGCCTCGGCCTGCTTGCGCAGGTCAGGCGGCAGCAGGTTGGGGATGCCGTCGTCGATGGGGTAGCGCTCGTTGCACTTGCCGCAGACGAGGGAGCCCTGGATCACCTCATCCGCCTCTTCCTCATCGATGGTGAGCTCCAGTTCGCCCTTGCACATAGGGCAGGCCAGGATATCCATCAGGTCCTTGCGCATCGTTGCTCCTCCTAGCCGCTAGAGTGTCGAAGGCATTGTAGGCGGCCCGCCCTCGCTGGTCAATGCGGGGTTGGCGAGACTGCTGAATAATATTGCGGGTCGGGCTTCAGCCCGACGGCGACAGGCTAAAGCCTGTCCCACCGGGAATTGGGAGAGCTGGCCAGCGTCTCGCAGAACGCACCTAGCAGAGCTTTATTCAGCAGTCTCGGTTGGCTGGGGGTCAGTGCTTCTGCGCGTGTGCATGGACGGCGCCGATGCCCCGTTCCTATAATGAAGCGCGGACGAGGAGCGCGCCGATCCGAATGAGCGAACCGACTCAACGCCGCGAGATCGACCTGCACCGCCGGGTGTGCGTGATCAAGCCGGACACCATCGATATCCGGCCCGCCCGCAGCGCGGCCGTCGTGCCGTTGCTGGGGTTCTTGCTGGGGGTCTTCGCCTTCGTCGCCGTCTTGCTCTGGATCGAGCAGATCCCCTTCCTCCTGGTGCTCCTGCTGATGGGCAGCGCCATCCTGCTGGTGCCCTTCGCCGGCATGGGCTTCGTCTACTCCGTCTACGGGGCGAACGTGGTCATCGACCGCAAGAAGCAGACGGCGGTGTGGCAGCAGGGGCTCTTGGGTATGGGGGTAGGCACGCAGGAGCTGGTGCCCTTCTACAAGATGGAGCGGCTGGAGGTCGAAGACATGAGCCGGGAAGGGCACGAGGAGGGCCATCCCCAGGACGTGGCCCAGTTCGAGATCCGGCTGCTCAAGGCCAGCGGCCGGCGGCTCTCGCTGGGCCAGGTGACGGTGCCCCGCTACCTGGCCGCCGAGGGGCTGGCCCGCGCCCGGGAGGTGGGCGAGGCCGTCGCCGCGCTGGTGGAGAAGCCCCTGGAGATGGTGGGCGGGGAGCCCCGCCGCCCGCGTCGCCGCCGTCGCCGGCGCGCGCCGGCACGAGTCTAACCCCCTGCGATGGCTGGTGCCTCCCCCTCGTCCGCGCCGCGAATGAGCTTCGTTGTCCCCGCCTACGATGAGGAGCGCCGCCTGGGCGATTCGCTGGCGCGGCTGATCGAGTTCACCGCCGGACTGCCCTACTCGATCGAGATCATCGTCGTTGATGACGGCAGCGCCGACCGGACGGCGGAGATCGCCCGGGAGGCGGCGCGGCGTGTGCCCGAGGGCGTCTCGCTGCGGCTGCTCCAGCATGAGCGGAACCGGGGGAAGGGGGCGGCCGTGCGCACCGGGGCGCTGGTCGCCGCCGGCGAGTACATCCTCTATCTGGACGCGGACCTGGCCACGCCGCCGGAGGAGGCGC
>MGOB01000095.1:7575-7806 GCA_001796995.1 Chloroflexi bacterium RBG_16_68_14 | reverse complement strand
GCTGTAGTAGTGGGAGATCCAGGCGATGCCGGCGGCGCGATAGAGGTGCAGATCACCTCTGGCGAACTCCTCGAACCTGTCGATGTCCGCCGTGAGCATGAACTCACGAAGCCCACGACAGCGCCCGGCCATCATCAGGGCAAACAGGTGACCCAGGCGGGCGGCCAGGGGCTCCAACTCCTCGCCGGTTTCCTCGGCCTCGTCAAGGCGGCCGAGGACCAGTACGCCGTA
>MGOB01000095.1:6447-7422 GCA_001796995.1 Chloroflexi bacterium RBG_16_68_14 | reverse complement strand
CCAGCAGCCGCTGGTCCCCCAGTTGTTCAGCCATCTCCAGCGCCGGGGTGATCATGCCGTTCGCGGCGGCGTACTGGCCTGCCAGACTGAGGATGTGGCAGGTCCGGGCGAGCAGGAGGCAGCGGTCGGCGCTCACCCGCTCCCCCACGGCCGTCAAACCCCTGCGGCTGATCTCCAGCGCTTCCTCCAAGCGCGCCGCCCACCTCAGTTGTGAAACCATGTCCGAGGATACACGGCCCACCGCCTCGGCATCGCCCAGCTCCTCGTAGGCGGCCAGCGCCTCGCGCCAGTCGGCCAGGGCCTCCTCCCAGCGGCCAAGGCCGCGCAGGGCCATCCCTCGTTTATGGAATAGGTCGGCCCGCCTCTGCTGGTCCTCGGCTGGCTGCAGGGAGAGGGCACTCTCGTAGTGGCGCAGGGCGTCCTCGAAGGCCGCCGCCGCAATGGCCTGCTCCCCGGCCAGCGTAAGGTAAAGGGTCGTCTTCTCAGGGTCGGCGGCGGCCCCGGCCTGGTACAGGTGATGGGCCAGGTCGGCGGCGCACTCCTCTACGTCCCGCGCGTGGACTTGCTCGATGGCCTCGGCCACCCGCAGATGCACGCGCTGGCGGCGGGGCAGGGAGAGGCCGCTGACCAACGTCTGCCGAATCAGCTCATGGGCGAAGGTGAAGCGGGCTTCGCGGCCGTCGCCAGCGGAGGTGATAAGGTGGGCCCGCTCCGCCTCGTCGATGGCGTCCAGGAGAGCGTCGGGGTCCACCTCCCGTAGGGCCTCCAGCAGCTCGAAGGTGAAGGCGCGGCCGATAACGGCGGCCGTCGTGAGGATGTGACGGCATTCCTCGCACACTCTCTCCAGCCGCTGGCCGATGACCAGGCGGACGCCCCGCGGCACCTCCAGCTCGCCAATGGCGAGGTCAGAGCGCCAGCGGCCCTGGGCGTCGAACAGCTTCCCTTCAGCGGCCAGGTGGCGGAACACCTCCTCGA
>MGOB01000095.1:0-6288 GCA_001796995.1 Chloroflexi bacterium RBG_16_68_14 | reverse complement strand
GGGCCCGGGCCAGGGGGCGGGCGACGTCCAATTCCACGTCACGGTAGGTGCCGACGATGAGGACGGGCATCTCGAGGAGCTGCTGGACGATGTGCTGGAGCAGAAGCATGGTGGACTCGTCCGCCCAGTGCAGGTCCTCCCACACCAGAAAGAGGGGCTGTACGCCGCCCGCCCGCTCCAGGAACTCCTGCACGCTGTTGAACAGATAGCGGCGCTCCTGCTCCGGCGGCAGCTCCAGGGGCGCCCCGATGTCAGGAAAGAGGCGGCGCAGCTCGGGCATCAACTTGGCTACCTCCGGCGCCGCATCGCCCAGGGCCTCCCGAAAAGCCTCCCGCGGAACGATGCGAGCCGTCGCCTCCAGGATCTCCACGAAGGGAATGTATGGGGGTGCCCCCTGCATCTCGTAGCAGTGACCGGTCAGGGTCAACAGGCCGCGCTGGCGGGCCTCCGCCGCCAGTTCCTCCGCGAGGCGCGTCTTGCCCACGCCGGGCTCGCCGCCGATCATCACCAGTGCGCCCCGCCCGCGGGCCGTCTGTTCCAGGCAGCGCCGCAGCTCCGCTCGCTCCGCTTCCCTACCCACGAAGGGAGTCCGCTCAACGAGGGCAGGTGCGACAGCCCTCTCTTTCTGCCAAACGACCTCGAACAGGTGCCAGCGCTCGGGGAAGCCCTTGAGCCGGAAGCGGCCGCGGTCAAGGAACCGGAGGTCGGGGACAGCAGCAGCCAGTTCCTTGACTACGTTGGAGACCAGGACCTGGCCGCCCTCGGCCTTGGCGGTGATGCGGGCGGCGGCGATGACGGCGGAACCAAAGTAGTCGGCCTCCTCCTGGACTGCCTCCCCGGCGTTGAGGCCGATGCGGATTCGGATAGCCTCCGGCGACCCGCCTGCGCCCCCACCCGCTCGTCCTGAGGCTCTCGAAGGATGAGCGGAAGGTTGTGGCTCCGCTCGCCCTTCGACAGGCTCTCGCCCAGGCGAGTCGCCTTTGGCGACAGGGTGAGCGGGAAGAGATGCGTTCCACTCCGCTATGGCCTGCTGCATGTCGACGGCGCAGCGGATGCCGTCCTGGACGTTGTCGAAGGTGGTCATGAAGCCGTCACCCATGGCCTTGACCTCGGTGCCGTGGTGGCGAGCGACCTGCTCGCGAAGGATGCGATTGTGCTCCCGCAGGAGGTTCTGGGCGGCCTCATCGCCAAGGGACTGCGACAGCTTTGTGGAGCCGACAACGTCGGTGAAGAGGAAGGCGACTAGGCGCAGGGACGGCTCGCTGGTCATGACCACCTCCGGGAGGCAGGCAAAGTATACTGCGGGACGGGAACGGCTGCCAGTAGGGGCGCGGCGAGCGGTGCCCCTACGATCGTTGTGGCACAGGGTAGGGGCGTCGCTTGCTGCGCCCCGTCTTTGGCCCTCAACCTTGACGCGCACGGAAAGGCAATCCTACAATGGCCGTGCGGTCGGCTGGTACCGGCTATTTTTTTCAGGAGGGTAGAAGTCCCGTCCCAGGCGGGTGGCATGTACGTGATCGGCCTCACAGGAGGCATCGGAAGCGGCAAGACAACGGTAGCCCGGATGCTGGCGCAGATGGGCGCCGCGCTTCTTAGCGCCGATAGGGTAGGGCACGAGGTGTACCAGCCCGGGCGGCCCGCCTGGCAGGAGGTCGTCGATGCCTTCGGCCGGCAGGTTGTGGCCGCAAACGGCAGCATCGACCGCAGGAAGCTGGGCGTGATCGTATTCAGCGACCCCGAGCAGCTGCGGCGGCTGAACGCTATCACCCACCCACGGATGAAGGACCTGATGCGCGAGAAGCTGGAGGCGGAGCGGGCCCGCGGCGCACGGGTGGCCGTGCTTGAGGCGGCGCTGTTGTTTGACGCGGGCTGGGACGACCTGGCGGACGAGGTGTGGGTTACGGTGGCCCCGCCCGAGGTGGCCGCCCGGCGCACGGCGGAGCGCAGCGGCATCAGCGGAGAGGAGGCGATGTCCCGCATCAGGGCCCAGATGACCAACGAAGAGCGCATCGCACGCTCTCAGGTCGCCATCGATACGGACTGCCCGCTGGAGCAGACGCGCCGGCAGGTGAGTGGAGAGTGGGAGCGGCTGGTGGAGCGGTTGCCCGCCCAGCAGGGGGAGACACCTCCGGCCAGGAGCGGCGTTTAACAGGGTTAGGCCCTTCGGCGGGCGTAGGACAGGCGGAGAGGAAGCGTGTCTCAGGGATGACTCAGGAACAGACGTACAGGCAATACGCCATAGAGGAGTACCGACTTGCGGAGGAGCCGTTCTACGTACCCGTGAGCGACGAGGTGGAGCTGTTCAACGCCGCCTACGCCCAGAAGATGCCGGTGCTCCTTAAGGGCCCTACGGGGTGCGGCAAGACGCGCTTCATCGAGTACATGGCGTACAAGCTCCACCGGCCTCTCACCATCGTCCGCGATGTGACGGAGACGGACGAAAGCACGTCCTCCAACGGGCTTCCCCTGGTGACCATCGCCTGCCACGAGGACCTGACGGCGTCGGACCTGGTCGGCCGCTACCTGCTGGAGGGCGAGAACACCCGCTGGATCGACGGACCGCTGACGCGGGCCGTCAAGGCCGGCGGTATCTGCTACATGGATGAGGTGGTGGAGGCCCGCAAGGACACCACCGTTCTTATCCACCCGCTGACGGACCACCGGCGCCTCCTCCCCATCGAGAAGCTGGGCCAGATAGTGGAGGCCAGCGCCGGTTTCTTGCTGGTCATCTCGTACAACCCCGGCTACCAGAGCGCACTCAAAGACCTGAAGCACAGCACGCGTCAGCGATTCATGGCGATCGAGTTCAACTACCCGCCGCGGGAGCTGGAGGCGAAGATCATCCAGCGTGAGGCGGGCGTAGCGCCGGCGGTGGCCATGGAGCTGGCCAAGCTAGGGGAAAAGGTCCGCCACCTGAAAGAGCACGGCCTGGCGGAAGGGGCGAGCACACGCCTGCTCATCTACGCCGGCCGGCTGATCTCCGAGGGGATACCGTCCCGCCGCGCCTGCCAAGTCGCTGTCGTCTGGGCGCTTACGGACGAGCGCGACGTGCAGCGGAGCATCGAAGAGGTGGTGTCGTCGATCTTTGAGTAAGTCACCGTACCGTCGCATCTACGGCTCCTACGAGAAGCAGCTAGCCCCCTTCTCTACTACCCTTGCGGCCGAGTTCCGCCGCGCGGCGGAGGCGGCCGAGCATCTGCTTACAGCCGAAGAGGTCAGCCAGTGGGCGGAAGAGGGGTTGAACCTGGCGCAGCAATCGTGGCGCTCCTGGGAGGCGGCGGGGGAGTACTTCCGCGTGACCTCAGAGGTGTTGCCCGCACTGGGCTTTCAGGAGTTCCGCCGCTGGTCTCATCACGGCCGCGAGCTGGCGGAGGTCTCCTCTGCGCTGGCCGTGTCCTACTTCCGCGCCTCGCCCGCTACGGTGCCGCTGGTGAAGATGGAGCGGCTGGGGGACTGGGTAGGCTTGGGGCGGCAGCTCTACAAGGGCACCTGGCGTTCGGCCTCGCTGGCGGTGCAGTTCTTCGACGGCAGCCCGGCGCTGTTCGGGCAGCTTACGGTGGAAGAGGCGCGCATCCTGGTGCACTTCGTCGACTCCCTGTGCGACCGCTCGTACGACCTGGCCGCCCACTGTCTGAGCATCGCTCCGCACGTCCTCTCTCCTCTGGACGGCGAAGACCGCGCCGCGTTCCTGCGTTTCGCTGAGGCGCTCGCCTCCACCGGCTGGGCCGACGCCCGTTCCTATCTGGAGAAGGGCCCGGGGCTGCTGGCCCATGTCCAGCATTCTCAGCGGGTCCGCTTCCTGGCCCTAGCGCGGGAGCTGGCCCGTAGAGAGGGACGGCAGGCATTCGCCTTCTTCGCCGAGGGCGCCCGCGCCCTCAGCGAGGTTGACCCAGAGATGCACGGGACGCTCCTCTCGATGGCCGAGGAGCTGGTGGCCCGCTCTCCGGTGGCGGCGATGGAGTTTCTCAAGAGTGCTCCTGCCGTACTGGGGCGAATCGGCAGCGAAGTGATCATGCAGTGGCACGGCGAGGGCAGCGCCTTGCTGGACGGCAGTACCGAGGGCGGCGAGGCGTACTTCCGCATGGAGTCCAGCCGCGGTGAGGAGATCCTAGACGCCCTCTCGTCGCGGGTGGACCTGACCCGCGTCAGCGATATCCTCCGCATGTACTGCAAGGCGCTCACCGGCACCGAGGTGGCCATTCACTCGTCGGAGGCGCTGACGGAGAAGGGGATCGGCTGGGTGGAGACGGAGTCCCCAACTACCGAGGGCTCCGCCATCTTCCTGTCGCCCTGGGTGGAGGAGTTCCGTCGCAAGGAGGAGAACTTCTCGGTGTACAAGGTTCACTCCACGCACCAGGCGGGGCACCTGGAGTTCGCCACCTTCGGCTTCAATTTCGAGAGGGAAGGGCGTATCTTCCCCAACCTGCGCCGCAAGCTTGAGTCGGAACAGCGCGAGAAGCGTCCGACGGAGAGGGTTGACGGCGAAGATGAGGAGCGGGTAGGTCCGCTCACCGACATGGAGCGCTTCTTCGACCTGTTCGAAAACCGCCGCCTCGCTTCTGACCTGTTCGCTCTGGCCGAGGACGCCCGCATCGACTCTCTCGTGGAGCGAGAGTACGCGGGCATCCGCTCGGCCTACCGCCTGCGACAGCAGGTGGAGCTGGAGAAGCGGCCGGAGGTGGAGAAGCTGCCCCTGCTGCAGGCGTTCGTGGAGAACCTTGTCCGGGCCAGCCTGGGCGGCCTGGAGCGCATCCGCTGGCCCAGACCGCTGTTGCCGGTCATGCAGAGTGCTATGGGGCTCATCGCCGCGGTGCGGCAGCCACAGGCGATAGTGGAGGACGCTGCGGAGGCCACCATTCGCCTCTACCAGATCGCGAGGGAGATACCGAACATCCTCTCCGAACTGATGGACGATGGGGAGTGGTCCGACCTAGGCGGTGACGAGGAGATGATGCAGATCCTGCCCACCACCTCGGACACGCTGGGCGAAGGCATGGACATCGATTTTCCTCAGGGAAGCCCCATGCCCTACGAGAGCCCGCAGCCGGTGGACTTCCGCGGCGACTTCAAGCCGGAGATGGTCCAGCTGCTCATGCGCCTGCGTCAGGAGCGCGGCGGCGAGCAGGGGCCCCTGTCACCGCTTTCGCCGGAGCAGCTTCGGGCCATGCTGGAAAAGAGCACGGAGATCACCCTCTCCGACCTGGCGGAAGCGGACCTAACGCAGTCGTCGGACCTGTTCGTTACAAACCTGCTCAAAGAGCTCAGCAGCCAGCAGCAGAAGGACCAGGCGGAGCGCGTCCCCATGAAGGACGGCCAGCCCGTTACGGGCTTCAGCACCGCTGACGACGAGCATGAGTTGCCGGTTGAGCCCAAGTACTTCTACTACGACGAGTGGGACTTCCGCGCCGGCGACTACAAACCCCGCTGGTGCCGGGTGGTGGAGTATCCGGTGAGCGAGGGCGCACCCCAGTACTACGAGCAGACGCTGAGCAAATACGCCTCGCTGGCCGTCCAGACACGGCGACAATTCGAGCTCCTGCGTCCGGAGATGTTCCGCAAGGTGAAGCGGCTCCTGGACGGCGAGGACCTGGACCTGGATGCGGCCACCGAGTACATGACGGATCGCCGCGCCGGCCACAACCCCAGCGGCAAAATCTACTGGCGCCGCAACAAGGTGGAGCGCGACGTCTCCGTGGCGTTCCTCCTCGACATGAGCGCCTCCACCGATGAGGAGATCGCCAAGCATGAGCGGCGCCAGGCGCAGGACGAGTTCGATGACGACCCCCGCCGCTACTTCTCCTGGTGGATGGCCCGCCGCGCCCAGGAGCTGCTGACGCCGCCCAAGCGGATCATCGACCTGGAGAAGGAGAGCATCGTCCTACTCATCAAAGCGCTGGAGACGATCGGCGACACGTACGGGATATACGGGTTCTCCGGCTACGGGCGGGACAACGTGGAGTTCTACGTGGTCAAGGATATCGAGGAGACGCTGTCCGATCACGTGAAGAAGCGCATCGACAAGATTGCGCCGGTCCGCAGTACGCGCATGGGCCCGGCGATCCGCCACGCCACCGCCAAACTGGAGTTGAGGGATGCCAAGGTGCGTATCCTGTTCCTGGTCTCCGACGGCCGGCCCCAGGACCACGGGTACGGTCGGGACCGCACGGAGAAGGAGTACGCCATCCACGATACGCACGTGGCCCTGCTGGAGGCGAAGCGCAAGGGGATCGTGCCGTTCTGCCTGACGGTGGACCGCTACGGCCACGACTACCTGAAGCAGATGTGCCA
>MGOB01000094.1:25790-27927 GCA_001796995.1 Chloroflexi bacterium RBG_16_68_14 | reverse complement strand
ATCGATGCCGTCAGCGATCCGCGCACGCAGATCGGTCCGCTGGCCCGACGCGTCGAGGACCTGGCGCTGGCGCTAGACGTGATCGCGGGCCCGGACTGGCGCGACCCGAGCGTCGCCCCGGTGCCGCTGGGCGACTGGCGCGCCGTCGAGTTGCGCGACCTGCGCGTCGCCACGTTCATCGCGTTCGAGGGTGCGACGTGCACGGCCCAGACGGCGTCGGCGGTGAGGGACGCCGCGCAGGCGCTCGCGGACGCCGGCGCGGCGATCGAGGAGGCGCTGCCGCCCCGCATCGAGGAGTCGTGGACGATCACGCAGGTCCATTGGGCCCGTGTGCGGTCGTACTCCTGGTCAGAGTGGCGAGCAGAGCGAGAGCACCGGCTCACCACGGATCAGATTGAGCGTGGCTTGTTCGCTTGGGGCCGGCTCAAGAGGGCGTTCCTCTCCTTTATGGAGAATTTCGATCTCATCGTTTGTCCCGCCGCGCCCGGGCCGGCCGTTGAACTGACCGCCGTCAATGAGAAGGACTTCATCTTCACGCTGCCGTACAGCCTCACCGGCTGGCCCTGCGCCGTCGTTCGCGCTGGCACCTCGCCGGAAGGGCTGCCGATCGGCGTTCAGGTGGTCGCCCGCCCGTGGCGCGATGACGTTGCGCTCGCGGTCGCTGGGCGGGTCGAAAGCGCCTTGGGCGGCTGGCGGCCACCACCGATCTGAGGGCCATGAGTTGCGCGTTTCACCTGGTCGACGACCTGCGGAACGCCCGCAGCGAGCTGCTGGCCGCCTGCCAGGACGTCCCCGAAGCCGACCTGCACCGCCGGCCCCCTTCGACAAGCTCAGGGCAGGCGGGCGGCTGGGCCATCATCGAGCTCCTCGCCCACCTGCCGGACGTGGACCGCTACTACCTGTCGCAGGCGCAGGCGATCCGCGACGCGCCCGGCCATGCGTTCGTCTCCTTCGACGAGGAGGCCTGGCAGCGCGACAACGCCGACGCCATCGAGCGGGATGCCCGGGCCGTGAAGCTGGCCATGGCCGCCGCCCACGAGGAGGTGGTGCGCTGGACACGCTCGCTCATGCCGGAGGAGCTGGACCGTGCGGGCGGCCACCCCAAGCGGGGCTCCATCACCGTGCGCGAGCTGATCCAGCGCATCGCCAACCACGACCGCACCCACACCGAGCAAGTCCGCTCCATTCGCCGTGCGCTCACAATGTCACCCTGAGCCCTTCGCTCGCGCTCAGGGTAAACTCCGCGAAGGGTCTGGCCCCTCGCCGAGGCGCTAGATTCTTCGCTTCGCCCGCCTGCGCCGGGCGGGCTCAGAATGACAGAATAGGTCGGCGGGCGCTGCGCCAAGAATAAACGAAGCGTTCACTTGCTAATTGACGCAGGAGGCGGCCCTTGCTAGGATGAGGGTGGCCTCGTGAACGGGGCCACAATCACGCTCGACGTGGGCGAGGAGCGAGAGGGGTAGACCGTGCAGGTCCTGCTGGACAACTACGTCGCCGTCCTGCTGGCCACCGTCATCGGACTCCTCCTCGTCGCTTCCGCCCTCATCGCCTCCCGCCTGCTGGCGCCCTTCTCCACCTCGAGGCAGAAGGCCATCTCGTACGAGTGCGGCATGCTGCCCGCCGGGGAGCGGGTGCGCACGCAGGTGCACTTCCGCTACTACCTCTTCGCCATCCTCTTTCTGGTGTTCGATGTGGAGGCGGTGTTCCTGTTTCCCTGGGCCGTGACCTTCGTCGGCGTCGGCCAGGCGGCCTTCTGGGAGATGGTGCTCTTTATCCTCATCCTGGGCGGTGGCCTGGCCTATGCCTGGAAGAAGGGAGTGCTCCAGTGGAGGTAACGGAGGAGGTCGCGGAGGCGACGAGCGAGACGGCAGTCGAGGAGGCGCCCTCGGCGCCGCCGGAAGTCGTCCCGCCTTCCCAGCGCCCACCGGCCAGCGTGGAGCGGGAGCGGCTGCGGCTCACGCCGGTGGAGGTCGACCACGGCAAGGCGCTCTACCGGCAGGTCTTGCCGGGCGTGATCCAGGTGCCGGCGGAGACGATACTGGCGCTGGCCCGCAAGTCCTCCCTCTGGCCCCTCACCTTCGGCCTCGCCTGCTGCGCCATCGAGATGATCGCCACCTACATGTCCCACTACGACCTG
>MGOB01000094.1:25349-25697 GCA_001796995.1 Chloroflexi bacterium RBG_16_68_14 | reverse complement strand
AAGCTCCTCTACGAGCAGATGCCCAACCCCAAGTGGGTGATCTCCATGGGCGCCTGCGCCACTAACGGCGGTCCCTATACCCGCTATGACCGCGTCCTCCAAGGGGTGGACAAGATCATCCCCGTCGATATCTACGTGCCGGGCTGCCCGCCCCGGCCGGAGGCGCTCATGGATGGCTTCCTCGCCCTGCAGCACAAGATCATGGAGGAGCGCGGCAAGGTCTAATGGCGGAGCAAGATCAGGGTGAGGGCCCGGCCCAGGGCGAGCAGGAGGCGAAAGGGGCAGAGGCCGCGCCCGAACGACCGGCCCGGCGGGAGCGCCCGGCCGAGGCGAAGGCGCCCGTCAGAC
>MGOB01000094.1:12465-25311 GCA_001796995.1 Chloroflexi bacterium RBG_16_68_14 | reverse complement strand
CAGGCGCTGCCCGACGTGAAGCTGGAGGCGTACCAGGGCCTCAGCAACGTCATCGTCGAGATCGGCCGGGACGATGTCCCCAAGGTGATGTCCGTACTCAAGGACGACCCGCGCCTGGACTTCACGTTCCTGCGCTGTCTCTTCGGCGTGGACCTCCAGGAGGAGGGGATGGAGGTGGTCTACCAGCTCCTCTCCCTGGAGCAGGGGCACGAGGTTGCCGTAAAGGCTCGCCTCCCGCCGGACGATCTCCGCGTCGCCTCCGTCACCTCCGTCTGGAAGGGGGCCAACTGGCACGAGCGGGAGACGCGCGACATGTTCGGCATCACCTTCGAGGGGCATCCCCACCTGGTGCCGCTCCTCCTGCCCGAGGACATGACCGACCACTTCCCGCTGCGTAAGGACAATCCCCTGGCTGAGATCGAGGAGTGGCAGGGCGAGCTGGCCGGGGAGGGCGCCGGCGAGGGCGAAGAAGCGGTGGAGGAGTAGCGCACTGAGCATCTGGGAGGACGACACGTGAGCTGGAGGCTGGTCGCGACCGCGCTGATTATCGCGTCGCTTGGGCTTGCCGGCTGCGGCGACGGCGAGGAGTCTTCGCGGCGCCTCACGCCAGAGGTGACCGAGAGCGCCACCTCTGAAGCGACGCCGCTCGGCTCGCCGCACGCAGCGACGCCCGAAGGAAGCACGCCTGGGAGCAGCGGCGAACGCGCCACGGAGGAAAGCGAAGAGGCCGCCGAGAGGGCGACGGAGGAAGCTGAAGAGGCCGCCGAGGAGGCGACGGAGGAAGCCGAAGAGGACGCCGAGGAGGCGACGGAGGAAGCCGAAGAGGACGAAGAGCGGACGCCGGTGCCGCCCCTGGACTAGTCTTGCACGGGAAGCCATGGTACAGGAACGCGAGCTAGCGACGGTGGACGTCAACCTCCACATGGGACCGCAGCACTCCAGCACCGCTCCTCTTACCGGAAGACATGACTGACTACTTCCCGCTGCGCAGGGAGAGCCCCCTGGCAGAGATCGAGGAGTGGCAGGGCGAGCTCGCCGGGGAGGGCGCCGGCGAGGGCGAAGAAGCGGTCGAGGCGTAGGCGTAAGATGGGGAGGGCCCAGCTCGCTGTGGAGCGCTCAAGGAGGAAGACGGCATGAAGATCGCGGTGACGGCCGGCGCAGTCCTGTTGGCGAGCCTCCTCATCGCGGCCTGTGGGGTTGGCGGCGGCGGTGGTGGCGACGAAGGCGCCATCGAGGACCTGATGGAGGGTTTCTTTCAGAGCTTCCAGGACGGGGACGCGGAGCAGCTAGCCAGCGTCTTCTCGGCGGAGTGCGGGGACATGAAAGAGGCTGCCGATGCCGCCATCGAGGAGCTGCGGACGGTGGGAGAAAGCGTCCAGTTCGACGTCATCGGCGTGGACATCCAGAACCTAGAGGAGAATGCTGCCGAGGTGTTGCCGGAGGGCTTCGTCATCATCGATGGCGAGAAAGGGTCGCTGGCGGGGGAAGAGGAAGAGTACGCTCAGGTGGTCAAGGAGGGGGGCGAGTGGAAGCTCGCCGACTGCACCCTCTTCGATTAGGAAGCCGGATGGCCTGAGGTCGTCGCGAGGAGCGCCGTGGTACAGGAGCAGGAGCTCGAGACTCTCGACATCAACGTCAACATGGGGCCCCAGCACCCCAGCACCCACGGCGTCTTCCGCATGGTGCTCACCATCGACGGCGAGCGGGTAATGGATGTGGAGCCCCACGTCGGCTACATGCACCGGGGCGCGGAGAAGCTCTCCGAGAGCATGGATTACCGCCAGGCCCTGGGCTACCAGGACCGCACCGAGTACCTGGCCCAGTTCCTCGCGGAGCACGCCTACTGCCTGGCCGTCGAGAAGCTCCTGGGGCTGGAGGTGCCGGAGCGGGCCGAGTACATCCGCGTGATCCTCTGCGAGCTGAACCGCATTACCAGCCACTTCATGTTCCTGGGCGCCTTCGGCGTCGACGTGGGCATCTTCGGTACCGTCTTCACCTACGCCTTCCGCGAGCGGGAGTACATCCAGGACATCTTCGAGGAGGTCACCGGCGAGCGGCTGATGTACGGCTACTTCCGCCCGGGCGGCGTGGTCTGGGACCTGCCCGACAACTTCGTCCAGCGGGTGCAGGAGGTGCTGCCCCACACCAGGCAGGGCGTGAAGGACATCGACCTGCTGCTCACCGACAACGAGATCCTCGCCGCCCGTTCGCGCGGCGTGGGCGCCATGAACGCCGAGGACGCCATCGACTGGGGGCTGACCGGGCCCCTGCTGCGCGCCTGCGGCGTCCCCTGGGACCTGCGCAAAGACCGGCCCTACTCCATCTACGACCGCTTCGAGTTCGATATCCCCGTCGGCCAGTACGGCGACGTCTACGACCGCTACCTGGTGCGGCTGGAGGAGATCCGTCAGTCCATCCGCATCGTGGAGCAGGCGCTGGAGCAGTTGCCGGAGGGGCCCATCCTGCCCGAGAAGCTGCCCCGCCGGCTGCGGGCGCCCGAGGCCGAGGTCTACGCTGCCGTGGAGGCCGCTCGCGGCGAGTACGGCATCTACATCGTCTCCAAGGGCGGCGATAAGCCCTACCGGCTGAAGATCCGCTCGCCTTCCTTCTCCAATCTGTCCGCGCTGCCGCAGATGACCATTGGTAGCTATGTAGCCGATGTCGTCGCCATCCTGGGGTCGATCGACATCGTCCTCTGCGACGTGGATAGGTGAGCATGCTGAGCATCACCGTCGACATCAACAACGCTTGGCTGAGCGCCTTCCTGGCGCTGGTGGTCATCGTGCTGCTGATGACCCTCACCGCGCTGGTGCTCATCTACGTCGAGCGCAAGTTCTCGGCGCGGATCCAGATGCGCCTGGGCCCGATGCGGGTGGGCCCGCACGGTACGCTCCAGACCATCGCCGACGCGATCAAGCTCCTGGCCAAGGAGGACCTGCGGCCCCGCAGCGCCGACCGCTGGGTCTTTGAGCTGGCGCCCTTCGCCATCTTCGTGCCCGCCTTCCTGGCCTTCGTCGCCATCCCCTTCACCCGCGACTGGGCGGTGAGCTTCCTGGATCTGGGCCTGTTCTACGTTATAGCGGTGACCGGCCTCTCCTTCGTCGGCTTCCTCATGGCCGGCTGGGGCTCTGACAACAAGTACGCGCTGCTGGGAGGCATGCGGGCGGCGGCCCAGCTCATCAGCTACGAGGTCCCGCTGGTGCTGGCGCTTCTGGCGGTGTCCATGGTGGCGGGCTCCCTCAGCCTGAGCGATATCGTGGTATTCCAGGGCCGGGTGCCCCTCTTCGTCTGGCAGCCGCTGGCCCTCTACATCTTCATTGTGGCTGCCCTCTCCGAGCTGGAGCGGCAGCCCTTCGATATCCCGACGGCAGAGTCGGAGGTGGTAGGCGGTCCCTTCATCGAGTACAGCGGCATCCGCTGGTCGATGTTCATGTTGACGTCGTACGCCAACCTGTTCATCTACAGCCTGCTGGGGGCCCTCGTGTTCCTGGGCGGATGGGACTGGCCCCTGGGCCGGGAGATAGGGCTGGGCTGGCAGCTGGTGCTGATCTTCGCCAAGACCAGCTTCCTGATCCTGGTGTTTATGTGGTTCCGCTTCACCTTCCCCCGGCTGCGCATCGACCAGCTCATGAGCTACTGCTGGAAGGTGCTCATCCCCCTCGCCTTCCTCCAGATCTTCCTGAACGGCCTGGTGCTGGTCTATGAGTGGCCGGACGGCATCCTGCTGCTCACCTCCGGGGCCGGGCTACTGCTGGCCGGGTACATCGTCTATCGCGCCGTCCGGGCCGAGCCGAGGCGCGTGCGCCTGGTCCCCGCGCGGGGCAGTGGTACCGTCGCGGTTCCGCCGCAGACGGCCGGTGCGGAGGTGGGCGGCGCCGGGACGGGGGGCTCGGGATGATGGCGGGAATACAAATCTGCAGGTCAGGCTTTAGCCTGACCGGAGGATGCGACAGGCTGAAGCCTGTCCCACGGAAGATGCCGCCCGTGGACAGCAAAATGAGGAGCTTCGAGGCATGATCGGCATTCTCAAGGGCATGTACGTGACGCTCTCCACCATGCTGCGCAAGCCGGTGACCATCCAGTACCCCTCGACGCATCGAGAGGTGGCCGAGCGCGACCGCGCCTTCCCCATCCTCCTCTGGGATAGCGAAGTGGTCGAGCCCTTCTGCACCGGCTGCCACGCTTGCGAGCGCGCCTGCCCCGTGGAGTGCATGACGGTGACCATGAAGGACAACCCCCTGCACGCCGAGGGCAAGAGCAAGCGCCGCAAGATCGTCGACCAGTTCTGGATCGACTACGGGCGCTGCATGCGCTGCAACATCTGCGTCGAGGTGTGCAACTTCGAGGCGATCGCCATGAACAACACCTGGGCCGGCCACGAGCTCTCCAAGTACAACCGTGACAGCCTGGTTCTGGACCTGGACCAGCTCCTGGCGCAGCACAAGCAGGGGAAGATCAAGGCGTGGGTGGCCGAATGACCGCTCCTGGCGCCTGCTCCATCGAAGCCGTCCGCTCCCCGGGGCGGCTTCGTTGGGATCAGAGGAGAACGGATGGCCGCTGGGCCGGACTTGTCCGTATCTGAGCGATGATTTAGTTTAGCCGGTGAGAGCCCGGACGGCTGTATGACGGTAGCGCAAGGGATCTTCTATCTCATCGCCGCGCTGGCGGTTGCGGGTGGACTGGGCGTGGTGCTCATGCGGAGCACCGTCTACGCCGCCCTCTTCTTGTTCCTGGCGCTGCTGGCGGTGGCCGGGATCTACATCCTGCTTGCCTCCGAGTTCCTGGCGCTGGTGCAGGTGCTCATCTACGGCGGCGCCGTCACGGTGCTGCTCCTCTTCGCCCTCATGCTCACCCGCGCCAGTGACCTGCCGGAGACGATGGTGGGCGCCCAGTGGCCCATCGCCGCCTTCGTCTCGCTGCTGCTGATGGGGCTGCTCATCGCTACCGTCGCCACCAGCAACTGGCCCGGCGACGCGGACGGACAGATCACGCGTCTCTTCTTCAACGAGCTGGGCGATGCCCTCTTCCGCCGCTGGGCGGTGCCCTTCGAGATCGCCTCGCTCGTGCTGCTGGTGGCGCTGGTGGGCGCCATCATCCTGGCCCGTCAGGAGGAAGGGGAGTAGGGGGTGGAGGCGGTCGCCCAGCAGATCCCCCTGGAGCACTTCCTCGTCCTCAGCGCTATCCTCTTCTCCCTGGGCGTCTACGGTGTCCTCACCCGAAGGAACGCCGTCCTCATCCTCATGTCGGTGGAGCTAATGCTGAACGCCGCCAGCATCAACATGGTAGCCTTCGCCGCCTACGCGGCGCCCGAGCGGGCCGTCGTTATCGGCATCGTCTTCGCCGTCTTCATCATCACCGTCGCTGCGGCGGAGGTGGGCCTGGCCCTGGCCATCATCCTGCGCGTCTTTCGCAATCGCGGGACGGCCAACGTGGACGAGGTGGACCAACTGAAGTGGTAAGCAGAGTCATTGGTCTACCTTTGTGGGACAGGCTTCAGCCTGTCGGTGTCGGGCTAAAGCCCGACCCGCGAGGGGCAGGAGAACGCTGGAGCATAGCCTCATGGGCATGACCGACGCGTGGCTGCTGCCCGTGCTGCCCGCCGGCGCCTTCGCCGTCCTGGTGCTTTTCGGGCCGTACTTGCCCCGGCGGGGCGACTGGCTGGCCATCGCCGCCATCTTCGCCTCCTTCGTCCTCACGTTCCCCATCATCGCGGACCTCACCAGCGCCCTCGCTGAGCACGGCGAGGAGTTCGTCGGCGCCGCCAACAGCATCCCGTGGCTGGAGGTGCCGGGGAACCTGGAGCTGCGCCTGGGCGTCCACGTGGACGCCATCACCGTGGTGATGCTGGTGGTGGGGAGTTTCGTCGCCCTCATGGTCCAGGTCTACTCGCTGAGTTACATGCGCGGCGACTCCCGCTACGGCTGGTACTACGCGGCGATGTCCCTCTTCGCCGCCTCCATGCTGGCCCTGGTGCTGGCCGATAACTTCCTCCTCCTCTACTTCGCCTGGGAGCTGGTGGGGCTCTGCTCCTACCTGCTCATCGGCCACTACAGCCACCTGCGCTCGGCGGCGGAGGCGGCCAAGAAGGCGTTCATCACCACCCGGCTGGGCGACGTGGGGCTCCTCATCGCCATCATCCTCCTCTGGCGCGACACGGGCACCTTCGGCATCCAGGAGGTGATAGCGGCCGCCCAGGCGGGGGAGATCCGGACCGAGGTGCTGACAGCGTCGGTTGTGCTGCTCTTGCTGGGGGCGATGGGCAAGTCGGCCCAGTTCCCCTTCCACGTCTGGCTGCCCGACGCCATGGAGGGCCCGACGCCCGTCTCCGCCCTCATCCACGCCGCGACGATGGTGGTGGCGGGCGTCTACCTGGTCGCCCGCACGCTGCCCCTGTTCGAGCTGGTGGCGGGCGGGCCGGAGCTGGTGCTGGCCATCGGCCTGTTCACCGCCTTCCTCTCGGCCTTCCTGGGCCTGGTGATGACCGATATCAAGCGGGTCATCGCCTACTCCACCATCAACAGTCTGGGGCTGATGTTCGTGGCGCTGGGCGTGGGCGCCCCTGCCGCCGCCATGCTCTACCTGTTCACCCATGCCTTCTTCAAGGCGCTCCTCTTCCTGGGCGCCGGCTCCGTCATCCACGCCACCGAGCGGCAGGACGTGAACCAACTGGGCGGGCTCTGGTCGAAGATGCCCCTCACCGGCGTCACCTTCGCCGTCGGCGCCTTCTCGATGGCCGGCCTGCCCTTCCTGGCGGGCTTCTGGGCGAAGGACGAGATCCTGGTGGGCGCGCTCGAGAACCGGGTGGCCTTCTCGTTCCTGCTGCTGAGCCTGCCGGTGACGGCGATGTACATGACCCGCCTCTTCATCCTCACCTTCCTGGGACAGGCCAGGGAGCCGGAGGTCGCCAAGCACGCCCACGACGCGCCCCTCGCCATGTCGGTGCCGCTGGCGCTGCTGGCGCTGCTAACGCTGGTGACCGGCCTCGTCGTCTTCGACCAGGTGGGGCGGGCGCTGGGCTTCCCGGGCGGCATCGGCGAACTCATCTTCCTGGGGGAGCCGGAGGTCTTCCACTTCGATACCGGCGTCGCGGCCGCCTCGTCGGAGCTGGTGGCGCTGGGGATCATCGCCGGCTGGTTCGCCTGGGCGGTGCGCCCGGAGCTGCCGCAGCGGGCTGCGCAGGCGTTCCGACCGATTCACGCCATGCTCGTCAACAAGTACTACCTGGACGACTTCTACCAGGCGATCATCGACCGGGTGGTGCTGGCCGGCTCGCGGGTGCTGGCCTGGTTCGACCGCAACGTGGTGAACGACACGGGCGTGGACGGCAGCGCCTTGACGACCGGCTTCATGGGCTACCTGCTGAAGTTCCAGCAGACAGGCAAGCTACCGAACTACGCGCTGGCCATGGTCATCGGCGTCGTCGCGCTGGCGCTGGTGGCGTTCACGCTGAAGACGTAAAGGAGTCGATGCAGACCGGATACGTGCTGCTCGCCACCATCGCCGTGCCGCTGCTGACGGCGCTGGCGTTGACGGCCGTCCCCTCCCGCTACCCGAACGCCGTGCGCGTCATCGCGGTGGCGGTGGGCTTCGTCCTCTTCGGCCTCTCCCTCTACGCCTTCTTCGCCTACCAGGTGGCCGACGGCGAGCAGTTCCAGTTCCAGCTCCGCTGGGACTGGATCGAGAACGTGGGCGTCCTGGGCGACCACGGGATCACCCTCCACCTGGGGATCGACGGCATCGGCGCGCCCATGGTGCTGCTCACCGGCATCGTCGCCTTCGCCGGCACCCTCATCTCCTGGAAGATCGACTACCGGAACAAGGACTTCTTCATCCTGTTTATGGTGCTGGTCTCGGGCGTGTTCGGGGTGTTCACCTCGCTGGACCTCTTCTTCTGGTTCTTCTTCTACGAGCTGGCCGTGCTCCCCATGTACCTGCTCATCGGCGTCTGGGGATCGAGCAGCGTCTTCCCCACCTTCGCGCGGACGAAGGAGTACGGCGCCCTCAAGCTGACCATGTACCTGGTGGCCGGCAGCGTGCTCATCTTCATCGGCATCTTCGCCGTCTTCGTCGAGGCCGGCATCGGCACCTTCGACCTGCTGGCGCTCTACCAGGTGCAGTTCGACGAGGACTTCCAGAAGATCGTCTTCCCCCTCTTCCTCATCGGGTGCGGGGTCTTGGCCGGCCTCTGGCCCTTCCACACCTGGTCGCCCGACGGCCACGTGGCCGCGCCGACGGCGGTGAGCATGCTCCACGCCGGGGTGCTGATGAAGCTGGGCGCCTTCGGCATCATCCGGCTGGGCATGCAGCTCCTGCCTGAGGGCGCCGAGTTCTGGATGCCGGCGCTCATCACCCTGGGCACCGTCAACGTGGTCTACGGCGCCATCTCCGCCACCGCCCAGACCGACTTCAAGTACATGGTGGGCTACTCCAGCGTGAGCCACATGGGCTACGTGCTGATGGGGCTGGCCACGATGAACCCCATCGGCGTGAACGGGGCGGTGCTCCAGATGTTCTCCCACGGCGTGATGACGGCCCTCATGTTCGCCATGGTGGGTGCCCTCTACGACCAGGCCCACGTGCGGGAGATGTCCATCTTCGGCGGGCTGGCGCAGCGGATGCCGCGCTTCGTGGCCTTCTTCGCCATCGCCGGGCTCACCTCCATCGGGCTGCCCGGCCTCTCCGGCTTCGTGGCCGAGTTCAACGTCTTCGTGGGCGTCTTCCGCACCTACCCGGCGCTGGGCGCCCTGGGCATCCTGGGCGCGGCCATCACCGCCGTGTACATCCTGCGCATGCTGGCGCTCGCCTTCTTCGGCCCCTTCAACGAGCGCTGGAAGGAGCTGACCGAGATGACCCGCTGGGAGCAGGCGGGAGGGGCGCTGCTCATCGCGTTCATCCTGTTCATGGGAGTCTTCCCCAGCCCCTTCGCGGACCGCATCGCCGAGTCGGTGCTGCTGATACCGGGAGTGAGATAGATGCCGGAAGAGCTGAACCTGGACTACTCGCTCCTGACGCCGGAGTTCTGCCTGGCCGGGCTGGCGGCGCTGGTCTTCGCCCTCGACCTCTTCGCGCCCCGCTTCCGGAAGGAGTGGCTGCCCTACCTGACGGCCGCCGGCCTGGTGGCGATCCTGGGGCTCTCCTTCGGCTGGGCGAACAAGGAGAGCGACTTCGCCGGGCTCCTCTCCGTCGATAACTACACCACCTTCTTCCGCGTCTTCTTCATGGCGACGGCGGCGGCGGTGGCGCTCGCCTCCGCCCAGTTCGTCCCGGCGCGGCTGCGCCACCCCGGCGAGTACTACGGGCTGCTGGTGCTCTCCACCATCGGCGCCATCTACATGGCGGCGGCGCGAGAGCTGCTGACCGCCTACATCTCGCTGGAGCTGCTCAGCTTCAGCCTCTACGTGCTGGTCTCCTACGCCAAGTTCGACCCCCGCTCCAACGAGGGCGGGATGAAGTACATGCTGCTGGGCGCCTTCTCCTCCGCCCTCTTCCTCTACGGCCTCAGCCTGATCTACGGCTCCGCCGGCTCCACCTTCTACGCCGACATCGCCTCGGCCTACGCCGGCGGCACCGAGGAGTTCGACCTGGGGCTGCTAATGGGGCTGGTGCTGGTGCTGGCCGGGCTGGGCTTCAAGGTGGCGGCGGTGCCCTTCCACATGTGGACGCCCGACGCCTACGAGGGCGCGCCGCTGCCCATCACCGCCTACCTCTCGGCGACGTCGAAGGCGGCCGGCTTCGCCCTGCTGCTGCGCCTCTTCTCCAGCGCCTTCCTGCCCGTGCTGGACGACTGGCAGTGGATGTTCGCCGCCCTTGCGGCGCTGACCATGGTGCTGGGGAACCTGGTGGCGCTCCAGCAGCACAACATCAAGCGCCTGCTCGCCTATTCGTCCATCGGCCAGGTGGGGTACATGCTGATGGCGGTGGCGGCCCTCTCCTCGGCGACGGCGAGCGCGCTGCTCCTTCACCTGTCGGGCTACGTCATCACCAACCTGGCCGCCTTCACCTGCATCATCGCCTGGAACAACCTGACGGGTAAGGAGGAGATCGCCGACTTCCGGGGGATGGCGGAGCGAGCGCCGCTCTTGGCGGCATCGCTCACGGCGGCCCTCTTCTCCCTCGCCGGGATGCCGCTCTTCGCCGGCTTCCTGACCAAGTTCCTCCTCTTCCAGGCGGTGGCGGAGGAGGGCTTCCTCTGGCTCTCCGTCATCGCCGTCGTGATGAGCCTGGTCTCCCTCTACTACTACCTGATGGTGATCAAGGAGCTGTACATCTCGCAGCCGGAGGAGCCGGGCCGGCTGCCGGTGCCGGCGCTGGTCAACGGGCTGGCCGTGGCGCTGGTGGTGGGCGTCTTCTACGTGGGGATCTTCCCCCGCCACCTCTTCGAGGCGGCGCAGGAGGCGACGAAGCTGCTGTTCGCGTAGGGCTCTCGACCTGTAGGCGGGCCGTTTCCGCTGGGCGGAGCGCTTGGGTGCCTACAGGATGGGCAGGTAGCGCTCCCGCTCGAAGTCGGTCACGTGGGCGCGGTAGCGGGCCCACTCGATCTTCTTGTTCTTGAGCAGGCTCTCGAAGACGTGGTCGCCCAGGCACTCGCGCACCAGCGCGCTCCCCTCGGCGGCCTGGATCGCCTCGTAGAGACTGTCCGGCAGCAGATCGATCCCCCGCTTCTGCTGCTCCTCCTCCGTCATCTCGAAGACGTTCTCCTCGGTGGGCTCCGGCAGGGGGTACTCATTCTCGATGCCTGCCAGCCCGGCGGCCAGCATGACCGCGAAGGCGAGGTAGGGATTGCAGGCCGGGTCCGGCGCCCGGTACTCGATGCGGGTGGCCATTTCCTTGCCCGGCTTGTATTCGGGCACGCGGATCAGATCGGAGCGGTTGCGCCGCGCCCAGGTGATGTAGACCGGCGCCTCGTACCCGGGCACCAGCCGCTTGTAGGAGTTTACCCACTGGTTGGTGATGAGCGTGATCTCCTGGGCGTGGCGCATCAGTCCCGCGATGTAGGCCTTGGCAATGGGCGACAGGTGGTACTTGTCGTTGGGGTCGAAGAAGGCGTTGCGGTCACCCCTGAAGAGGGACTGGTGGGTGTGCATGCCCGACCCGTTCTCGCTGGCGATGGGCTTGGGCATGAAGGTGGCGTAGACGCCGTTGGCCAGCGCTACCTCCTTCACCACCAGTCGGTAGGTCATGGCGTTGTCGGCCATGGTGAGGGCGTCGGTGTAGCGCAGGTCGATCTCGTGCTGGCTGGGCGCCACCTCGTGGTGGCTGTATTCCACGCCGATGCCCATCTCCTCCAGGGTGAGCACCGTCTGGCGGCGGAGGTCGCTGGCCGCGTCCAGGGGCGTCAGGTCGAAGTAGCCGCCGGCGTCCAGCACCTCCGTGCCCTCTGCGCTCTTGAAGTAGAAGTACTCCAGCTCCGGGCCCACGTAGAAGGTGAAGCCCAGGTCGGCCGCCCGCTTCAGGTTCCGCTTCAGCACGAAGCGGGGGTCCCCCTCGAAGGGCGTGCCGTCCGGGTGGAGGATGTCGCAGAACATGCGGGCCACGCCCCGCTCCCGGGGGCGCCAGGGTAGGATCTGGAAGGTGGACGGATCGGGCAGGGCCATCATGTCCGACTCGTCGATGCGGGCGAAGCCTTCGATGGAGGAGCCATCGAAGCCCATCCCCTCCTCCATCCCCTCCTCCAGCTCCTCCACGGTGATGGCGAAGCTCTTGAGGGAGCCGAGGATGTCCGTGAACCAGAGGCGGATGAACTTGATGTCCTGGTCTTTGCAGGTCTGCAAGACGAAGGCGCGCTGGTCGTCCATGGCAAGCTCCTTATCGTGTCCAAGCTGGGTGCACAGCCATTATAAAGGGGCGTGGCTTTCAGCAGTAGTCAGTAGGTTGGTCAATGGGGGCCGCGTCTAAAGAGAGCGGGGGTCGCCTCAGGCGACACCCGCTCGGAAGATCGCGCTCCCTCGGTTACACGTCGAAGTACAGGTAGAACTCGTACGGGTGGGGCCGGAGCCGCATGGCGTCGATCTGCTCGCGCTTGAACTCAAGCCAGACGTCCAGCACGTCCTGGGTGAAGACGTTCCCCTTGAGCAGGAAGTCGTGGTCCTCCTCCAGGGCGTTGAGCGCCTCCTCCAGGGAGCCGGGGACGGTCTGGAGTTTCGCCTCTTCCTCAGGCGAAAGCTCGTAGGTGTTCTTGTCCAGCGGCTCTCCAGGGTCGATGCCGTTCTCGACGCCGTCCAGGCCGGCCATGAGCATGGCGGCGAAAGCCAGGTACGGGTTGCAGGCGTTGTCCGGCGGGCGGAACTCCAGCCGCTTGCTCTTGGGGCTGTCCGTGTAGACAGGGATGCGGACGGCGGCGCTGCGGTTGCGGGCGGAGTAGACCAGGTTGACGGGCGCCTCGTAGCCCGGCACCAGCCGCTTGTAGGAGTTGGTGGTGGGGGCGCAGAAGGCCATCAGAGCGGCGGAGTGCTTGAGCAGGCCGCCGATGTAGTACTTGGCGGTCTGGCTGATCAGGGCGTAGCCCTTCGGGTCGAAGAAGACGTTCTTGCCCTCCGTCCAGAGGCTCTGGTGGGTGTGCATGCCGGAGCCGTTGTCGCCGAAGAGGGGCTTGGGCATGAAGGTGGCGACCTTGTTGTGCTTGTGGGCCACGTTCTTGACGATGTAGCGGTACCACATCATCTTGTCGGCCATCGCCAGCAGCGTGTCGAACTTCATGTCGATCTCGCACTGGCCGGCGGTGGCCACCTCGTGGTGGTGGACCTCCACGGGGATGCCCACGTCCGCCATGGTCAGGATGATCTCGCTCCGGATGTCCTGGAGCGAGTCGTGGGGAGGCACCGGGAAGTAGCCCTCCTTGAAGCGAGG
>MGOB01000094.1:8898-12447 GCA_001796995.1 Chloroflexi bacterium RBG_16_68_14 | reverse complement strand
CTTCTCCTCGCGGCCGCTGTTCCACGCGCCCTCGACGGAGTCGACATAATAGTAGGCGGCGTTCTCCGTCTGGTCGAAGCGGACGTCGTCGAAGATGAAGAACTCCGCCTCCGGCCCCCAGTAGCTGGTGTCGGCGACGCCGGTGGACTTCAGGTACTCCTCCGCCTTCTTGGCGATGTAGCGAGGGTCGCGGCTGTAGGGCGACCGGGTGAGGGGGTCGTAGATATCGCAGATGATGCTCAGGGTGGGCACCTGCAGGATGGGGTCCAGGCGGGCGGACCTGGGGTCCGGGATGAGGATCATGTCGCTCTCCTGGATCTTCTGGAACCCGCGGATGCTGGAGCCGTCGAAGCCCACGCCTTCTACCCAGATGCTGGTGGTCAGGTCGTCCATCTCCGTCAGCTCCGAGAATGGCATGGAGAAGTGCTGCCAGAGTCCGGGCAGGTCATTGAACTTCAGGTCGACGATCTGGATCTTCTTCTCTTCGATGAACTTGGCGACTTCCTCTGGTGTCACGGACGGTCCTCCTCGCTGGAAAAGTTTGTCACTGCTATACCGCGACCTCTCCTCGCTCGCCTGTCCGCACCCGAACGGCTTCCTCCACGGGCATGATGAAGATCTTGCCGTCGCCGATGTTGCCGGTGCGGGCGGCGCCCATGATGGTCTCCACCACCCGCTCCGTGTCGGCGTCCTTCACCACTGCCTCGATCTTCAGCTTGGGCAGCATGTCCACCGTGTAGGTCTCGCCCCCACGGCCGCTGTGGACGATGCCCTTCTGCACCCCACGGCCGGTGACGTGGACGATGTTCAGCCCCAGGAAGCCTGCTGCCTCCAGCGCGTTCTTCACGTCGTTTAGCTTCTCCGGTCGGATGATGGCCTCGATCTTCTTCATAAAACTTCCCTCCTAGGTACCGGCGGCGCCGGGCGGAACGGGCGCGCTGGACCGGCTGCGAATGGCGGCCTGGGCGGCCTCTACAGCTTGCTGAACCGGCTGCGGTGGGAGCACCGGCAGCGTACCTACCTCCTCAATCACATACGCGCGTTCGCCGTGCTGAGAGGCGTCCAGACCGACGATCTCCTCGTGCTCCTTCACGCGCAGGCCCAAGGTGAGGTCCAACACCTTGAGGATAATGGCCGTGACGACGAAGGAGTAGCCCCAGACCGCGCCGATGGCGACGAGCTGGTCGACCAACTGGTCGGGCCGTCCGTGCGTCGCGCCATCGAGGCCGGCGATCCCGCTCACTGCCGCCACGGCGAAGAGCCCGGTGGCCAGGGCGCCCCAGGTGCCGCCCACACCGTGCACGCCCACCACGTCCAGGGAGTCGTCGACGGACGTCCGCGCCCGCAGGCGCACGGCCAGGTAGCAGAAGATGCCTGCGCCGACGCCAATGGCGATCGCCTCCATGGGCTGGACAAACCCGGAGGCGGGTGTGATGGCGACCAGGCCCGCGACGGCGCCAGCCGCCGCGCCGATGACGCTGGGCTTGCCGCTGAAGATCCAGCTCATCAGCATCCAAGTGACGGCCGCCGCGGCGGCCGCCGTGTTGGTCACGACAAACGCGTTGGCCTCCTGGCCGCTCGCCGCCCCGGCGCTGCCGGCGTTGAAGCCGAACCAGCCGAACCAGAGGATCGCCGCGCCCAGGACGATGTACGTCGTGTTGCTGGGCTCCATCGCCTCCGTTCCATACCCCTTGCGTCGCCCGAACAGGAGGGCGGCGGCCAGCGAAGCGGCGCCCGCGTTCACGTGAATCGCCGTCCCGCCGGCAAAGTCCAGCGCATCGATGCCGCTGGGGAAGTTGAACGCGGAGAGCCAGCCGTCGGCGGAGAAGACCCAGTGGGCCACGGGGTCGTACACCAGGAACGACCAGAGGAGCATGAACACGAGAAAGGTGCTGAACTTGGCCCGCTCGGCGAAGGCACCCGTGATCAGCGCCGGCGTGATGATGGCGAACATCGCCTGGAAGATCATGAACGCCTCGTGCGGGATGCTCGTCGCATACACGTCACTGGGGGCCAGGCCGACGTCGCGCAGGCCGAAGAAGTCCAGGTTGCCGATGAACCCTCCGCCGACGCTGGGCGCGAACGTCAGCGAGTAACCGATCACGACCCACTGGACGCCCACCAGCGCCACGACGATAAAGCTCTGCATGATCGTCGCCAGGACGTTCTTATGGCGGGTAAAGCCGCCGTAGAAGAAGCCGAGCCCAGGGGTCATTAACATGACCAGGGCGGCGGCCACCAGCACCCACGCAGTATTCCCAGTATCGATCTCCGGCATAGCAGCAGACCTCCTTTCGGAGCGCGGTCACCAGCGCTCCCTTGCACTTGCTCGCATTCTGCCGGATGCAGGTTTCAGCCGTGTTTCGGGGACGTTACGATTGTGTTACGGGGTTCACAAGATGGGCGGACGGCGGCAGAGGTGCGGCGCCAGGGGCCTAGTTGATGTGGAAGCGGTAGCCCACGTTCCGCACCGTCTCGATGAAGGTGTGGGCGCCGTCCTCGATCTTGCTGCGCAGCCGGCGGATGTGCACATCGACGGTGCGGGCGCCGCCGTAGAAGTCGTACCCCCAGACGCGGCTGAGCAGCATCTGCCGGGTGCAGACCGTACCCTGGTTCAGCGCCAGGAAGCGGAGCAGCTCATACTCCTTGTAGGTGAGCTCCACCGGCCGGTTGCCGATGTACACCTTGTAGCTCGCCTGGTCGATGGTGAGGTCGCCACAGCGGAGCAGATGGGGGGGCTCAGCCCTGGCGCGGCGCTGCGCGGCCCGCCGGATGCGGGCCAGGAGCTCCTCCGGCGGGGCAGGGAAGACCAGGAAGTCGTCCACCGGCAGGGCGGGGTCCAGTTTGGCGACCCGCTGGCTGCGCACGAGGGCGAGGGCCACCGTGCGCGGAGGGAAGGAGTCGGCGCCCAGCAGTCGGCGGAGGGCAGTGTCGTCGATCTCCCCCATCAGGTTGAGGAGCACCACATCGACCAGCTCGCCCCGGGCGAGGTGGTCTGCCGCTTCGGCCAGGGAGCAGGTGGTGGCGTGGAACCCGGCCCGCTCCAATTCCTCCGCGAGGGTCTGGAGCTCCTCCGTTGCTTCCACCAGCAAGAGCTCGCTCATGGCAGGTTAGTATAGCAGAGAAGCGGGCCATCTGCGGGCTCAGCGAGCGAAGCGCGGCCCTTGCCAAGCGCCTCGAAAGGTGCGAGAATAGCGACCTCAAGGGCGTAGCGGGGAATCACGCCCAAGATTGGCGTGGAGAGGGGGAAGACGACATGTCTGAGCAACGAGATGGGCAACCGCCGGACATCATGCAGCTCTGGCGCGAGTGGCTCGCGCAGTCGGAGCGCCAGTTCAATTCGCTCTTCAGTGAAGCGATGAACTCGGAGCCCTTTGCCCGTACCCTGGGCGGCTATATGGAGATGAACGCTGCCTTCCAGCGCCTGGTGGCCGAGGGGATGCAGCGCTATCTCTCTTTCGTTAACATGCCTTCTCGAAGCGACGTGATCGGCCTGGGCGAGTCGCTGCGGCTCATCGAGGACCGGCTGGCGAGCATCGAGGGGCTGCT
>MGOB01000094.1:668-8886 GCA_001796995.1 Chloroflexi bacterium RBG_16_68_14 | reverse complement strand
CGCGACGGGGACGGTCGAAGTGCGAGCGGGCGGCCTCGATCTGGAGAGGGAGCCTGCCCGGACACGGGTGCCCCCGGGCGTCCCGTACGAGGAGGAGGTCCCGGTGGAAATGCGGGCGCCCCAGGAGATGGTTCCGGCGGAGGCGCCGGCGCCCCAGGAGGCGATTCCGGCGGCCCTCGCGGCTGCTGAGGCCGAGAGGCTGCGGGCGCTGGAGGAACGGCTGGCGCGCATCGAGGAGATGCTCCAGATCGCCGTGGGGACCGTCGATGCGGTCGAGCGCGAGCCCGCCTGGGCGCGGGAGCCCGCACCATACCGGGTGACTGTCGGTGTCCTAGCTGACGAGAGAGGCCACGCCGAGGAGACAGTGATCCCTGAGGAACTGCGACGGTAGCCGCCCCGGCTCTCTTGTCGCCACCGCTGAAGCGGTGGCTTGGCCAGGGCAGGGATGACGGGGCCAGACATGGTCAGCCAAGCAACTCGTAGTGGTATCGTCGTCGGAGACCAGTTGCGCCGAGAGGTGGAGCGCACCTTCCGGCGTTCCCGCCGCAGCATCGACCTGCTGCTCGGCCGGGACGAGCCGCCGGTGGGCCTGACCCCGAAAGATACCATCTACGCCCGCGGCACCCTTCGCCTCTACCGCTACCGTCCGATGGTCGATGAGGTCTACCGGGTGCCCATCATCTTCGTCATGTCCCTCATCAGCAAGCCCTACATCCTGGACCTGGTGCCCGGACAGAGCTTCGTCGAATACCTGCTTCAGCAGGGCTTCGATGTCTACATGGTGGACTGGGGCGTCCCCCGGCCGCAGGACAGCGCGATGCAGCTGGAGGACTACGTGCTGGAGCTGATGCCCCGCTGCGTGGAGGAAGTCCAGCGGATCACCAAGGAGCGGGAGCACTCCTTCCTCGGCTACTGCATGGGCGGCCTCTTCGGCATCATGTACGGCAGCGCCTTCCCAGAGGCGGGCCTCAAGAACCTGGTCTGCGTCGCTACCCCCGTCGATTTCGCCAGCATGGGGCTGTTGCACCGCTGGGCCGACCCCCGTTGGTTCAATGTCGACCGCCTCGTCGATGCCTACGGCAACGTCCCGGCCGAGGCGATCCTCCTCTCGCTGGAGATGCTGCGGCCGCTGGACCGCGCGCTGGGGTACGTGCGGCTCTGGGACAACCTCTGGGACGAGGCCTACGTGTACAACTGGCGCATCCGCTACAAGTGGGTCAACGACCAGATCCCCTTCCCGGGCGAGTGCTACCGGCAGATGACCAAGGAGCTCATGTGGGCCAACAGGCTGGTGAAGGGGGGGCTGGTGCTGGGCGGAAGGCGCGTCGACCCGCGACGCCTCACCTGCGCTGTGCTCAACGCCATGGCGGAGTATGACCACATCGCCCCGTACGACGCCACCCGTCCCCTGACCTCCATCGTGGGGAGCACCGACAAGCAGGACCTGACGGTCAAGGGAGGGCACGTCAGCCTCATCGCTGGCGCCAACGCCATGCTGCGCCTCTGGCCCACCGTGAACCAGTGGCTCTCCCTGCGCTCCGTCTGACCGTCTCACGAGCCTCCACCTCCCATCCGTCTCTCTAAAGCCTCTTGTAAGAGCCTTTCGCCGTCTTCTGGGAACGTGTTCGGCCGCGGGTCGTAGTTGCAAGGCTTTTCCGCCGCAGGCGAAAGTCCTGTTTGTAGAGGCAGACCCAGAGGCTTCGCCCTGAGGCTCAGCCCGAAGGGTTGCAGCTACAGAGCACACGGCATCTCCCTTGAGCTTGTGGATGGAAGTAGAATTCTGGTATCATGATACCAGAGACAGGCTACATGGATATAGCCATCTCTCTGACTTGCGGGGGCGGCCTTTGGACGGGCGCCCGCTCGCCATTCCTGGGCTCGATCAGCCGTGATGGGGCGCTTCTCCCCTAATGATTCTCCCTCGGCGGCCGATCCTGCCTCTGGGGAAGTATTGCCCAGGAATCCGAACCGGCTGGGAGCGGAGCAGGGGTACGATGCCGACCGTATGGGCCAACAACATCGAAATCTACTACGAGGAGCATGGCTCCGGTGAGCCGCTTCTCCTCATCATGGGCTGGGGCGGCAATGCCGCCACCTGGAATCCCCAGATCCCCGGGCTGACGGAGCGGTACCGGGTCGTCGCCTTTGACAACCGCGGCGTGGGCCGCACCTCGGCGCCGGACGGGCCGTACAGCACCCGCCAGATGGCCGCCGATACCGTCGGGCTGCTGGACGCGCTGGGGATCGAGCGGGCCCATGTTTTCGGCATCTCCATGGGCGGCATGATCGCCCAGGAGCTGGCGCTGGCGCATCCTGAGCGAGTCGACGCCCTCGTCCTGGGGTGTACGTCGCCCGGGAGCCGCCGGGCCGCCGGCTTCGCGCAGCTCCGGAGCGACATCGAGGCCTTCCGGGAGATCAGCGAAGACGGTCAGCCCGACCTGGAGTGGTTCTCCGAGTTCTTGAAGCACCTGTGGACGGAGGAGGCGCTCATCAAGGCGGAGAGCCATCTGCAGGACTTCGTGTTCTCGTTGATCCGGTTTCCTCCTACCGGTCACGGCCTGCGCGGCCAGGCCGACGCCGTTGCCGCCCACAACACCTATGACCGGCTGCACCGGCTCCGCCACCGGACACTAGTCGTCACCGGCGCCGAAGATACGCTCATCGATCCCCGGAACTCCGCCATCCTGGCCCGGAAGATCCCCGGCGCGGAGCTGCGGGTCTTCCCCGGCCTCAAGCATGCCTTCCACCTGGAGCAGCCCGACCCGGTGAACTCCGCCATCATCGACTTCATCGAACAGGTGGAGCGCTCGGCCACTGACGGCGCCGGCCCAGGCCGCGCGCTGGCCGACCGGCTGCGGGCCTGACGTCGGCGCTGGCTGCCGCGCCCTCGCCCGGAAGCGACGTCAGTCGTCGTCCTTGAGTACCAGTTCCTTGTACTGCAGTGCGCTCATGGCGCCCGGCGGCAGGCCGCGGGTGGCTAGGTAGTCGATCGCCTCCAGCGCCGCGTCGACATCGGCCTCGTTGTTGAAGGGCGCCATGGAGAGCCGCACACGCTGGTCGTTGACGACGCGCCCAGCGACGCGCCGGAGCTGCCAGAGCGCAGCGCACGTCTGGTTCGGGTCCTGGTCGGCGACCGTGAAGGTCACCAGGGCGGAGCGGAGCGGCACGTCGAGCGGGCTCCGGATCGTCACGCCGGGTATCCCCTGCAAGCCCCGGATCAGACGGTTGGCCAACTGGCGGAGCCGAGCGTTGATCGCCGGGAGACCGACCTCCTGGAGCAGCCTGACGGCCTCGACGGTACCCGCGAGCAGCGGCCCGCTATGGGTGGTCATCTCGAACTTTCTCATCGAGGCCAACTGGGGCGTGAACCCGCCTTCGAAGTCGTAGGACGCGGCGGCCCCGTGCGCCACGGCCGCCGGTTGGACCAGCTCGACCAGGTCCTGCCGGATGTAGAAGGCGCCCACGCCGTCCGGGCCAAGGACGAACTTGTGGGCGGGGAATGAATAGAAGTCCACGTCAAGCGCGCGCACATCGACCGGGAGCTGGCCGACGGACTGGGCGCCATCGAGGAGCACATGGGCGCCGGCCCGGTGGGCCGCCCGCACGATCGGCTCGACCGGGAGGTGGGTGCCGTGGTTGTAGGAGATGTGGCTGACGACGACGAGCTTAGTTCGGGGGCCAATGGCGTCCTCGAAGAGCCTCGCCAGCTCCTCGGCGGACTCCTGCGCCGAGGAGCGCACGACCGTGACCTGCACGCCCGTCCGGCGGCCCAGCTCGTAGCAGGGCACGATCACCGATGCGTGCTCCAGGTTGCAGGTGACGATCTCGTCGTTCGGTCCGAGGCCGAGCCCGCTCAGGACGGCGTTGATCCCCTCCGTCGTCGTGTACATCAGCGCGATGTCCTCCGGCCCGACGCCGATGAGCCAGGCGAGGGCGGAGCGCGCCTGCTGGACGAGCAGCGCCTTCTCGTGCCGCACCTCCGGCGCTGTCGGACCGTCGTACGCCTCGCGCTCCGCGCGGCGCTGGATCGCCTCCACCACCTGGCGCGCGGAAGGGCCGGACCAGCCGGTGTTCATGTAGATGCAGCGCTCCGTCACCGGGAACTGAGCGCGGAAGGCCGCCCAGTCGGGCGGCGCGCTCGTCGATGGGTCGCGAATGCTCACGGGCCCATGATGCCAGAGCGGCCCCCATGGGCAAAGGGAGGTCTCGTTCCTTACGACGCAGGCGCCGTCGAGGGGGCATGGCGCCGGATCTCTCTCCGAACGTCCGCGATGGCGGCCGGCAGATCCTCGACCGCCTCTTCCCGGGCCTGGGGCGCCCGCACGAACACGAAGACGCAGCGCGCCACCGGCCGGCCCAGCGCCTCCTCCAGCGCCAGGGCGTAGGCCGCGCCCTGGAGCCGGTAGCGGGCCATAGCCGCTTCTAGCTCCGCCTCGTCAGGCACCCGGTCCGTCTTGTAGTCGATGACGACGAGGCCGTCCGGCGTCTCATACAGCAGGTCGATGAACCCCTCCACCGTCACGCCCTCCACCGGCGCTGACACGTACAGCTCCCGCCAGTAGCGCCCCCCGCTCGCCACCGCCTCCTGCACCGAGGGCGCAGCCAGGGCAGCCGCCACCAGGCGGGCCACCTCCTCTTGCCGGCCCGGGATGCCCTCGGCCGCCGCCTGGGCGCGCGCGGCGCTCTCCACCCCGGCGCCGGTGGCGAGGTCGATGCTCTGGAGGACGGCGTGGACGGCGCGCCCCAGCGCGGTGCCGGCGCGGCCGCGCCGCCAGGGCGGGGCTTCCTCCACTGGCGCGTCCTTCCGAAGGTTCGGGTCGTCCTCGGCCGCCGCGAGGCGAGCGATCTCCGTGGCCGCCACCGTCCGGACGCGGCTGAGTGTGGCCAGGCGCTGCTGGCGCGCCTCCAGCCACCGTTGCCGTCGCTCCGGCCCGTCGTCGAAGGTGAGCGGCGCGGGTTCCTCGACCGGCGGCAGCGCATCGGGCAGGGCAGCCGCGCGCGAGAGGTAGGGCGCCTCTGCCGACACCTCGTACAGGCGGGCGGCGTGGGAATCCTGGCCTGCCTTGTGGTGCAGGCTCACCACCAGGTGATCACGCGCCCGGGTGGCCGCCACGTAGAGGAGGCGCACCTTCTCGTATCGGTTCATCAGCTCCTCGTGGGCGGCCAGCGCCTCGTGCCCAGGCGTCTTGAAGCCGGCTGAGCTGGAGCCGAGCTGGGCCTCCGGCCGGCCGTCTGGGCCCCAGAGGACGCTGGCGCCGTGCCGTCTCTGGGACCGGCTCTCGATGTTCAGGCCGGCCAGCACCACGATGGGGAACTCCAGGCCCTTGGCGGCGTGGATGGTCATGATCCGCACCGCATCGTCGTCCGGCTCCGGCACCACCGTCTCCACGACGCGCGTGCCCTCGTCCGCCTGGCGCTCCGCCCAGTCGATGAACTGGCGCAGGGTGTGGCCGCCCGCCTCCACGAAGGCGCGGGCCTGGTCGAGGACGAAGCGGAGGCGCTGCCAGCGCTCGCGCGGGCGCCGGTGGGCGAAGGCCAGCTCGAAGAGGCGCCGCTCCCGGATGGCCGCCTCCACGATGCCGCTGATGGTCTCCCACCAGCGCCGGCGGTGGAGGTCGTGCAGCGCTGCCATCGCCGCCACGACGGGGTCGTCCGCCGGCAGCGATGCGGGGGGATCGCGGCGGTAGTCCCAGGAGCCGTTGGCCTGCGCGAAGCGCAGCAGGTCGTCGTCGCCGCAGGCGAAGGCGGGGGAGCGGAGCGCCGCGATGAGCGCCACTTGGTCCGTCGGGTCGTCCAGGGCGCGGAGGATGGCGAGCAGGTCGCGCACCTCCTGGGTGTCGTAGACCAGGGAGCGGCTCTCGACGCGGTAGGGGATGCCCGCCTCCTCCAGCGCCTCCTCGATGGGCGGCAGCGTGGTCCGCGTGGGCATGAGGAGGGCGATGTCCTGGTAGCGCGCCGGGCGGAAGGCAGGCTGGCCGTCGTCATCGGTCTCACCAACAGGCCAGCCCTCCGCCTTCGCCGTCTGGATCAGGCGGGCGATCTCCTGCGCCTCCCGCTGGCGGATGGGGCCGATGTTGTCCTGGACCGGGCCGCCCAGCGTGCGCACGGTGACGGCTGGGCCCTCCGGCAGCTCCCGCGACGGTTCCAGCGTGACGTAGGTCGCCTGGCCCTCGTGGGCGCCGTCCTCGCTCATCAGTCCGGCGAAGCAGTGGTTCACCCAATCGATGACCGGCGGAAGGGAGCGGAAGTTCTGCGTGAGCCGCACCGCGCCTTCCGAGAAGCGGCCTTGCGCCCTCCGGTAGAGGTCGATGTCGGCGCGGCGGAAGCGATAGATAGACTGCTTCGGATCGCCCACGAAGAAGAGGCGCCCCTCCTCGACGGCCGCCTCGTGCCACGGCGGAGGCGCGCCGTCGGTCTCCTCGCCGGCCAGCAGCACCGCAATCTCGATCTGTAGGGGGTCGGTGTCCTGGAACTCGTCGATGAGGAGGTGGGAGAACTGCTGGCGCACGTGCTGGCGGACGGAGGCGTCGCGGCGCAGCAGGTCGCGCGCCTGCACCAGCAGGTCGTGGAACTCCAGCCGGCCCTGACGCCGCCTCTCCTCCGCGTACCGGAGGACGAAGCGCTGCAGCGCCGCCAGGAGGGGCGGCAGGACGCCGGCGCGGTGGCCCTGGACCAGGCTCTGGCGGAGTTCGTGCGCCTGGGAGAGCCGCTCCCGCACCTGGTCCGGGCTGACGCCGCGCCAGTTCTCCCTCCGGCCGATGTTGCGGCGCACAAGAGACACGTTCTCTGCTACGATGCGCAGCCGGTCCAGGTCGCTCTCAGCGGCTACCAGGCGGCGGTAGTAGGTCTCCACCGTCTCCAGGTGGCGGCACAGCAGGTCGCCCGCATCGCCGCAATGGCTCCGCAGATCGATCACTTCCGAGAGCAGCTCTGTGAGGGGCGAGACGTCCGCCGCCAGCAGCGGCGGGGCCTCGATGGTCGCGGCCTCCAGGCGGTCCCAGTGCTGGTGGAACTGCCAGGCCACCTCTCGCAGGTCCTCTGGGTCGAGGCCGAGGGTGAAGGCGCGCAGGAGCGCCTCCTCCAGCGAGGCGTCGCTCAGCAGCTCGTCGACGAAGGCGGCCCAGCGCTCCTCGAAGGCGATGGAGGCGCGGATCTCGTCCTGGACCTCCACCATGGGCGGCAGCCCCGCCTCCAGGGGGTGCTCGGCCAGGATGCGCTGGGCGAAGGCGTGCAGCGTCTCGATGGCGGCGGCGTCCACCTCGGCCAGGGCGGCCCGGCAGCGCTCCCGCTCCTCGGACGAGAGGCCAGCTTCGTCCTGGGCCGCCTCCTCCAGCCTCAGGCGCACGCGGTCGCGCAGTTCGGCGGCGGCGGCCTCGGTGAAGGTGATGGCGGCGATGCGGCGCAGCTCCGTCCGGCCGCCCGCCACCAGGCGCAGGATCCGCTCGATGAGCTCCCGCGTCTTTCCGGTGCCCGCCCCGGCCTCCACGAAGATGGTGGCGTCCAGGTCCTGGTGGATCCGGTTACGGGCCCCCTGGTCGGCGGGGAGGGAAGCGGTCACCTCAGTCCTCCGGCTCCGCCAGGTCCAGGAAGTCGCGCAGCTCCGGCGCCCGCCGCTTGCGCTGCCAGGCGCGGCTGCGGTCGCGGGGGCAGACGCGGTCGTAGGGGCAAATCTGGCAGTTCTCGAAGCCGTCGTTGCGCCGCTCGCCCGGCCGCGCCGGGAAGAGGCCGCGCTCGATCCCCTCTATGATCACGACCAGGGCGTGGCGGAAGGTGGCCAGCTCGCGTTCGCCCAGCGGGAAGCCCTCCCGCTCGTAGCTCCACCGCTCCGTGGCGAACCAGTAGTACCCGGCTACCGATGCGGCGCCGAAGCGTTGCTGCGCGGCGATGCCATAGACGGGGAGCTGCAAGGCCCGGCCGCGCTTGACTGGGTCTGTCGTGAGGCCGCGATAGGGATTCCGGGAGCCGCTCTTGTAGTCCAGCACCAGCAGGTGAGTGCCGTCCGGTGCCCGGTCGACCCGGTCGATGCGGCCGCGGAAGGCGACGGCGCGACCGTCTGCGATCTCCACAACCACGGCGGGCTGAGCGGCGCCGCGGACGCCGAAGGAGAGCTCCACCTCCGCTGGCACCACGCCGTGCTCTGCCCGCAGCGCCTCGTCGGCATCGAGGAAGCCGGCCAGGTCGCGCAGGATGCGGGCGCGCTCCAGCCGCCAGAGGAGAG
>MGOB01000094.1:329-647 GCA_001796995.1 Chloroflexi bacterium RBG_16_68_14 | reverse complement strand
GCCGCTTCCGCCTCGTCGCACAGTTGCTCGGCGATCTGGTTCAGGCGGTCGCGCTCTTCGGCGCTCCAGGGCTGTTCCGGCGCGCTGCGCGTCGGCATCTCGCGCACGAACTGCTCCAGCGCCCGGTGGAGCAGGTTGCCCCGCTCCAGGGCGCTCAGCGTCAGCGTGTCCTCCGGCTTCTCCGTCTCCGCGACGCGGAGGACGTGGCCGAGGAGGTAGCGGAAAGGACAGGCCGCCCAGTCCTGGAGGGCGGTGGGCGAGACGGCGCGCTCCGCCGAGGGCGCCAGCCCGGCGGCCGCCCCGATGCGGCCGTCCCAG
>MGOB01000094.1:0-293 GCA_001796995.1 Chloroflexi bacterium RBG_16_68_14 | reverse complement strand
GGCCCGAGCGGAAGGTCGGCCTCTCGGCCGAAAGGTAGTGCTCGGTGGCAGGGGCGCCGGTGCGCCGCCAGCGGAGCAGGCTGCCCAGGCCGTACTCCTGCTCCGAGGCCGCTTCGCCCTGGCCAGCGAGGGCCGCTTCGAAGGAGGCGACGGCGGTGAACCAGGGACGCTGGAGCCGCTCCAGGTCGCTGCTGAAGAGGGTGCGCCCCTCCAGATGCGACGCCGTCTCCAGCAGCCAGCGGGCGGGCAGCTTGCCGCGCTGGCCCCGCAGGTCGGCGCGGGGAAAGATGAGC
>MGOB01000093.1:35825-42826 GCA_001796995.1 Chloroflexi bacterium RBG_16_68_14 | reverse complement strand
GGCTGGTGGGCAACGCCGGGCAGGCGAACTACGCCGCCGCCAAGGCGGGGCTCATCGGCTTCACCAAAGCGGTGGCGAAGGAGGTGGCCTCCCGCAACGTTACCGCCAACGCCATCGCGCCCGGCCTGGTGCGCACCGAAATGACCGCCGACCTCACCGAGCAGCAGGAGCAGGCCGTCCTTCTGCTGGTACCGCTGGGCGGGCCCGCTACCCCGGAGCAGATCGCCCCGGCGGCGGTCTTCCTGGCGTCGGAGGAGGCGAGCTACATTACGGGTATGGTCCTGCCGGTGGACGGGGGACTGGTGATGCACTGATGGCTGCAGGACAGCGCCGCCGCGCCCGCATCGCCGCCCTCCAGGCTCTGCACGAGGCGGATAGCTCCCGTCATGCGCCGCTGGAGGTATTGGAGCGCCTGGTGGCCGACCAGCGGCTCGCCAGAGAGACGGCCGCCTTCGCGCGGGACTTGATCCAAGGCGTGCTGGCACAGCAAGATGAGATCGATCAGGCCATCGCCAGAGCGGCGCCGGCCTGGCCAGTGGAGCAGCTCCCGCCGGTGGACCGCAACATCTTGCGGCTTGCCATCAGGGAGATGCTGGGTGATAATGGGACGCCGGTTCGTGCCGTGATCAACGAAGCCGTCGAGCTGGCCAAGACCTTCGGCAGCGAAAGCTCGGCCAAGTTTGTCAACGGCGTCCTTGGTTCTATCGAGCGGCAGCGCAGCGAGCTGCGAAGAAACCAACCGGCTGCGGGAAGGGGGTGAACAGGTGCCAACCGTCTTTGAAAAAGTGCGCAGCCTCATCGTCGAGCAGCTTGGTGTTGACGAAGACCAAGTGTTGCCCAGTGCGTCCTTCGTAGACGACCTCAACGCGGACTCTCTGGACCTCGTCGAGCTGATCATGTCCATGGAGGAGGAGTTCAGCAAGGACGGCCGGACGCTGGAGATCTCCGACGAGGACGCGGAGAAGATCGTGACCGTGCAAGACGCCGTCGACTACCTGAAGGACCTGGGCATCGAGGACACGTCGGACTAGTCCCAGCTCGCTCGCCGCCGCGCCGCTCCTCACGGTCACCTGGGCCGGGCGCGGCGCGCTCTTTTCACGGAGAGGTCACCTCGGAACATGGACTTTCTCGGCGTCGGCCCCGCGGAACTCCTGGTAATCTTGGTGCTTACTCTGCTCGTGGTAGGCCCGCGCCGGCTGCCGGAGATGGCGGCCCAGTTGGCCCGCTTCCTCCGAGCCTTCCGGCGCTACACCGCCCAGGTCACCCGCGAGTTCAACGAGACGCTGGGCGAGCTGGAGCAAGAGTACGAGGAGGTGAAGGGCGAGTGGAAAGAGGTAGGCCGGGGCCTGGACGAAGGCGCCCGCGCCATCGGCCAGGAGCTGGAGTCCGCGGACCGAGAGGCACGCCGGGCGCTGGAGGAGGCCAAGGCCGCCGTGGATGAACCCGCCGGGCCCGCCGGGCCCGCCTCGCCCGCCCGCTAGTACGCCGTCTCATGGCCGTCCAGCCGCCCACGCAAGCGCCGCCCCAAGAGCCGCCCCAGGAGCGGCCCCAACCCCAGGAAAAGGAAAGCAAGACCCTCACCATCCTGGAGCACCTCCAGGAGCTGCGCTACCGCCTGATGGTGATGTCGGCAGCGCTGGTGGTGGGGGTGGGCGTTTCCTTCTGGCCGCTCACCGGATGGTTCATCGAGTTTCTCAAGGAACCAGCCCGAGACCGAAAGCAACAATTCGATACGTTCTTCTTCGACCCGCTGGAGGGCTGGACGACTTACTTCCGGGTCTCCCTCCTGCTGGGCATCGCCATCGCCATGCCCGTGCTGGTGTACCAGGTGCTGGCCTTCGTCAGGCCGGGGCTCACCAAGCAGGAGCGCCGCTGGCTCTACCCCATCGTCCTGGGGGCGTCGCTGGCGTTCATCGGCGGCGCGGCCTTCGCCTACTACGTCGAGCTGCCGCCGGCGCTGGGCTTTCTCCTCAACCCGCCGGGCGACATCGGGGAGCCGCTCATCAGCGTGCGCAAGTACTTCGACTTCGTCACCCGGCTCCTGCTGGTTACCGGGCTGGTCTTTGAGCTGCCCCTGGTGGTGATGGGGCTGGCCAAGCTGGGGGTGGTCACCTCGCGCAAGCTGCTGGGCTGGTGGCGCCAGGCTCTCATCCTCGCCTTCGTGGCGGCGGCGGTGGTGACACCCTCCGTCGATCCCGTCACCCAATCGCTGGTGGCAGGGCCCATCATCGTCCTCTACTTCACCGGCATCGTCCTGGCGAAGCTGGTGGAGGGCAGCCCGCTCATCCAGCGGTGAAGCGCCAGCGCGACTCCGACCGTGCCCGATTGATCACCTCGTTCGCCCAATGCTATCATCGGGGCGAGGATGGCGAGGTTTGCAACTGAGATCGCGGGGAAGCAAGTCGGCCTTCACAGGGCTCGCCGGCGGTTTCTTCAGCGGTCTCACCGGAGTCGGTGGCGGCGCGGTGATGGTGCCGCTCCTGACAGGGCTCTTGCGGTTGCCGCAGCACCTGGCCCACGGGACGTCCCTCGCTATCGTCGTATTCGTCGGCGCGGCCGGGCTGGCTGGCTACTGGCTCACTGAGAACGTTGACTGGAGTCTGGCCCTCTGGCTCTCGATGGGCGCCTCCGTGGGCGCGTACCTGGGCGCCATCACGATGACGCGCCTGGAGCCTCGAGCGCTCCGGCTCATGTTCGGGCTGTTCCTGCTGATGGTGGCCGTTCGCATGTTCATCACCTAACGCGCGTGGGAGAGATCGTCGTCGCTCTGGTCACGGGTCTTATCGGCGGGTTTGCCGGCGGCTTGCTGGGCGTAGGTGGAGGCGCCGTCTACATCCCAGTCATGGTGCTGCTTCTCGACAAGCAGCAGCACGTAGCGCAGGGGGCTTCCCTGGCCGCCGTCGTCGTGACGGCCGTGGTGGGCGGCCTCACCCACCTGCGCCGGGGCAACGTCGACCCGCCCACCGTGGTCTGGGTGGCGCCGGCGGCCATCGTGGCCGGCTTCGGCGCCGCCTTCTTGGCCGACGCCCTGGCCGCCGATGTGCTGCGCCGCATCTTCGCCGCCGTCGCCCTCTACTTCGCCGTGACCATGATCGTGGGGACGCTGCGCCAGCAGCGAGCGCCAAGCTAGGATGGAGAGCGCAACCACCATGGAGGAACAAGCCATCGCCCTGCGTGAGCTAGCCGGCCAGATCGCCGTCTGCCCCAGGTGCGATCTGTCGAAGACCCGCACCCACGCCGTGCCGGGCGAAGGGAGCCCCAACGCCGACATCGTCTTCATCGGCGAGGGGCCGGGCTTCTACGAGGACCAGCAGGCGCGCCCCTTCGTGGGGCCGGCGGGCAAGTTCCTGGACGAACTGCTCGCCTCCATCGGGCTGCGGCGCGAGAACGTCTACATCTGCAACGTCATCAAGTGCCGCCCGCCCAACAACCGCGACCCGCTGCCCGGCGAGATCAGCGCCTGCAAGCCGTGGCTGGACCGGCAGTTGGAGATCATCAAGCCCCGGCTCATCGTCACGCTGGGCCGCTTCTCCATGAACCGCTACTTCCCGGGCCAGTCCATCGGCCGCATCCGCGGCCAGGCCAAGCGAGTGGATGATGTGACCGTCGTGCCCCTGTACCACCCGGCGGCGGCGCTCCACCAGGCCAGCCTGCGCCGCACCATCGAGCAGGACTTCCTGAAGCTGCCGGCCATCCTGGCTGAGGCGCTGAAGAAGAACGACCAGCCGCGCGAACCCGAGCCAGTGCAGATGCAGCTACTATGAACGATCGATATAGGGGCGACCTTCAGGTCGCCGCTACGATGGACTAGCTATGGCCCGCAAGAAGGGACTAGCCATGGCCCGCAAGAAGCTCCGCGTTATCCCCCTGGGCGGTCTCGGCGAGATCGGCAAGAACATGATGCTGCTGGAGTACGGCGACAGCATCATCGCCGTGGACGCCGGGCTCATGTTCCCCGAGGAAGAGATGCTGGGGATCGACCTGGTGATCCCCGACCTCAGCTACGTCCTCGACGGCCGCAGGAATCTGCGGGCGATCTTCCTCACCCACGGCCACGAGGACCACATCGGCGCGCTGCCTTACATCCTGCACCAGGTGAACGTGCCCGTCTATTGCACGCGGCTGACGGCGGGGCTGGTCGAGGTGAGGCTGAAGGAGGCCAAGCTGCTCAAGCAGTCGGATATCCGCGTCGTGAAGCCGGGCGACCGGATCCAGGAGGGCCCCTTCCAGGTGGAGCCCTTCAGCGTGGCCCACAGCGTGCCCGACTCCACCGGCCTCGCCATCCACACCCCGGTCGGCCTGGTCATCCACACCGGCGACTTCAAGCTGGACCACACGCCGGTAATGGCCCAGTCCACTGACCTGCGCCGGCTAGCCCAGCACGGCCACGAAGGTGTCCTCCTCCTCCTGGCCGACTCCACCTACGCGGAGATCCCGGGCTACACGCCGTCGGAACAAGTGGTGGGCGAGGCGCTCCATAGTATTATGTCGACTTCTCCCGGCCGCGTCATCGTCACCACCTTCGCCTCCCTCATCGCCCGCGTCCAGCAGGTGATCGACGCCGCCGACGACACCGGCCGCCGCGTCTTCGTCACCGGCCGCAGCATGCAGGACAACGTCCAGATGGCGACGCAGCTGGGTTACCTGAACGTGCCCAAGGGGATGATGGTGGCCGTGCGCGAGCTGGACCAGATCCCGCACGACCGCCTCGCCATTATCACCACGGGCAGCCAGGGGGAGCCCACCTCCGCCCTCACCCGCATCGCCAACCAGGAGCACCCCCACGTCACCATCGTCCCCGGCGACACGGTGGTCCTCTCCGCCAGCGCCGTCCCCGGCAACGAGTCGCTGGTCTACCGCACCGTCGATAACCTCTTCCGGCTGGGCGCGCGCGTCCTCTACAACCGCATCGCCAACGTGCACGTGCGCGGCCACGCCGCCCAGGAGGAGCTGAAGATCGTGCACTCGCTGGTGCGGCCGCGCTACTTCGTCCCCATCCACGGCGAGTACCGCCACATGGCGCTGCACGCGGATCTCGCCCGCTCCCTCGGTATGCCCGACGAGCACATCTTCGTCCTCACCGACGGCGACGTGCTGGAGCTGGACGAGCAGGGCGCCCACGTAAGCGGCCGCGTACACGCCGACTACGTGTACGTGGACGGCCTGGGCGTGGGCGACATCGACCACCTGGTGCTGCGCGACCGGCGCCACCTGGCCACCGACGGCATGGTGGTGATCATCCTGGCCATCGAGAAGCAGACCGGACGGCTGGTCGGCCTGCCGGAGGTGGTCTCCCGCGGCTTCGTGGACATCGAGGAGTCGGAGGAGCTGTTGCAGCGCACCCGGCAGAAGGTGGTGTCGGCGCTGGAGGGGGCGGACCACATCGTCGAGTGGGGGGTGGTGAACACCAAGGTGAAGGACGCCATCGCCCAGTTCCTCTACCAGGAGACCCATCGCCGGCCCATGGTGCTGCCGGTGTCGGTGGAGGTGTAGGGGCCCTCCCTCACCCCTGTCCCCCTCTCCCTCGCAGAGGGAGAGGGGCGCAACTCGCACCAGCGCACATCTCTCGACAGCTCGGGGTGAGGGTCCTGCCGGTCTCGGTGGAGGTGTGATCTCGAGGCTCGAGGTTCGAAGCTCGAAGTTCGAGCCCTCACCCCTGCCCGCCTCCGGCGGGCCCGGCCCCCAAGAATAGGCCGTTTGGCCCTGGGAAACGCCCCCCAGCCCGCATATGCTTTAGTTCCAAAGTAGGCCTGGTGGCCCAGCGGACGGTTCGTCCGCAACAGGGGAGGAGCCCCCGCCGCCCTCATCCTTGCGACGCCCCGCCTGCCTGATGCTCTCGCCCAGGCTCCGGCTAGCGATGCCCGAGGGCATCGAGCAAGGGGGACACCATGCGTCTGCGACGGCTCGTTATCATCCTGGCGCTGTGCGCCCTGGTTGCCCTGGCCGCTGTTCTGCCGGGCGGGCCGGCGGAGCGGGCCGAGGCGAGCAGCGGCACCATCACCTCCCCGGACACCGCCGGCACCGTCGGCCAGCACACCTCCCTCGCCCTGGACGCCTCCGGCTTCCCTGTCGTCAGCTACCGCGACAACACCAACTTCGACCTGAAGCTCCTCCACTGTGGCAACCCTATCTGCGCCGGCGGCGACTCTATCACCACCCCCGACACCGGCGGCGACGTCGGCCTCTACACCTCCCTCGCCCTGGACGCCTCCGGCTTCCCTGTCGTCAGCTACCGCGACAACACCAACGGCGACCTGAAGGTGCTCCACTGCAACGACCGGAACTGCGCCGGCGGCGGCGACTCCATCACCTCCCCCGACACCGCCGGCACCGTCGGCGCGTTCACCTCACTCGCCCTGGACGCCTCCGGCAACCCCGTCGTCAGCTACCTCGACAGCACCAACAGCGACCTGAAGCTGCTCCACTGCGACGACGCCAACTGCGCCGGCGACGAGAGCGCCAACATCACCTCCCCGGACACCGCCGGCACCGTCGGCCAGCACACCTCCCTCGCCCTGGACGCCTCCGGCAACCCGGTCGTCAGCTACTGGGACGGCACCAACGGCGACCTGAAGCTCCTCCACTGCAACGACCGGAACTGCGCCGGCGGGGGCAACTCCATCACCTCCCCGGACACCGCCGACTACGTAGGCTTCTACACTTCCCTCGCCCTGGACGCCTCCGGCTTCCCCGTCGTCAGCTAGTACGACGTCGCCAACGGCGACCTGAAGCTCCTCCACTGCAACGACCGGAACTGCCGCCCGCTCTCCAAGAACGTGAAGGCGGCCGGCTTCCAGATCGCCTTCCACTCCGACCGCGACGGCGACTTCGAGATCTACACCATGGGCGCGGACGGCGCGGGCTCGACGCAGCTCACGTTCAGCGGCGCCACGGAGACCGAGCCGGCCTGGTCACCGGACGGCACGAAGATCGCCTTGGCCGGCAACGGGGATATCTTCGTGATGAACGCCGACGGCTCCGGCCAAACGAACCTGACGAAC
>MGOB01000093.1:35735-35813 GCA_001796995.1 Chloroflexi bacterium RBG_16_68_14 | reverse complement strand
GATAGCCTCCCGGCCTGGTCACCGGACGGCACGAAGATCGCCTTCGCCAGCGACCGCGACGGCGACTACGAGATCTTC
>MGOB01000093.1:35379-35684 GCA_001796995.1 Chloroflexi bacterium RBG_16_68_14 | reverse complement strand
GGTCGGCGGACGGCACCAAGATCGCCTTCGAGACCTACCGGGACGGCAACGCAGAGATCTACGTGATGAACGCCGACGGCACGGGCCAAACCAACCTGACCTCCAACGCGGCGGACGACCTCTACCCCGCCTGGTCGCCCAGCGGCGCCAAGATCGCCTTCGCCAGCCCCCGCGACGGCAACTACGAGATCTACGTGATGAACGCTGACGGCAGCGGGCAGACGCGGCTTACGAACAACGCGGCGTTCGACCTCTACCCGGCCTGGTCGCCCAGCGGCGCCAAGATCGCCTTCAATAGCAACCGT
>MGOB01000093.1:32475-35352 GCA_001796995.1 Chloroflexi bacterium RBG_16_68_14 | reverse complement strand
CCAACATCAGCAACAACGCCGCCGAGGATGGCGCCCCCGACTGGCGGCGCGTCTCCGGCCCCGGCCTGGACTTCGACGGCGACGGCTGCACCGACAACAAGGAGGCCCGGCCCAACGCCCTCCAGGGCGGCCTCCGCAACCCCCAGAACCCCTGGGACTTCTTCGACACCAACGGGGACAGGTACATCGACGCGCCCAACGATATTCTCGGGGTTATGCTGCGCTACTCCGCCAACCCCGCCCTGCCCTACGACCCCGCGTACGACCGCGGCCCCCTGAAGCAAGGGGCACTGAACCCGTGGAACCGAACGGCGCCGGATGGCAGGATCGACGCACCCAATGACATCCTGTCGGTCAAGCTCCAGTACCATCACGACTGCCGGACCTAGGGCGGAGCGCAAGGCCCAAGCGAGAAGGGGCGCCCCTTCGTTATACGCCCCGTGGGCGAGGGTCTTCAGACCCTCGCAACCCTCGTGTCGGGGTGTGAAGACCCCGACCTACGAGGCCCCGGTGGGCGCCGGGGCCCATCTTACAGGCCCTTGACAACCGTCAACACGATGCTATACTCAGAGCGTCAAGTTTCCCCGCCTAAGTCCCAACTTATGCCGTCTATGGGACGTCTAGCACGTTCGCCGTTCGGACTCGCTGTCCTCTTACTCCTGGGAGCACTGCTCTTCCTGGCGCAGCCTGGCGCGCGCCCCACCTTCGCCAGCCCCACGGACAAGGACAAAGACGGCCTCCCAAACACAACCGAAACGTTCATCGGCACCGACCCGAACTGCGCCGACTCAGAAGATACCAGAGCGCCGGGCAACGATGGCCTGTGTAACGGGAACGGGGGCGATGGGCTAACTGATTTCCAGGAGATCGTCACCTACGGCACCAACCCGCTCGATCCGGACACCGACGATGACGCCATGCCCGATGGGTTCGAGGTGACGTATAGTAGCTGCGGCCTCGACCCCCTCGTCGACGACGCTGCCGCTGACCCCGACGGCGACTCGCTCTCCAACCTCTTCGAGTTCACCGCGTCGATGGACCCGTGCAATGCCGATACCGAGGGCGACGGCCTGCCGGATGGCTTCGAGGTGCTATACAGTGGCTGCGGCCTTAACCCGCTTGTCGACGACGCCGCCAGCGACCCCGACGGCGACACGCTCTCCAACCTCACCGAGTTCACCGCAGGCACCAACCCGTGCAACCCCGACACCGATACCGACGCCCTCCCCGACGGCTTCGAGCTGGCCAACCCCTGCCTCAACCCCCTCGTCGATGACGCTGCCGCTGACCCCGACGGCGACTCGCTCTCCAACCTCTTTGAGTTCACCGCGTCGATGGACCCGTGCAATGCTGATACCGAGGGCGACGGCCTGCCGGATGGCTTCGAGGTGGCCAACCTCTGCCTCAACCCGCTTGTCGACGACGCTGCCGCTGACCCCGATGGCGACTCGCTCTCCAACCTCACCGAGTTCACCGCAGGCACCAACCCCTGCGACCCCGATACCGATACTGACACCCTCCCCGACGACTTCGAGCTGGCCAACCTCTGCCTCAACCCCCTAACCGCTGACGCCGCCAGCGACCCCGACGGCGACTCGCTCTCCAACCTCACCGAGTTCACCGCAGGCACTAACCCCTGCAACCCCGATACCGATTCCGACACCCTGCCCGACGACTTCGAGGTCAACAACCCCTGCCTCAACCCGCTGTCGAAAGACGCCGGCGCCAACCCGGACGGCGACGGGCTCACCAACCTCAACGAGTTCGCGGCAGGCACCAACCCCTGCAACGCCGATACCGATGCCGATGGCTGCAACGACGACAAGGAGCTGGGCTCTAACGAAAGGCAAGGCGGCCGGCGCGACCCCCTCAACCCGTGGGACTTCTTCGACTTCAACGGGGACAGATACATCGACGCGCCTAACGACATCCTCCAGGTCCTCCTGCGCTACTCCGGCAACCCAGTCCTGCCCTACGACGCCAGGGCGGACCGCGGCCCGGTGGTGCAGGGCGCACAATACGCCTGGCAGCGGACCGGCCCGGACGGCAGGATCGACGCCCCCAACGACATCCTGTCGGTCAAGCTCCAGTACCGTCACGACTGCCGGACCTAGGGCAGAGCGCACAGCCCCAGCGCCTGCTCCATCTCTCTGACCAGCGCCTCGAAGCGCTGGTGGGCGTCCGCGCCGGCCTCCCGCTCCACCCGCTCGAACTGCTCCGCCAGGCCTTCCACGTCATCGGCGCCCAGCAGGTTCTGGGCCATGAGGAAGAGCACGTCTTCCTCCTTAGCGATGTGGTCTCTGAGCAGCCCGGCGTATCCCTCAATGGCGGAGCGGGCCGCGAGCCGCCCCTCGGCCTTCCCCTCCCGCATCTGCTCGGTGGCGCCGGCCAGGTCGGCGATGAGGGAGCGCCCCAGTTCGTGCTCCATGAGCATGACCCGGATGGGGCCGGCCTCCAGCATCGGTCCCTTCTGCGCCAGCGCCGGGAAGAGCCCGCGCTCCTCCTTGGCGTGGTGGCAGCCATCGGCGAACCCGCGGACGAAGGTGAGGGCCTGGTCGAGCAGGTCCGGCGAGACCTCCTCGCCCCGCTCCAGGCGCCCTCCCGCCTCCCCCAGGACGGCCAGGACGCGCTCGATGAGGCGGTGATCGTGCTTCAGGTCTTCCAGCGGCTTGTGCATGGCAGGCTACCCTCCTCTGCCCGCAGCGTACTATGGCGAAGGCGAGGCGTCTCCTGCCATCCGGCCCCTCGCGGTGGGGCCGAAGCTCCTCGCTGCCTATCTGAAGCAATTCGTCAAAACTGCTCATACGCCTACGCATTATCTCCCAAAGGCTGGCCGCACTGTCGTTCTGCTGGTATAATGCATCCGCGTCCGATCTG
>MGOB01000093.1:30039-32381 GCA_001796995.1 Chloroflexi bacterium RBG_16_68_14 | reverse complement strand
ATTGTGGCTAGAGTACGATCGCGACCCCGCCCCAGGCCCAGCGCCCGGTCGGGCCCGGGCCGACCGCCTCGACCGAGCGTCGGCCGGCGGCGCCGGACGCCGTCCCCGGTGGCCTCCCTGGGCCGCTTCCTCTTCCGTCTCGAGGCGCTGGGCATTGCGCTGCTGCTGGCGCTCGTGGCCATCCCCTCGCTGGTCCCCGCCACGCGCGGCCTCACCGACCTGCGCGATGGCATCGTCCGCACCTTCGGGCTGCTGGTCTTCGGCTTCATCCTCCTCCTCGCCTACGTCGGCCTCGCCATCCTCCGGCGGCGGTTCGACCAGATCTTCTCTTCGTGGAGACCGTGGGCGGCGGCCGGGCTGCTGGCGGCCTTCGTGAGCGGCTGGCTCGGCTTCCTCCGGCCCGACTGGCGACTGGGCGACGTCCTCCTGAACGAGGTCACCGCCGGCGGCGACCTGGGCCACCTGCTGGCCGGTAACCCTATCGGAATCCTGGTCTGGCTCGCGTCTGGGGTCGGCGCCTTCGCCGCCATCTCGCCCGAGGGAGCGACGGCGACAGCGCGCGGCATGGCCACCGGCGCGCGCACGGTCTGGGGCTGGCGGCTGCCGCAGCGGGCCTGGACGTCGGCGCGCGCCATCGTTGAGCTGGTCTTCCCCACGCGCACGCCGCCGCAGGGCGCCGACAAGATCCCGCTGGAGAGCGTGATCTGGGCCCAGCACTCGGAGCCAGGCGCGGCTGCCGACGAGGTGGACCAGGAGCCGGCCCCGGAGCCGCCGGCGCCGGTCGCGACCAAGGAGCCGCCGCCGCCCAACATCGGGGAGCAGATGCCGCTGCCCCTCAACGGCGACTCGCCCGTCGAGGAGGAGGGGCTCGCTCCCGCCGCCGGGCCCAGGAAGGCCCACGACGGGTGGCAGCTCCCCCCGCTCGATGTGCTGCTGGACGTGAGCCCGCAGGAGGGTCAGCCCGATAGCGCCGCCCGCGCCCGCCTGATCATCGACACCCTGGCCTCCTTCGGCGTCGACGCGCGCGTGATCCAGGTCAACGAGGGGCCGACGGTCACCCAGTTCGGCCTGGAGCCGGGCTGGGAGGTAAAGACGCGCCAAGTGCCGGAGCGCGACGCCTCCGGCCGGCCGGTGCTCGACCGCGACGGCCAGCCCAAGACGCGCACCGAGGAGGTCTCGCGCATGCGGGTGCGGGTGAACCAGATCACCACCCTGGCCAATGACCTGGCGCTGGCGCTGGCGGCGCCTTCGCTGCGCATCGAGTCGCCCGTGCCGGGGAAGCCCTTCGTCGGCCTCGAGGTGCCCAACCACACAGCGGCGCTGGTCACCCTGCGCAGCGTCATCGAGTCAGCCCAGTTCCGGCGGCTGTCGCTCCGCTCGCGGCTGGCGCTGGCGCTGGGGAAGAGCGTTGCCGGCGAGCCCATCGTCGCCGACCTGGGCAAGATGCCGCACCTGCTCATCGCCGGGGCGACGGGCAGCGGCAAGAGCGTCTGCGTCAACGCCCTCATCGCCTGCCTGCTGATGCACGCCTCGCCGGAGGAAGTGCGCTTGGTGATGATCGACCCCAAGCGGGTGGAGCTGTCCGCCTTCGCCCGGATCCCGCACCTGGCGTTCTCGTCCATCATCATCGACCTCGACCAGGTGGTGGGCACCCTCCAGGCGGTGATCCACGAGATGGAGACCCGCTACCGACGTTTCTCGTCGCTGGCGGTGCGCAACATTGAGGCGTACAACAAGCATCCCCGCTGTCCCAGCCGCCTCCCCTACTGGGTGGTGATCATCGACGAGCTGGCCGACCTGATGATGGCCGCTCCCTACGAGGTGGAGCGCCAGATCTGCCGGCTGGCCCAGCTCGCCCGCGCCACCGGCATCCACCTGATCATCGCCACCCAGCGGCCCTCGGTGGACGTGGTGACCGGGCTGATCAAGGCCAACTTCCCCACCCGCATCGCCTTCGCCATGAGCTCCCAGGTGGACTCCCGAACGATCCTCGACACCGCCGGCGCCGAGAAGCTGCTGGGCCGGGGCGACATGCTCTTCCCCCCCCCCGACGCCTCCAAGCCGCGCCGCCTCCAGGGCGTCTACGTCTCCGACCAGGAGATCGAGCGGCTGGTGGCGTTCTGGACCCAGGACCGCTTCCAGGAGCTGAACCGCCAGGTCTTCGACCACCTGCTGGAGGAAGCCCACGAGGCGGCCCAGACCGAGGAGCTCCTCGCCGGCGACGACCCGCTGCTGGAGCGCGCCATCGACCTGGCCCGCGAGCACCGGAGCATCAGCACATCGATGCTCCAGCGGCGGCTGCGCATCGGCTATCCGCGGGCGGCGCGGCTGATGGACATACT
>MGOB01000093.1:27350-29926 GCA_001796995.1 Chloroflexi bacterium RBG_16_68_14 | reverse complement strand
TGACAGTGCTGCCAATTGGAGCTAGAGTAGAGCCGCTCTGACAGGGAGCTAGGGGGAGCGATGGAGGGAGGAGACCATGGCTCCACGCTGGATTCCCATCGCAGTCCTCGTGCTGGTGGCGGCGGGCAGCGTCCTCTCCACCGGACGCGTGGCCGCCATGCACCCCTTCGATAACGCCTTAGTCCGCTACACCGTGAAGCTGGCCGATAACCGGCCGGGCGTGGCGTCAGACTTGCGCCTGGGGCTGCACTTCTCCGCACCGTCGCCGCTGCCACAGCCCTTCGGGGGCATCGTCCACCGGCCGCCGGCCGGCTGGGGCATCGCAGCGGACGAAGCGGTGCCGGACGGCGACCGCGTGGGCCGGCTCAACATTGTTCTCGACAACCCGCTGATTCTCGACCCGGTGGTCTGCCCGGCCGCACCCATCCCGGCCCTGGTCTGGAAGACACCGCTCATGGACGCCAGCAGCGACTCGAGCGCGCCGGACTACCCGCCATTCCTGCCGGAGGGCAACCACAAGGCCCGCTGGACGGGGCAGATCGAATACGGAGACGCCATCATCCCGGTCAACGTCCTGGTGCGCCAGTGGCCAGACCTGGCACCCGAAGAGAGGCTCCAGCTCTTCGTTGGCACAGGCGACGGGCCTACCGGGCTTCCCATGCTGGACCAGAAGGCGCTCGACGGCTGCTTCTCGCTGCATGTCTCGCTGGACGTGGCAGGAAAGTCGGCGTCGGGCGTGCCGGTGGCCGTTAATCCCGAGGCGGCGGGGAAGTACATCTTCGTCGCCGAACTCGCCTCCAAGCCCGATCCGACTGATCTCCACACCGAGACGCTCGTCCTGGAGGCCAGCGTCGTCATCAAGAAGGCGCCCGCCGGCTACAAGGTGGCGGTGCGCGACCACAACCCGGGCGTCGCCAGCGACCTGGTGATGGCACTCAACTTCTGGCCCAAGAGCCCGCTGCCCCAGCCCTTCGGCGGCATCACCCACCGGGCTCCGACCGAGTGGGGGATCGCCTCGGACGAGGAGGTGACCGACGGCGACGGAGTGGCCCGCCTGCGTCTCCTTCTCAACGTCCCGCCCCTGCTAGCGAACGTCTGCCCCAAGGTGTTGCCTGACAGGCCGTCCCTCGCTCTCTCCGTGCCGCTGCGCGACGCCAGCAGCGACTCGGAGGCGAACGACTACCCGCCCTTCCTGCCTCCGGGCCAGCACAAGGCCCGCTGGACCGGCGGGATCGGCCTTCCGCCCTACTCCATTCCGGTGAACGTCCTAGTCGATGAGAAATCGGCGGGCGGCACGACGATGCGGCTCTTCGTCGGATGGGGCCCCCACCAGGTCCACTTCGGCCCGCTCCCGAAGTGCCTCTCGCTGGACGTGGCGCTCCAGGTGGCCGGCCACTCGCGATCCGGCGTGCCGGTGGCGGTGAACCCCGTAGCCAAGGGAACGTACTCGTTCCTGGCTCACGTTGTCACCCTGCCCAAGCCCAACGGCGAGCCGATGCGGTTCGACCTCAAGGCGGACGTGACCATTGAGGCGTCGCCACCACCGGAGCCGTGCCTCGAATGCCCGCCGGCTGACGAAGACCGCGACGGCATTCCCGACGACGTAGACGGCTGCCCGCAGGAGCCGGAGGATACCGACAGCTACGACGCGAGCGACGGCTGCCCGGATTCCGGGGACGATGACACCGATAACGTGCTAAACCTGCTGGAACTGCTGCTCCTTTCCGACCCGGCCAGCCAGGACGGCGACAGCGACGGCTGCGCCGATGGGGCAGAGTTGGGCCCTGTGGCCTCTTTCGGCGGCCTGCGCGACGCCACCAACCCCTGGGACTTCTTCGACTTTAACGGTGACCGCTACATCGACGCGCCTAACGATATCCTGGGGGTCATGCTGCGTTACTCGGCCAACCCAAGCCTGCCCTACGACGCCAGGGCAGACCGCGGGCCAGCCATCCAAGGCGCGCAATACGCCTGGCAGCGGGCCGGCCCGGACGGCAGGATCGACGCCCCCAACGACATCCTGTCGGTCAAGCTCCAGTACCAGCACAACTGCCGCAAGTAGCGATCCTGCGGCGCAGCGCGAAGAGCGCCCCCGATGTAGGGGGCGCTCTTCCTTTGACGGCGTCCTGTATAATCCCCATGCGCCCGCCATCGCTCCGCCCGGAAGGCCAGTCATGTCCTATCAGCCACGGCGTCGCTACCTCATCGCGGCCCTCAGCCCGACCCCGCTCCTCCCTTGGATAGGCCGTTCGGCCCTGCCGTTTGGCCCTTGACGCTCCGTTCTAGCACCAATGTTAGCATGAGACGGCTGGTGGCGTGGCTTCTGCTGACTTATCCGGCGGGACTACGCACCCTTCGCTCCTGTTTAGGTGCTGGCGAAGCGGCGTGCTTCGCGAAAGGGGGAGTGACATCCGCAGAAGCTCTCTCTCCATTCTTGGCTCAATGTTTCTCGTTGCGCTGGTGGAGCTGGGCGCAGCCCATTCGCCCAGTTCACCAGGGTGAAGTTGCGTGGGCACTAGGACCAACGACCTGAACCGGCGCGGACAACTGGAGGAAGAGTCGCCGCGAGGGAACGA
>MGOB01000093.1:21108-27332 GCA_001796995.1 Chloroflexi bacterium RBG_16_68_14 | reverse complement strand
TTCGGACATCGCCGCTGGCCATCGTTGTCGTTGATCCCGACGGGATCGTCCTGGTGTGGAGCCAGGCTGCTGAGCGAATTCTGGGCTGGAAGCGAGAAGAGGTCCTTGGCCGCCCTCTCCCCATTTTGGACGAGGTTAAACGGGATGAATTGCGTGTACTGGCGAATCTGCTGCTTGAGGGCAAGACGTTCTCCGGCGTGGGGCTGTGGCAGCGGACGAAGGACGGCGAACTGGTCAATGTCACCTTCGCGGCAGCCGCGCTGCGGGACACCGAGGGCAAACCGATCGGTATCCTCGGCTTAGTTATTGGCATCGCCGAGCCTGAGCCGACAGGGAAGCGCACCGGGAGCAAGAAGGGCCCTTCTGAGAGGCTTTGCGATGCGGGCGTCGAAGGTCTTTTCACCTTTGACCGTAACTGCCGCATTACGACTTGGAGCCCGGGGATGGAGCGCATGACAGGCCTTAGCCAGAAAAGGACTCTCGGCAAGTGCGCCTTCGCCCTGTTCCCGTGCTTGAAGGAGAACGGAGAGGACCGGGCTTTCTTGAAAGTCCTTGACGGAAAGACCCTCACCACTGCTGCCAGGCCATTCGTGGTACCAAGAACGGGCCGAAGGGGATTCGTTGATGGTCGCTATGTCCCCCTCTACGAGGAGCCGCGCGGAATCATTGGGGGGCTTGTCGTCATGCGGGACATCACTCAGCACAGGGGGACGGAGCGAACCCTGAGAGAAGACAAAGACAGGTCACAGCGACTGGCCGAGGCTACCATGGAAGGGATTCTGATCCACGAGCAGGGGGTCATTCTAGATGCGAATCAGGTCTTCGCTGCCATGTTTGGTTACGAACTTCCTGAACTTATCGGAATGAAGGTGCTGGAGTTCGTGGCGCCGGAATCCCGCGACGTTGTAACGACCAATATCCTTCGGGGACATGACAAACCCTATCAAGGGGTAGGGTTGCGAAAGGACGGTTCCGCGTTCCCAGTTGAAGTCTGTGGCAAGAACATGCTCTACCGCGGGCGCATGTATAGGGTGGCCACGCTGCGTGACATCTCCGAGGGCTGGCGGACGGAGGCGGCGCTTCCGCCTGCCGAGGAAGGGCGGGAAGGAAGGGCAGTGCGACAGACGCGGCGGCTGACGGCCCACGGTTCCCTCCCTCCCGGACGCCCCAACTCCGCGCGGGAGATCGCCGGACTCGTCCTTTCCCATCGTGAGTTAGAGGTGCTGAGGCTCATCGCGCAGGGGCTCACAAATCGCCAAATCGCCGAGCGGCTGGACGTCAGTCGACGCACGGTCGACCATCACGTTAGCCACGTCCTCGCAAAGCTCGATGCGACAAACCGGACAGTGGCTATTCTAACTGCGGAGCAGCTAGGCATCCTAGGCGACAGCCTCCTCGAAATCTAGGCAGCCGGCTATAGGTAACCTTGCCGATGCGCGGGCGTGGTCGCTGACGCTAGTCTGTTCCCATCTGGTGGCCTGGGAGAGGTAGTCCCCGCCCTACCGAGAAGCTCAGGCTGCGGAGGAGCAGGCTAGTTTCTGCTCCTCCGTAGCCTGCCAGCTCCGAGACCAGACTCCTCATTGGCCTCTATCGGGCAGGAAGGCTACCGGGGGAGTGCGCAGTACGACTTCCATCTCACCTGTTGGGTACTGGCTGCCGTTTCGACGGCTATTTCAGCGTGGGCGGCCGGCTGTTTCAACCTCCGCATCCATAGGCCAAGCAGCAAATCCCACTCCGAACGCACCTGTCCAACTGATAGGTACAACGAGCATAGGGAAAGGAGCACCATGAACACGTACCGCTTGACGCTACGTCTGAGTGTCGTCCTTCTCGCTGTGGGAGCGATCTTCCTGGCGGGACTACACTTCACACCGGTCGAGGCGCAGAGCATCGTCATCGACGACGCGAACAACACGATGACTGTGTCTGGAGCGAATGCAGGCACAGCGATAGCCATCCGCGGCACCGTCACGAACGTCAGCCTCATCAACTATCCCAATGCCATCACCGCCGTCTTCTTCCGGGAGGTGGCTGGCGACATCGCACTGGCCGACCTGACCCTTTCCTGGTGGACCGGCGCCCCGGGCTGGCAGCCCGCTGGCCCGCAGTTCAAGCCGACCAACTACCCGGGCTACCAGATGGAGCTCAACGTCGGCGGCGCAGGCTTTCCTCTACCGGCGGGCTTCGTAGGAGCTGGGACATGGATCCGCGGCGTGGCGAACCGCAATTTCAACACGATCGAAGTCAAGGTAATCACCTACGTCCCCAACGATGCGAACCAGCAGTACAACGCTGGCGAAGCCATCATCTCTGAGTTGGGTCCAATCGACACCAACATTCGGATCGATCTGCTGGGCTTCAATCTGGAGACGGTCTATGTCGATGACAACTGGGCGGGTTGTAATGTGGGGAACCCGGCTCTAAATATCCCTACCCAAGAAGTCGCGCCTGGCAAGTTCTGCCAGATCAACGCCTTCGACACGATCCAAGGCGGCATCGACAACGTGGCGGGCAGCACGGTGAACGTGGCCGACGGCACCTACACTGCCACATCCCTGGCCAGCATCGTGATCACTAAGGACGGACTGTCTCTGGTCGGCCAGAGCCGAGACGGGACGATCATCGACGGCGGGGTTTGGGGCACCAGCGGTGCTGGCTGGCCCAAGGGAATCCACGTATACGCGAACGACGTCACGATCCAGAACCTCACCGTAAGAGGCTTCACTGGCGACATGTTGAACACCGGTGGCTACGGGATCCTCTTCCGCGACTACGCCCATGACATGCCCGCCGAGGGCTATATCTTCTACACGGGCGGCCTCGTGGACAACGTCAAGGTTGAGAACAACTACTCCGCGATATACGCGCTCGTAACCCGTAATCTCACCATCCGCGATAGCCTGGTCCAGAACAACTTCAGCGATGGCATGTTCATAGCCCGAGAGTCAGACAACGCCACCATCACGGGCAACACCGTGCTGAACTCAGGTGACCATGGTATCTGGGTAGGCTACGACTGGAACGCTGTAGGTCCCTCGGACAACGCCATCATTACCGGCAACGTCGTCGACGGGGCCCGCGAAGGAGGCATCTCCTTCGTGGCATCAGATACTGCCCTGATCAGCGGCAACGATGTCAGCCATGTCAAGGGAGAAGAACCCGAAGGCACTGGAGGCTGGTCGCGCGGGGCGATCAGCTTGAAAGACGGCGTGTCTAACGTCGCTGTGTCCGACAACGTCGTCCACGACAACGACGGTCTCGGCACGGGCAGCGGTCGAGGGATCGGCGTCGATGGAACCTCCTCGAACATCACGCTTACCGGTAACACGGTTCGCGACAACGCCGGTGGCGGAATCAAGGTGCTGGGCACCACAACCGGTTGGACTGCCAACTACAACAGCATCTACAGCAACGCCGGCTACGGCGCGGAGAACACCACCGGGTCCATTTTGGACTTCAGCAAGAACTGGTGGGGCCACGCGACCGGTGCCTCACACACGAGCAACCCGCACGGCACCGGACAGGGTGGCGACGCGGTCAGCGACAACGTGGACTTCACCCCGTGGTACGCCACCAGCACGACGACGCCCGCGACGGAGAAAGTGACCGTTACCCACAACCCGGTCATCGCCGTCTCGGACACCATCCAAGGGGCGATCGCGGCGGCCCTGAGCGGGGACACGCTCGATGTCTCGGCGGGAACATACGTCGAGGTCGGCCAGATCGTCATCAACAAGAACCTCTCGATCGTCGGCGCAGGGGCGGGCACTACCATCATCAAGCCGTCGGCTGACACCGGCTCCGGTGGCGACGCGCGCGGCTGGTTCCTCGTCAACGCAGGCAAGACGTTCAACCTGAGCGATGTGACGCTGGACGGCACTGGAAACAAGGTCTGGCAGGCCATTCGCAACAGAGGGCAGGGCACCGTCAGCGACTGCGCTTTCACCAACATCAAGTACGACGAGAGCACGAGCTACGCCGGCACTGGGATGGTTGTCTTCGGATCGCCCGCCATGAACGTCGATGTGACAAACTGCACCTTCTCCGAAATCGGCAGAGTCGGCGTCCTCTACTACGGCTCCGGTGTCACCGGCTCCACGTACAGCGGCAACACCTACACCGGCAAGGGGGCCGGCGACTGGCTCGACTACGCGGTCGAAGTCGGCGCCGGGGCGACCGCCACCATCACCCGCAACACCATCAGCGGCAACACCGGCGTTGCCAGCGTCGACGGCTCTACCTCCGCTGGCATCCTGGTCACGACCTACTACGGCGCCGGAACCACGGCCACCATCACAGAGAATTTCGTCTCGGGCTCCACAACCGGCGTCGCCGTCGGCTACGACGCATCGGACACCAGCGTGGCGACGGTGTCCAACAACAGCCTCACAGGTAACACCAAGGGCGTGGAGAGCACGGACCCATTGGTCGACGCCTCGGGCAATTGGTGGGGCGCCAACACGCCTTCCGGCGTCGCCGGCCAAGTGAGCGCCGACGTGGACTACAGCCCCTGGCTCGACAGCGGCACGGACACCGCTCCGGCCACCCCGGGCTTCCAGGGCGACTTCTCGCTCCTCCATGTCGACGACGACAGCCCCCAGACCGGCGCCACCGGTCGCATCCAGGAGGGCATCGACCTGGTTTCTGCCAGCACGGTCAAGGTGGAAGCGGGCACCTACACGGAGCAGGTGACCATCGACAAGAGCCTCACCCTCACCGGCGATACCAGCGGTAGCTGCCCCGGCCCAGGCCTTAGCGCGCCGGTCCTCGATGGCGGCGGGGCCGTTGGCTCCGCCATCACCATCGCCGGCGGCGTCTCGAACGTCACCATCCAGGGCTTCGAGATCACCAACTACAGGAACCGCCCCTTCGGAAACGCCTGGACCACCGGGGGCATCGGCAGCGGAGTGCTGGCCTGGAACGCTACGGCCATCGACGACGTCACCGTCCGTGACAACTATCTGCACGACCTGGGTTGGAGCGCTGTGCTCGTTGGCAACGAGGGCCAGGCCCTCCATGACAACTGGCTTGTGGAGTGCAACGAGGTAGCCAGGACCGCGGCGTACGCCATCGAGCTCACGAACACCTCCAACTCCAGTGTCCTCGACAACGACGTCACAGGAGGCCAGGACATCCTCGGCGAGACTACAGACGATTCCCAGGACGCCATCCTCATCCAGACGCAGATCCATACCGGCAGCGGCCAGACCAACGCTGGCATCACCGTGGATGGCAACACCATCAGCGGTCCGCTGACCCGAGCGGGCATCGAGCTCCTCGCCTGGGATTCCACCAACTCACTCACCGCCAACCTCCACAACGTCACGGTCAGCAACAACAGTGTGACTAACGACTTTCGCGGCGTGTTCCTCTACAGCGTGGGGGCCAATGCCAACATCAGCGACGTGGACGTTACCGGGAACGTTCTTGACGGAAACTTCCACGGTGTCCAGATCACCGATGCTGCTGGAGGCACCCACGGATCCATCGACATCTTGGGGAATGACATCATCAACAGCACGGGTACCACGTCCGGGGTGCGGCTCACCTCCGGAACCTCGGCCGCTGGTATCGCAGTGCACTACAACAACATCGTCGGCAATGCCCTGCTTGGCATCAACCATGCCGGCACCAGCACCCTCAACGCCGAGAATAACTGGTGGGGTGCCTGCGATGGTCCCGGCGCCCCGGGCGGCACAGGCAGCGGCGACGGCGTTAGTGCCAATGTGGACTTTAGTCCCTGGCTGCTAGGGACATGCGACAAGGACGGGGACCTGCTTACCAATGACGAGGAAACCCTCATCTACGGCACTGACCCGCTCGACCCGGACACGGACGGCGACGGCTGCCGTGACGGTGTGGAGCTTTCGTTCCCGGCCAACTTCGGCGGGCTGCGGAACCCCCTCAACCAGTGGGACTTCTTCGACTTCAACGGGGACAAGTACATCGACGCGCCTAACGACATCCTCCAGGTCATGCTCCGCTACTCTGCCAACCCTGCCCTGCCCTACGACGCCAGGGCAGACCGCGGCCCCCTGAAGCAAGGGGCGCAGTACCCCTGGAACCGAACGGCACCGGATGGCAGGATCGATGCCCCCAATGACATCCTGTCGATCAAGCTCCAGTACCAGCACGACTGCCGGTAGGGCGGAGCGCACAGCCCAAGTAGGCAGGGGCGCCCCTGGCATCAGGGGCGCCCCTCCTTTGACGGCGTCCTGTATAAT
>MGOB01000093.1:16732-21077 GCA_001796995.1 Chloroflexi bacterium RBG_16_68_14 | reverse complement strand
GGCCAGTCAAGTCCTATCAGCGACGGGCTACCTCATCGCGGCCCTCACCCTGGCGCTCCTGGTCACCCTCGCCGCCCTCGCTGGCCTCGTAGCCGCCGCGACAGCGGGCGCCATCGTCGTGGTGAGCGCGGCCTGGTACGCGAGAAGGCGCCGGACGAGGCGCTGACGCGCTTGCCGGAGCCCTCGGCCTGTGTCTGGCTGGTCGGAAAGGGCCGGTGCTATACTGGTTCTGCCGCCAGCCCGCCTGCGCCGGGCCAGCGTAGCTCAGCGGTAGAGCAGTCGATTCGTAATCGACCGGTCAAGGGTTCGAGTCCCTTCGCTGGCTCCATCGAGAGAACAGAACGCCCGCATCCACCCCAGGAGGCGGGCGTTTCCTATGCCGCCCGGCGCCGTTGCGTCGCCTTCCGTTCCCCTTCCTCCATCAGGTCCGCTTCCGGTAGCGGCCTCCTCACCGGCGTGCGCGGGTCGAGGGCGTCGCGCAGGCCGTCGCCGAGGAAGGTGAAGCTCATCATCGTCAGGGCCACCGCCAGGCAGGAGGTGACCACCAAGTGCGGCGCGGCGAACATGGCGCCGAACGAGTCGGTCACCAGGCGGCCCCAGCTCGGCGTCGGCGGCGGCAGGCCGAGGCCGATGAAGGCGAGGGCGGCCTCGGCGAAGATGGCGGCGGGAACGCCGAAGGCGGCGGTGATGATGACCGGTCCCAGCAGGTTGGGCAGCAGGTGGTGCCAGGCGATGCGCCAGCGGCTGGCGCCCAGCGCCCGCGCCGCCAGGACGAACTCCTCCTCCCGCAGGGAGAGGATCTGCCCCCGCACCAGCCGCGCGATCGTGGTCCAGCTCACCAGGCCGATGGCCAGCACCAGCATGGTGACGCTGGCGCCGAAGATGCTCACCAGCAAGATGATCATGAGCAGGTCCGGGAAGGCGTAGGCCACGTCGGTCAGGCGCATGAGCAGCGCGTCGGCGCGGCGGCCGCCCAGCCCGGCGGCCATCCCCACTGCCAGGCCCAGGCCCACCGCTACAGCCTGGGTGAGCACACCTATCGTGAGCGAGACGCGCGCGCCGTGCACCAGCCGGCTGTACTGGTCGCGGCCGAGCTGGTCGGTGCCCAGCCAGAAGCGGGCGCTGGGGCCGGACAGCGTGGCATCGAGCTGCTGGCTGGTCGGCCCCTGGCGGTCCACCCAGGGCGCCAGCAGCGCCATCAGGCCGAGCACGCCGATGACGATGAGCCCGGCGACGGCGGCTCGATGGCGCAGGAGCCGCCGGAGGGCGCTCCCCCACCAGCCCTGCCCCAGGCGGGGCGCCGTCGCGCCGTCGAACGCCGCGGCCCGCGAACGCACCAGCCCGTGGGCCGTCTCAACCATGCGCCTCATACCGGATGCGGGGGTCGACCACGGCGTACAGCGCGTCGACTACCAGGTTGGCCACAGCGACGACGAAGGTGTAGAACAGCGTCGTACCCATGATCACGCCGTAGTCTCGCGCGCTGATGCTGTTGACGAAGGTGCGGCCGATGCCCGGGATGGCGAAGAGGTGCTCGACGACGAAGGAGCCGGTGACCAGCATGGCGCCCACCGGCCCGATGACGGTGAGCACCGGGATCAGGGCGTTGCGCAGCATGTGCCGCAGCACCACCGCCCGCTCGCGCAGGCCCTTGGCGCGGGCGGTACGCACGTACTCCTGCTGGAGCACGTCCAGCATGCTGGCCCGGGTCACCCGCGCGATGTAGGCCGCCGGCAGCGCGCTCAGCGCCGCCACCGGCATCACTGCCTGCTGCGGGCTGCCCCAGCCGCCAGAGGGCAGCCAGTGGAGGCGCGCGGTGAAGAGCACCAGCAGCAGCATGCCCAGGATGAAGCTGGGCACGCTGGCGCCCACGGTGGCGAAGGCGACGGCGGCGTAGTCCAGCACGGTGTTCCGGCGCAGCGCGGAGACCACCCCGAGTCCGACTCCCACCGTCACGCTCACCGCCAGCGCCAGCAGGCCCAGCGTTGCCGAGACGCGAATGCCATCGGCCAGCACGTCGGCTACCGGCCGGTTGCGGCTGCGGAAGGAGGCGCCCAGGTCGCCCTGGGCGAGGTCCAGCAGATAGCGGCCGAACTGCTCCCACACCGGCTGGTCGAGGCCGTACTGGAGGTTGACGTTCTCCAGCGCCTGGGGCGGGAGCCGCTTCGCCCGGTCCCAGGGCCCGCCGGGCACCTGGTGCATGAGCACGAAAGTGATCAGGGCGACGGCGAACAGCACCGGCCCGATCCAGAGGATGCGCCGAACCAGGTATGCGGCCACGAGTTTCCTACCCTACCTAGCGTGAGCCCCGACCGTAGTCGGGGCTCACAGCTCTTACCATGCGCCCTACAGCGAAGCTATCGCGCGGGCAGGCATCGCTTATTCCTCGTCCGGCTCGGAGGCGGGCGGCGCGCCCGTCGCCAAGATGCGCACGTTGCTCACGAACCAGTCCCCCGGCTCGGCGTCCAGGACGGTGGTGGTAAGGTCAGCGACGTGGGCCTTCACCAGGTAGTTCCGCTCCGGATGGAAGACGGGCGTGATCGCCTGGTCCTGGATGATGATGCGATGGGCCTGGTCGTAGAGGGCCAGCCGTGTCGCCTGGTCCAGCTCGGTGGCGGCCTTGGCGAAGAGCTCGTCCACCTCCGGGTTGCTGTAGCCGAGGACATTGAAGCCGCCCTCCGTCCCGAACATCCCGGGCAGCCAGTTCTCCGGGTCGGCGTAGTCGGCGAACCAGCTCAGCCAGGTGACCTGGAAGTCGCTCTCGAAGTAGCGGTCGAAGAAGAGCCCCTCCTCCAGCGTCTCGATCTCGATGCTGACGTTGAGGTTCTTGCTGAGCTGCTCCTTGAGGAACTCCGCCGTCAGCCGGTTGGACTCGTCGTCGACGATAGTCAGGGCGACAGAGGGGAAGCCCTCGCCGTCCGGGAAGCCGGCCTCCGCCAGCAGGGAGCGCGCCGCCTCCGGGTCGAAGCCCAGATCCTGGCCGATGGAGGCGCTGGCTCCGGGCATGCCAGGCGGCAGCCAGCCGAGAGCCGTCGCGCCCACACCCTGGCGCACCGCCAGCACGTAGGCGTCGCGGTCGATGGCGCGGCTGAAGGCCTGGCGCACCAGCGGGTTGTCGAAGGGCGCCGCCCCGTTGTTGTACTGCACGGCGAAGGTCTCCAGTTGGGCGTAGCGCACCTGCTCGCTGTCGCCCTCGAATCGCGCCGCGTCGGCCAGCGGGATGGCGGTCATGTCGATCTCGCCGTTCTGGTAGGCGATGAGGGCGGCGCTATCATCGGGGATGATGCGGTAGACCAGCCGCTGGAGGGTGGGCTGGTCGTCGCTTACGTAGTTGGGGTTCGCCTCGAGGACGATCTGCTGCTCCGGCGTGTACTCGGCCAGCACGAAGGGCCCGTTGCCGGCCAGGTTGCCCGGCTCCGTCCAGGCGTCGCCGTACTGCTCGATCAGGTCCTTTCGCAGGGGCGAGGCGGGCCAGAGGGCGAGGAGGGTGGGCAGGGTGGGCTGCGGCCGGGCGAGCTTGATCTGGAGGGTGTAGTCGTCCACGGCCGTGACGCCGACGCCTTCGGCCGAGCCGCCTTCGCCGTAGGCGAACGCCTCCGCTCCCTCGATGGCGGTGTAGAAGTCGAAGTAGTAGCCCTGAGCGCCGGCCTCCGGGTCGAACAGGCGCTGGAAGGCGTAGACGAAGTCGTGAGCGGTGACGGGCTGGCCGTCGCTCCACTGGGCGTCCTGGCGCAGCTTGATGGTGTAGGTGAGGCTGTCCTCCGAGATGCCGCCGTTCTCTTTAGTGGGCACCTCCAGCGCCACCGCCGGCACCACGTTCAGCCCTTCGTCGTAGGTGAAGAGCCCGCGGAAGAGCTGCTTGACCACGCTGATCTCTTCGGCGACGGCGGCGAGCTGCGGGTCGAAGGTGGAGGGGTCACCGGCGATGCGCAGCCGGAACTCCTGGTCCGGCGCAAGCTGGTCGGTGACCTGCCCGCCGTCGCCGCCTCCGCAGGCGACGGCCACGGCCGCCAGCAGGACGGCGAGCGTCACCAGGGCGATGCGGCCCGGACGGAGCCAGCTCCTAAGCTCTCTCGTCATCTCGATTCCTCCTTTGCCTGAGGCTCCGGTCGCGCTTCGGCGGCTCGTGTACCCCTGGCGCGAACGATCAGGGATCAGCCCCGACGGGTCGGGGCGCTCCTTTCTATATTCGGCCTGTTACCGAGACCTGGGAGATTGGGGAAATCCCGTAAGGAGAGTGCTCGCGGGTGCCAGGCTAGCTAGCGCCTATGCAACTTAATCCTCATCTACGCTGATGGCGAGCTGCGGGCTGCTGTCTGAAGCTGCTCCCTCACCCCCGGCCCCT
>MGOB01000093.1:15714-16711 GCA_001796995.1 Chloroflexi bacterium RBG_16_68_14 | reverse complement strand
AGGGGTGCCCCGACAAGTCGGGGCGGGGTGAGGGAGTGTCAATACCGACAGCATACTCAGCGCGGAAAAAAGTCGCCCAGGGCGAGCGGCCGCTCGCCCCTACGGGAATGATCGCGCATCAGAGCGGAACTAAGTTTGGTCGGCGCTAGCGCGCCGTCCAGCCGCCGTCGATGACGAGGGGCGCGCCGGTCATGAAGGAGGAATCGTCGGAGGCGAGGAAGAGGGCGGCCTTGGCCACCTCCTCGGGCCGGCCCAGGCGGCCCATGGGCGTCTGGGCCTCAAGCTGCTGGCGTATCGCCTCGACTTCCGTCAGCATCCGGATCATGGGCGTCTCGGTGAAGCCGGGGTTGATGCAGTTCACCCGCACTCCCCGCTGCGCGTAAGCGACGGCGAAGTTGCGGGTGAGCCCCACTACGCCGTGCTTCGTCGCCACGTATGGGTCGCTCCCTTCCATGCCGATGCCCACCAGCCCCAGAACGGAAGCCAGGTTGATGATGCTCCCGCCCCGACCCGTCGGGGCCATCGTCTCCGCCGCGTGCTTGCAGCCGTAGTAGACGCCCGAGAGGTTGATGGCCAGGGTGGTGTCCCAATCGGGCTGGGCCACGCCGGCGTTGTTCACCATGATGTCCAGCCGACCGAAGGCCTCGACGGCGGCCTGGACCGCAGCGCGCACCTCCTCCTCCCGCGCCACGTCGCAGCGCTGGAAGCGCGCCTCGCCCCCCGTCGTGACGATCTCGTCGGCGACGGCGCGGCCGCTCGACTCGTCCAGCTCCGCCACCAGCACCTTCGCGCCTTCCCGGGCGAACTCGAGGGCGATGGCGCGGCCAATGCCGGAGCCCGCGCCGGTCACCACTGCCACCTTGTCCTTCAGTCGCATGACCTACGTCCTTTCCTCCGCCCTGGCGGGCACGTTCGACCAACCGACCTCTCTACTTACCCTGTGCTGAGCGGTCGAGCAAGTGGAGATGGCGGGGAGACTGTGAATAATACTGCGGGT
>MGOB01000093.1:10972-15706 GCA_001796995.1 Chloroflexi bacterium RBG_16_68_14 | reverse complement strand
CGGGCTTCAGCCCGACCGCGAGAGGCTGAAGCCTGTCCCACGGGGATTGGGGAGACCCGGTCGGCGTCTCCCAGAACGCGCCCAGTGGCTCCTTATTCAGCAGTCTCGATGGCGGGGAGATGAGGACGCCCGCCTTGGGACGGGCGGCGCGAGGCGGTGAGGTCTTACCTGGTGCCGAGGGGCGGACTCGAACCGCCGACACCTACATTTTCAGTGTAGTGCTCTACCGTCTGAGCTACCTCGGCACCGCTGGCATTCTATCGACGGCCGCTCCAGGCGAGCAAGCAGACGCCGCTCGTAGCCCGTAGCTGCCTCCATCGTTATACTGGCGCCGATGCTGACCATCATCATCGCCTCCCTCCAGCCCGGCGAAGGGCGCACGACGGCCGCCGCCGGCCTGGGCGCCCGCCTGGCTGAGGAAGGGCGTACCGTCCGTCTCCTGCGCCTCCGCGCCAGCACAGGGGCCGACGCCGCCGCCGAGGACGACGCGCGCACGTTGGCCGCCGTGCCGGGCTGCGCCTCGCCCGGCTCCCCGGTCGGCGAGCAGGAGGCGCAGGCCCAGGCCAGCGAGGCAGGCGCCGTCTGCCTCATCGAGGCGCCGCCCGGCCTCTCCGCAGAGCCGGCCGCCCGGCTCTCGGCGCGCATCATCCTGGTGAGCGCGCAGGCGGACGACCGCCGCATCGCCGAGCTGGCCGCGGCCGCTGAGCGCCTGGGCGACGCGCTGCTGGGAGTGGTGGTCACGCGTGTGCCGGAGCGCCGGCTGGCGTCCGTCCGGGCGAACCTAGCCGGGCGCGGCCTCCCCTGCCTGGCCGCACTGCCCGAAGACCGGCTGCTGGCCGGCCCCACCATCCGGGAGATGGCGGAGGCGCTCCACGCCTCGCGCCTGGCCGAGGGCGGAGAGGAGGACGAGGCGGTGGAGTTCGTCATGCTCGGCCCCATCTCCTCCGACCCCGGCCAGCCTTACTTCCTCCAGCACGGGAGCAAGGCGGTGGTGCAACGCTTCGACAAGATGGACCTGCACTTGGCCGCGCTGGCGACCTCGCCCGACTGCCTCATCCTCACCGGCGGCCAGCAGCCCAGCCCCTACCTGCTGGACCGGGTGCGGGGGAGCGACGGGGAGACCTCGGTCCTCCTCTCGCCGGAGGAGACCGTACGCACGGTGGAGCTGCTGGACGAGCTCTACGGCCGCAGCCGCTTCTCCGGCCGACGCAAGCTCGCCCGCGCCGTCGAGCTGTTCCGCCGGCACCTGAACCTTCCGGAGATCACCAAGGCGCTCCCCTAGCCCTGGGCCGGAGGCTCGGCCTACCAGATTGCGCGGAAACTAAGGAGACGGCCGTGCCTGGGGCGTGCCCGCCTCGGCCGGGGGAGCCGAGGCCGGCGCCGTCGCCGACTGCGGCGGCTCCTGGGCTAGGGGAGGAGCAACGTTGGTGGCAGCCCTGGCCGCGGGAGCAGGGGCGAAAGCCTGCGGGCCCTGGGCGCCGCAGTAGGGGCAGGCGACCCAGCCCAGCTCCAGCGCCTGTCCGCAGCCCGTGCAAGGCTGGCGGAGCTTGGTGCGACAGTAGGGGCAGAGGAGGAAGTCCTCCCTCATCGGACGGTCGCAGGTGGGGCAGGTGGGGCGCGGCTCCGGCAGGTCGCGCATCAGCGCCTCGGCCTCCAGCCGGCGCTCGTAGGCCTCGGTCAGCGTCTCGTGGGGCCGGAGGAGCAGGTAGAGGATGAGCCCAGGGGCGTTGAAGAGCAGGACCAGCAGCACCGACACCGTCTGCGACCAGCCGTCGCGGGTCCGCTCCCGGATGTCGCGGTAGGTCCAGACGATGATGCCCAGCCAGAGGATCACACCGTACGCGATGAGGACAGCGGCCGCCAGCGCGGCGATGGACTCCCAGCTATCGAACATGCGGGCCTCCCTGTCCTCGAATCCGCCCCCGTTCGCGCTTTTGCGCGATTATATCACGGCGGCAAGCCGGCGGAACAGGTGGAGAGAGCCGGGAGCGCTTACGTTGACGGAAACGTAGGAGTTCCCGTAAGGTGAGGGGACAGGTCGTTTCCCCGTCCTCTCCGCCCGATGAGCTCATCACCGCACGCATCCGCCTCGGCTTCTGCCGTCCCCTCGGCTACCCAGCCTCCGCGCGGCGAGGCGGTGGCCGTTTCGGGCTGGCCGGCCACCTTCTCATCGCTGGCGAACCCCCATTTCCGGCTGCTCTGGACCAGCATGCTCTTCTCCTTCACCGCCATCCAGATGTCGTTTACGGCCCAGGGCTTCCTGACCTACGACCTGACGAAGTCGGCTACGTCGCTGGGGGTGGTGAGCCTGGGCTGGGGCATCCCGCAGCTATTGTTCTCGCTTCTGGGCGGCGTGGCGGCGGACCGGCTGCACAAGCGCTGGCTCATCGTGTTCAGCCAGAGCACCATGGCGGCGACCTCGCTCCTGACGGCGGTGCTGATCCAGACGGACGTCATCGCCCTCTGGCAGATCTTCGTGATGGCGCTGGTCACGGGCACGGTCTTCGCCTTCAACGTTCCCGCGCGCCAGGCCTGGATCCCGGAGCTGGTGGGGCACGAGCAGCTAATGAACGCGGTGGCGCTGAACAGCGCGGCCTTCACGTCGACGGGGATCGTGGGGCCCGGGCTGGCCGGCGGCCTCATCGCCGTCCCCTTCATCGGCCTGACCGGCGTCTATTACCTGATGGCGGGCTGCTACGTCGTCGTCGTCCTCCTGCTCCTCCGCACCCCCGGCGGTGCGCCCACCCGAGACCGGGAGCGCCCGTCCCTCCTGCAAGACCTGGTCGATGGCCTGCGCTACGTGCGTCGCCACAAGGTGCTGCCCATCCTCCTCCTCATGGGCTTCGTCCCCATCGTGCTGGGCATGCCCTACCGGACCTTCTTCCCGGTGTTCGCCAGCGAGGTGTACGGGGTGGGCTCCGTCGGCCTGGGGGCGATGGGCATGGTCATGAGCATCGGCGCGCTGGCCGGCTCCCTGGGCGTGGCCTCCCTCTCCAACACGTCGAAGAGATCCCTGATCCAGTTGGCGGGCGGCCTCGGCTTCGGGCTGACGCTGATCCTGTTCGCGGCGGCCCCCACTCTGCCCCTGGGCTTGGCGGCGCTCCTCTTCGTGGGGCTGGCGGCCAACGGCTACTGGGCGCTGAACAACACCATGGTGCTGGGCAGCACCGACCCGGACTACTACGGCAGGGTGATGAGCGTGTACATGCTTAGCTGGTCGGTGATGCCCTTCGCCGCCCTGCCGGAGAGTGCGCTGGCCGACGCCCTGGGCGTGCAGGCGATGGTGGCGAGCGTGGGCGCCCTGCTGGTCCTGGCGCTGATAGCCATCGCCCTGCTGCTGCCCGGCCACCGCCGCCTGCGCGACCAGGAGGGGGGCCCGCTCCCGGCGGCTCCCACGCGATAAGCCCCTCGCTCGGACATCCCACCTCGCCCGACCGAACCTCGACCGAGGCGCTAAACTTAGCGTACACTAAGACAATGGCCCCCCAAGAAGCAGGCCGCCCCGGGCCGCGTCCACCGGCCCCACCGATGCTGGGCCTTTCGGCAGGAGCCTTCCCTGAAGGCGCCCTCCCCCTAACCGGCTGGCGCCAGACCTTCTCCTCCCTCTCCGGCAACCGAGACTTCGCCCTCCTCTACACCGGCAACGTCGCCTTCTTCTTTGGCATGAGCATCATGACCATCATCTGGAGCTGGCTGGTCATCGACCGGTGGGACAACGCCTCCTACCTGGGCTACATCATGGCGGCGGTGGCCTTCCCGATGCTCATCCTCGCCCCGGTGGGCGGTGTCATCGCTGACCGCATCGACAAGCGGCAGCTCATCCTGGTCACCCAGTCGTCCCTGGTCCTCACCAACGGTATCGTCGCGACGCTGATCCTGACCGACGCCATCGAGTTCTGGCACCTGCTCATCGTCTCCGCCGTGTCGGGAGCGGCCTTCGCCTTCAACATGCCCAGCCGGCAGGCGCTGGTGGCGATGCTGGTGCCGCGGGACAAGCTGATGAACGCCGTCGCCCTCAGCACCGCGGCGATGAACGCCAGCCGCGTCATCGCCCCGCCCCTGGGCGGCCTGCTGATCGTGCTCATCGGCATCGGCCCCTCCTACGTGGTCGGCGGTGTCTTCTACGCCATCTCGGTCGCCGTGACGGTGGCGCTGCCCTCGCTGCCGCCGAGGCGGGAGCGAGCGTTCACCTTCTTCGAGGACCTGGTGGGCGGCTTCTCCTATATCAAGGGGGCGCCCCTCCTGCTGGGCCTCCTGCTCTTCGCCACCGTGCCGGCCCTCTTCACCATGCCGCAGCAGACGCTGCTGCCCGTCTTCGCGGACCGGGTCTGGCACGTGGGCGAAGTGGGGTTCGGCGTGATGCAGGGCGTGGGCGGCTTCGGCGGGCTGATTGGCGCCCTCATCGTAGCCAACCTGGACGCTTACCCACGGAAAGGCCGGCTCATGCTGGGCGGGGCGCTCGCCTTCGGTGGCTTCGTGGCGCTGTTCGCCCTCTCGCCGTGGTTCTCCCTGGCGCTGGTATTCATCGCCGCCACCGGCTTCACCTCCATGGTGAGCATGACGGTGAACAACACGGCGATCCAGCTCATCATCCCCAACGAGATGCGCGGGCGGGTGATGAGCGTGATGATGATGACCTTCGGGCTGATGCCGCTGGGCGCCGTCCCGGCCGGCATCGCCACCGAGTACGTGGGGGCGCCGCTGGTGGTGGCAGTAAGCGCCCTGCTCTTCATC
>MGOB01000093.1:2449-10955 GCA_001796995.1 Chloroflexi bacterium RBG_16_68_14 | reverse complement strand
CGTCGCTGCTGATGTTCGCGATCCTCCCCGCCCTCCGCTCCCTCGACCGCTATCTAGAGGAGGGGCGGGCGCGAGAGGTGGCGCGCGGCGCCGTCCCGCTGGAGGGGGCTCCGGCCGCAGCCAGCCCCGTCCCAGCCACAGAGGCGCGATAGGCTCGCTGAGCGCTAGGGCGGCAGGCTCCGGAGAAGGCCCGCCTCGAACTGCAGGATGAGGGCGGCATCGATGGCGTTGAGCGTGCCATCCGCGTTTACATCCGTGTTTCCGTAACACCTCACCGCCGTAATGAGGCCGGCAGTCAACTGCAGGACGAGGGCGGCGTCGATGCTGTTCACGGTGCCATCGCAGTTAACATCCCCTAGGCCGGCGTTGGGCGGCGTGGCTGTCGGTGTCGGCGTCAGTGTGCCTGTGGCTGTGGCCGTGCTGCTCGCAGTCGCGCTAGATGTCATGGTCGGCGTGGGCGTTGCGGTCGGCATGGGGGTCACAACCCCCGTGGGGGCGAGGTAGGCGATACTGCCGCCCACGTACTCGGCGATGTAGATGGTGCCGTCCGGCCCCATGGTGACGTCCAGCGGCTCGCCGAAGTCAGAGGCCAGCACCGAGGTGGAGACGACGGAGCGGCCATCCTGGGAGAGCACCGCCCGCCAGAGGTCCCCCCGCGTCCATCCCACATACAGCAGGTCGCCCTGCATGGCGCCGCCGAAGGCCGTGCTGGTGTACTCGACGATGCCATCGCAGGAGCAATGCCTCGGCAAGACGGCGATGGGCCCGGTGAAACCCTCCCCGCTCCCCTCCTCCGGGGCGCGGTAGGTGCACTGGCGTTCATCAGAGCGACCCCGGTTGCGGTTGGGGTGGCCGTAGTAGTTCCCCTCTTCGATCAGATTCAGCTCATCGGCAAAGCTGACCCCTGTCCCGGTCTCCGTGCAGGAGGCGGAGTAAGCGGGTCCCATGGCCCCATTGTCGGTAGCGTAGATGTAGCCGTTGCTGTGCACCACCAGGTCGTACGGGTTGCGGAGGCCGGAGGCGTACACCGCCACGTCGCCGCTCACTTGCTCGACAGCATCGTCGGCCGGCGGCCCGGCCGGATCGTAGCTGATCTTGCCGTCGAAGCCGGGGGCGTGGATGTCGACGACGAGGATGGCGGCGGAGAGGGGGGTCTCCGGCCAGTACTCCTCGGGGCCCGGCGGGTCGGCGATCCCGGCGTCGCTGCTGGAGCCCTGGGCGATGAGCAGCCGTCCCCCGCCGTCGAAGGCGAGGCCGTTGGTCAGGTGGTTGAGGAAGGGCCGGGACGTGGGCAAGCCCGTGATCACGTCCTCCCGCTGCCAGCCGGGCGCGGTGAACCGGCTGACGCCGCTGTCGAAGCCATCGGTGGCGCTCTGCTCCCGGCGCGAGGCATAGAGGGCCACGGGCGAGGCGGGCGCCGTCGGGTCGAAGGCGATGCCCATCACGTCGTCCAGGTCGGTGGCCACCTGCTCCTCTGCCAGCACCTCCTTGGTGGCGGGGTCGAGAGTGAGCGCCCTGATCTCGGTCAAGGACGCCACGTACAGCCGGCCGTCCGGCCCGAAGGCCTGCGACGTGGGGAAGTCGATCTCCACGTTCAGGGTGCCCCGCTGGAAGACCGGCTCCCCTCCCGCGACGCCCAGCGGCTCCCTGGAGCCGACGCTCGGCGCCTGGACGAGCAGGCTCAGAAACGCCAGGGCTAGCAGACTCAGCAGGGCCGTCCGGCCAGGGGAAAGGGCTCGAAGAAACACGGTGATAGCTGTCCGGCTTGGATTGTACGCGACCTATCGTCAAGGCGGTATCCACACACCCGTCCGGCGCAGAGGCCTCGCGCTAGGGCGGACCGAGGCAGCGGTGCCCAAACTGCCCCGCCACGGCGAGGACGTCTTCGATGGTGATGGCGCCGTCGGGCGGCCCCAGGTCCCAGGGCTCGGCGCCAGGAGGCGGCGGCGAGCGGTCGAGCGCGGCGTCATAGTTGGGGCCTGTCGATGGGCCGAAGGCGCTGGCGACCGGGAGGATATCGCCGAGCACGTTGACCACGCCGTCCCCGTTCACGTCGTAGAAGTCCCAGGGGTTGAGGGGGTTGCGCCGGCCGCCCGCGCCGGCGTCCGTCCCGAACTCCTCGCTAGTCGTGCAGCCATCGCCGTCGTTGTCCTCGCCGTCGGCCAGGAGGGCCACCCGCGCGTCCACGCGCGGGGTGGTGCGGTTGGTGGCGGGATCGGCGTCGTCGAGGTCGTCGACGAGGAGCGTGCCCGTCGCCTCCAGCTTCGCCTCCAGCTCGTCGACGCTCAGGCCCGGAGACGCCTGCAGCAGCAGGGCTGCCACGCCGGCGGAGTGCGGCGCCGCCTGCGAGGTGCCAAAGAAGGTGGACCTGCCGCCTCCCATGCCCGTTGACGTGATAGCGGCGCCCGGGGCCAGGAGGTCGAGGCTGTCATCGGAGTTGGACCAGCAGGCCACGTCGTCCGCGGCCGTCCCGGTGTCGGAGCAGGGGCTTTTCCAGCCGTTCACCGTCCCCAGGCCGACATCGTAGGCGGCGCCCACGGAGAGCCCTTCGGTGATGCAGCCGGGGACGGTGACGGAACTCTTGCTGCCGTGGTTGCCGGCCGAGATGAAGGTGGCAACCCCTCGCTCACGCAGCGTGGCGATGGCGGTGGCCATGGTCGTCGCCGGGCAGGCAATCCCGCTCTGGAGGCTCATGTTGACCACGTCCACTTCCGGGTGGTTGGCGATGATGTCGTCGAGGGCAGCCAGCCAGTCGGAGAAGAGGCCGAAGCCGGAGGCGGCCAGGATCTTATAGGCCGCGATCTGGGCGTCCGGCGCCACCCCGATGGGAGCGACCGTCCCGTCGCTGGTGATGATCCCGGCCACGTTGGTGCCGTGGCCATTGTCGTCCTCGGCGGCATGCGCGCCACCGGGGCAGCCGCCGCCCGAGAGGAAGCACTCCTCATAGAGGATGTCGCCCGCCAGGTCGGGATGGTCGGTATCCACGCCGCTGTCCAGCACCGCCACGACGATGCCTTCCCCCGTGACGCCGCCGTCGTGGGCCTCGTCGGCGTGGATGAGGGGGACGCTCTGCGTCATCGCGGCGGAGCCCAGGGCGTCGAGCGTCACCTCCACCACCTCCGGGTGCGCCGTCAGCCTAGCGAGGCCCTCCGCGCTCACCCGTCCCGCCAGGGCGGGCACCGCCTGGTAGCGGTAGCTCAGCTCGAACTCCGCCGGCGAGAGGGCGGCCAGCACCTTCCCCTGCCGGGCCGCTACCTGCCGGCGTAGGGCGGCGACGTCCAGCCGCGCTGCGCCCGCCGGAGGCGAGGGCGGCTCCCGCAGCGCCACCAGGACGCGGGCCGCCCCCTGCCAGGCCAGGGCCTGGCGGACCTGGGGCTGGACAGCCGCGCCGGGGCCGCCGGAGGCGGCGGACGTGCTCGCATCCCTCAATGCGCTGCCGGCGGCGAGGAGGGCCAGGAGCGCCAGGGCAAGGGAGGCCCCGGTGAACGGCTGCCGTCGCGGCGAAGACATAACGGGCCCTCCAACGACATGCTAGCGTTCCGCGATAGGGCTATGATACACTATGCTGCCCTCCCGCTCCGGCCAGCGCGAGTTCGCGGCCCTCTCTGCAAGGCACCCGGCGGCTCAGGTCCGGCCAGGGCTTGACAGAGCGCTCGCCACGTACGATGATGGCTACGGCAGGGCTCGTGGCGGACCCAGTTCAAGGAGGAAGTAGGGATGGCCGGCGACGACACCAAGAACAAGTTCGTAGACGCATTGAACGAGGGCTCGGACGCGATGATCGATGCTGTCAGGGCCGCCAACGACCGGGCGCACCGCTTCTCCACGGCGCTCATCGAGCAGGCGCAAGAGGGCCAGCGCGAAGCCGTGGATCTGGCGCAGAAGTGGATGGCCGCTCCATTCGATCTGCTCAGCCTCTACGGTGCGTTCATCGAGACCTCAACCAAGGTGCAACACCGCGCGCTCGACGCCACCCGCCAGTGGTTCGGCGAGCTGTCCGACGCGCAGAAGGAGACCCGCGACGTGCTCCAGCGCGTGATCAGCGCCAACCGCCACGCTGGTGAGGCGACGGTAGAGCTCGCTCGCGAGCTCTTCAGCCGCAGCATCGAAGCGGCCCAGCCAGCCGGAGACGGCAACGGTCGAAAGCCGGCGCGCGAGACAGCAAAGTCCCCGGAACCATCGACCAGCGAGTCCTAGGCCGGACGCGGCCCTAGGGAACCAGACGCCCCACGGGAGAGCGAAGGGGGTGATGCCGTTGGGCTGGGTTACCCGTTGGGTCCAAATCTGACCCGCCCGGTAGACAGGCTCTCATCGTCTCATCTACGCCCCATGCGACCAAGACCGCTAAGGATAGTCGGTTTGGGCGTTGCTTGCGATCCACAGGAGGGTGATCATGGCAAACGTCCTCGTCCAGGGCAGCCGGGAACAAGCGTTGGTAGAGTCGAAGCCGCACCGCTGGGCGCTCAGCTTCTGGGCGCGGGGCTTTCGGCGGCTGGCGCGGCAGCAGGTAGTGATGCGCCACGTGCGGCGCTTCTGCCAGCCGATGGAGCTGGCGGGGCTGGAGCATCTCTCGCAGCTACCCACTCCGGCCATCATCATCGCCAATCACACCAGCCACTTCGATGTTGTCATCGCCCTCTCCATCTTGCCGGAGCGGCTCTACAGCCGGGTCGCCGTGGCGGCCGCCGCCGACCGCTTCTACACCGGCAAGATCAAAGACAGGATCAAAGGGGCCTGGCACTCGCTGCGCTACAATACCTATCCCATCACCCGGGGCGGCGGCCGCGCCGCCCTGACCCACAGCGAGTGGCTCCTAGAGCACGACTGGTCGCTGCTCCTCTTCCCGGAGGGGAAGCGCTCCCGGACGGGCGAGCTGCTCCCCTTCCACCCGGGCCCGGCCATCCTGGCCCTGCGCCAGGGCGTGCCGGTACTGCCCGTCCATATCGAAGGGGCGTCCAATATCCTGCAGCCGGGGACGCGGTGGGCCCGCCCGGCGGCGGTGCGGGTGAAGGCCGGCCCGCCGCTGGCCTTCGACGGGAACGATTCCGTTCAGGAGGCGATGGCGAAAATGGAAGCGGCGATGCGGGCCCTGGCCCAGCCTCAGCCGGTGGAAGTTGTGGAGTCGCGCGAGCCCAGCCTAGCGGGCCGCCGCTAGGAGCCGCGCCACCACGCGGTAGACCCGAGGGTTGAAGGCGAGGCCAGCGTGGGTGCCGCTCACTTTCGTGTTGAGGCGGTCGTCTTCTTCGACGCAGCTGCGCCAGTCTACCACGCCATCGGTCTCGGTGTAGATGGCGGCGTGGCTGACCGAATCGGGCAGCTCGCTCCGCGCTGCGGTGGCAAAGGCGCAGGTGCACTCGGTCGTGTAGCAATCGTGCTGGACGTTTCCGTTGCGCCCCCGCCGTCCCCGGATGCGCCCGCGGACGAATCCAGCGGCGGCCAGGACCATGGGGTGCACCCGCATATCGCGGAAGGGCGCGGCGAGGGAGATGACCTGGGCCACCTGCTCCGGACGCGCCACCGCCGCGCTGCGGGCCAGGAGCCCGCCCAGGCTGTGGCCGATGAGGCGGAGCTTTTGCCCCGTCTCGGCATAGGCCTGAGCCATCGTCTCGAAGAGCCGTTCCCGGAGGATGTCCGGACACTCCGCATTGCGGCCGATGCGCGAGTAGTACGACTTGTAGCCGATCCTGCGGAGCCAGTAGTACATCTCGAACAGGTAGGTGTCCGAGCCGAGGAATCCCGGGATGACGATCACTGGGGAGCCGTCGCCATGGGGCACGCCAACCCCGTAGTAGACAGGAGAGAGCCGGAGGGACAGCCAGTCCACGCCGAACAGCGCCTCCCGCCAGAGGGGAACGTTCGCGGGCCCCAGTCTCGGCTGCGTCACCTCGGCGGCGCCCAAGCTACGCTCTCCTCTCCCCCCACCGGTAACCAGCCCTCCGATATCGCTACATCTACCATAGCATACCAGTTTTTTCCATCGGGCTTTTTCCCTAGACGCGCCTCCCCCTTTGGAGTAATCTTAGAGCATTAAATCGACCGACCGGACCCCATGTGTGAGGCAGCCCGTCCATGCCAGGTAGACTCGCCCGCCGACTGAGCGCTCCCGACGCCGCTTTTCTGTACCTAGAACGGCCGAACGCGCCCCTGCATATCGGCTCCCTCGGCATCTACGAAGGCGGCATCCCCTTCGACCGGTTCGTTGCCCACATCGACTCGCGGCTTCCCCTCATCCCCCGCTATCGCCAGCGGGCCGTGTTCGTGCCGTTGAGCCTGGCCCATCCCACCTGGGAGGACGACCCTGACTTCGACGTGCGCAACCACATCCACCACGTGACCCTGCCGCCGCCGGGCAACGACCGGCAGCTCATAGAGCTGACGGGGAAGCTCTTCGCCGAGCCCATCGACCGCAACAAGCCGCTCTGGGAGATGTATGTCATCCACGGGCTGGAGCACGACCGAACAGGCCTCCTCTCCAAGGTCCACCACTGCATGGTCGACGGCGTCTCCGGCATCGAGCTGCTGCTGGCCGTGGTGGACCTTAGTCCAGAGCCGGCGCCCCCGCCCGAGGCGGCGCCCTGGCAGCCGGCCCCGCTGCCCCGCACGGCGGCCCGGCTGGTCGATGCCTTCTGGGACGGGCTCAGCCAGCAGCGCGAGGTCTGGCGAGACGTCGTGGAGACCGTCATCGACCCGCGGCCGCGACTTCGCCAGGCGCAGGATGTCTTCCGCGCCCTCACCACTGCCTCGCCCTGGCTGGCACGGCCAGCGCCCCGCACCTCCTTCTCCGTGCGGCTGAGCCCGGAGCGGCAGGTCGCCTTCAGCGAGATGTCCTTCGTGGAGATCCGGGAGATCCGCACCTCCCTGGGCGGGACCGTGAACGATGTGGTGCTGACCATCCTGGCCGGGGCGCTGCGACGGTACTTGACCCTGCACGGCAACAGCGTCGACGGGCTGGACCTGCGCGTCGCCATCCCGGTCAACGTGCGCATGGAGGACGAACACGGGAGCCTGGGCAACCGCATCTCCGCCATGCTCACCCTCCTGCCCATCGGCGAACCGGACCCAGCCGAGCGGCTGCGCATCATCCGGGAGCGGCTAGACCAACTGAAGCAAGAGAGCCAGGCCGGCACCGTCGAGCTGCTGACCCGGCTCATGTCCCTGACCCCGGCCCCGCTCCAGGCGCTCGCGGGGCTGGCGCCGCCGGTCAACACCCTGGTCAACCTGATTTGTACCAACGTGCCCGGCCCCATGATCCCGCTCTACAGCGTGGGGCATCTCATGCTGGCCCACTATCCGCTGGTGCCCCTGAGCTTCGACATGGGACTGGGCATCGGCGTTACCAGCTACAACCAGCGGCTCTACTTCGGCCTCATGGTGGACCCCAACGCCGTCCCCGACGTGGAGCGCCTGAAGGAGTGCCTGGACAAGTCGTTCCTGGAGCTGCGCGACACCGCCGGCGTACGTCCGACCGACCTGCCTTCGTTCACTGGCCCGTCCGGCAACCACGGCGGGGAGGTGGCGGCAGCCGTCGCGGCTGAACGCGCCGACTAGCTCCCACCAACTACGAGCAAAGGATAAGGCACCATTCGACGGGCTCAGGGTGCCTTATGCTACGACAGGCTCCGTCCTGAGGGCTCAGCATGCTGGCTGAGGCTGGCGCGCCTTTGCCCCGTGTCGAGTCGGAAGAGTACTACGTCGAAGGCGCCGACGCCTTGGCGCCCACGTGCTCGACGTCGGTGAAGCCGGCGACATCGTTGGACATGATGAGGAGGTCCCGGGTCTTCCCCTCGCGGTCCACCACGTAGTCGGCCAGCAGCGCCTCCGGCCGGAAGCCCAGCCGCTCGAAGGTCGCCCTCGCTCCCTTCTGGTCAGGCGTCATCTGGGCGGTGATCTTCCGCAGGCCGATCTCGCGGGCGATGGCGAACACCTCGTCCGTGAGCCGCCGACCCAGGCCCAGCCTCCGGTAGTCGGACCCGACGATGACCCGGAGCTCGCCGACGTGCCGGTTCCAGAGCACCTGGTTGTGGTGGACGCTGGCGTAGCCCGCGATGGCGCCGTCGGCCTCAGCGACGACGGTAATGGTACGCCCCGCCTCGATATTGCCTACCCACTCGTCCACCGCTTCCGGAGTGGTGATATCGAGCCGGAGGAAGAGTAAGTCGTCGGGTGGCAGGGTGCGGGCGAAGGCCAGGATGGCGTTGCGGTCGGACGGGGCCATCAGCCGGAAGGTGACCGACTGCTCCCCCAGCGAGATCGTCCGCGGATACGTCCTTGTGAAAGCTTGCGCGTACTCTGTCATGATCTTAGTCCCAGAAATCCAGCGCCTGGCGCATGGTCTGCTCGAACTGCTGGTCGTCCATCTGCCGCCTGAGCCCGCCGATCATCTCGGCATCCTGGCCAACAAGATACCGCAGCTTGGGCTCCTTGTCATGTACGGCATTATAGATCACCTCCGCCCCCGCCTGCGGGTCGCCCGGGCTTCCCTGGCCGGGCAGCCGGCTGAGCGCGG
>MGOB01000093.1:0-2434 GCA_001796995.1 Chloroflexi bacterium RBG_16_68_14 | reverse complement strand
CCAAGTCGACGTAGGCCGAGCCCTCCGTAAACCGGCTCGAGGTGCGCCGGTTCTCGCCGAAGCGCGTCTCGAAGCCGCCGGGCTCAATCACCACCACCCGGATGCCGAAGGGATGCAGCTCGTAGTGCATCGCCTCACTCAGCGCCTCCACGGCGTACTTGCTCGCGGCGTAGACGCCGCCAAAGGGTGCGACGACACGGCCTGCGAGCGACGAGACGTTGACCACGACTCCCGACCGCTGCTGGCGCATCGCTGGCACGACGGCGTTCGTCACCTGCATCAGGCCGAAGACGTTGGTCTCGAAGATCTCTTTCGCCTCGTCGACGTCCGTGTCCTCGAGCGGACCATGGATGCCGATGCCCGCGTTGTTGACGAGCACGTCGATGCGACCGGCGGCATCGATGACCTGCCGCACCGCGTTCCGGACCGACTGCTCATCGGTGACATCGAGCTGGACCACCTCGATGGCCAGGTTCTCCGTCTGCTTCGCCTTCTCCAACTCGCCGGCCTTGGCGGGGTTGCGCATGCTGGCGTAGACGGCGTCACCCTTTCGGGCGAAGTGGAGCGCCGCCAGCAGCCCAAAGCCGCTGCTGCACCCCGTAATCAGCACCACTGCCATGATCCGTCTCCTCTTCAGCACTCCGAGAGGGGAGAGCTCTTCCAATCGGCGCAGCGATTGTACCAGAGATGGCAAGCTAGGTATAGCGGTCTGGGGCGCTGTTGTCGGCCACCTACCCTGCCGATAAGATGAGCCTGATGTCGCGCCAGCAGCCCAAGGAACCGTCCACCTCCCGCCTGGCGGAGGTGCGCGCCGCCCGCCTCCAGAAGCTCCAGCGTCTGCGCGAGCTCGGCGTCGATCCCTATCCCGCTACCTTCGAGGCCCGCCAGCCCATCGGCGAGGCGCGGGAGAAGGCGCCAGGGACGGAGGTGCGAGTGGCCGGCCGGCTGGTGCTCTGGCGCCGTCACGGCGGCTCCACCTTCGCCACCCTGCGCGACCAGTCCGGCCAGGTCCAGCTCCAGTTTCGCCGCGACGCGTTGGGCCCGGACCGCTACGAGCTGCTCAAGCTCCTGGACGTCGGCGATTTCATCGGCATCGAGGGCTCACTGTTCACCACGCGCACCGGCGAGCTGACCGTGGAGGTGCGGCAGTTCGCCGTCCTCACCAAGGCCCTCCGGCCCCTGCCCGAGAAGTGGCACGGCCTGACCGACCCGGAGACCCGCGTCCGCAAGCGCCACCTCACCTTCATCAGCGACCCCGGCGAGATGGAGATGCTGGTCAAGAGAGCGCAGTTCGTGCACAACATCCGGGCCTTCCTGGAGGGCGAAGGCTTCGTCGAGGTGGCGACGCCCGCCCTGGAGCGCATCCCCGGCGGAGCCGAGGCCGAACCCTTCGTCACCCACCACGCGGCCTTGGATACCGACTTCTACCTGCGCATCTCGCTGGAGCTGGCCCACAAGCGGCTCATCGTCGGCGGCTTCGAGCGCATCTACGAGATCGGGCGGGTGTTCCGGAACGAGGGCCTCGGCCGCGAGTACCTCCAGGAGTTCGACCTGCTGGAGTTCTACTGGGCCTACGCCGACCTGCCGGCGCTGAAGCGCCTGGTCGAGCGGTTCTACGCCACCGTGATCCAGGAGACGTTCGGCACGCTGCGGCTCACCTACGGCGAGGACGCGCTCGACTTCACGCCGCCCTGGCCGGAGACCGACTACCTGGAGCTGTTCCGCCAGAAGGCCGGCATCGACCTGCACCAGTACCCGACGGCGGAGTCGCTGCTCCCCGTCGCCCGCAAGCTGGACATCCCCGAGGCGGTGTCCGGCCTCGGCCGCGGCCGACTGATCGACCTGATCTACAAGCGGGTCATCCGCCCTACGCTCATCCAGCCCCAGTTCCTGGTCAACCACCCGGTGGACATCTCGCCTTTGGCCAAGCGCGACCCGAAGGACCCGATCCGCGTCCAGCGCCTCCAGGTGCTCATCGCCGGCTCGGAGGTGGGGAACGGCTTCGCGGAGCTGAACGACCCCCTCGACCAGCGGGCGCGCTTCGAGGAGCAGCAGCGCCTGCGCGAGGCGGGCGACCGGGAGGCCCAGATGCTGGACGAGGAGTTCCTGGAGGCGCTGGAGTACGGCATGCCGCCCACCGCCGGCTTCGGGGTCTCCATCGAGCGCTGGCTCATGTACCTCACCAACAGCCCCGCCATCCGCGACGTGGTCGCCTTCCCCCTGACGCGGCCAGCCGCCTCCTCGAGCCCCACGGAAGAGGCTGACAAAGACAGTCGGGAGGCGTGATCGTCCCCCTGCTGGAGGGGGAGTGCAGAGGGGCGCTGCCCCTCCGCCGGTGTACAGACCGGAGACATGGGTTACAGATGTGCGGGGACATGGGTAACACTTCTTGTCGGCGGGGAGGCAAGGAGGTCCCATGCCCTGGAGGGAGTCT
>MGOB01000092.1:6760-6968 GCA_001796995.1 Chloroflexi bacterium RBG_16_68_14 | reverse complement strand
ATCATCCTGAGCAATCTGCTGTTCAGCAACTTCGGGCTGGGCATCATCGTCTTCACCCTGCTTATGCGGCTGGCGACCATGCCCCTCACCCTGCGCCAGATCCATTCCACCCGCGCCATGAGCACGCTCCAGCCCAAGATGCAGGAGATCCAGAAGAAGTACAAGGACCCCAAGCGCCGTCAGGAAGAGACGATGAAGCTATACCGCC
>MGOB01000092.1:6559-6710 GCA_001796995.1 Chloroflexi bacterium RBG_16_68_14 | reverse complement strand
CCCATCTGGTTCGCCCTCTATGGAGCCCTCAGGATCACGGTGGGCGGCACCCCCGAGAGCGTGGTCGACCTCTCCCAGCGCCTCTACTCCTGGGGCTACATCGAATCGGGGGTGCCCCTGGAGAACCGTTTCCTGTGGCTGGACCTGGGCC
>MGOB01000092.1:6362-6539 GCA_001796995.1 Chloroflexi bacterium RBG_16_68_14 | reverse complement strand
CTAGCGCTCCTTGTGTTCGCCTCCACATACGTTCAGCAGAAGCTGAGCACCGTGCCCAGCACGGACCCCCAGAAGCAGGCCCAGGCGCAGATGATGAACTGGATGATGCCCCTCATGTTCGCCTGGTTCACTCTGACCGTGCCCAGCGGTTTGGCCGTCTACTGGGCCGTGAGCAAC
>MGOB01000092.1:5915-6323 GCA_001796995.1 Chloroflexi bacterium RBG_16_68_14 | reverse complement strand
AACGTGAGCTGGCGCACGTTCTTCCCCGCGCAGGCCCCCGCCCCCGCTGCCCGCCGGCGCGACCGCCGCGAGGCCACCCCGGAGGAAGAGAAGGACGAGGAGCCGGCCGCGCCCGCTCCCGCCAAGACCAGCAAGAGGTTGAGTGATGGAAGACGTAGAGGCAAGCGGAAAAACCGTCGATGAGGCCGTCGCCAATGCCCTCCAGCAGCTCGGCCTGGACCGTTCCCAGGTGGAGGTGGAGATCGTGAGCGAGGGTCGCACGGGACTCTTCGGCCTGGGCGGCGAGAACGCCCGCGTCCTGGTCAAGCCGCTGGCCACCGAGGCCACCGAGCAGGTCGCGGTGGAGAGCTCCACCATCGAGATGGCGGTGGATTTCCTGCGCCGCCTCCTGGAGCTGATGGACATCGA
>MGOB01000092.1:5473-5814 GCA_001796995.1 Chloroflexi bacterium RBG_16_68_14 | reverse complement strand
GGCGGCGCGGCTCCACCGTGGCCGCCCTCCAGTACATGGTGAACCACATGGTCAGCCGCAGCCTCAAGACCAAGGCGCTGGTGAGCGTGGACGTCGAGCGCTACAAGCGCCGCCGCGAGGAGGCCCTCATCGGCCTGGCCCAGCGCCTGGCCGACAAGGTCAAGGCCAGCGGTCGCACCATCACCCTGGAGCCAATGCCCGCCAACGAGCGGCGCATCGTCCACCTGGCCCTGGCCGGAGATCCGCAGGTGGTCACCGCCAGCCTCGGCGAGGGAGAGACGCGCAAGGTGGCCATCTCCCCAAAGCGCCGCTCGGGCTAGAGGCGACGGGAGAGCATGGCG
>MGOB01000092.1:5223-5379 GCA_001796995.1 Chloroflexi bacterium RBG_16_68_14 | reverse complement strand
CCCACCGCCTCGGCCTGCGCACCGCCATCCTCACCCGCGCCGCCGCTGACCTGGACCTATCGAGCCTGCCGCCCGACATCGAAGTCCACCGCCTGCCCTCGCCCGAGACCACCGTCTTCGAGAACATCTACAGCGGTGGACACCGCACCCAGTACG
>MGOB01000092.1:4750-5075 GCA_001796995.1 Chloroflexi bacterium RBG_16_68_14 | reverse complement strand
GGGCTGGCTGCGCACCTTCGCCGCCGACGGCCGCGTCGGCCAGCTATCGCCGCACCAATGGCAGCCGCGCCTGCTCTTGCGTCACAGCCAGGCGCTCTTCGTCTCCGAGGAGGACCTGCCTCCGGCCGAGACGGGGGAGACGCTGGCCCGTTGGACGGCCCAGGTGCCGCTCCTGTTCTTCACCCTGGGCTACCGCGGCTCCCGCCTCTGGTGGAACGGCGGCTGGCAGAACGTGGCGGCCTTCCCCGCCCGCGAGGTCGACCCTACCGGCGCCGGCGATGTCTTCGCCGCCGCCTTCTTGACTCGATATCTGGAGACGGACGAC
>MGOB01000092.1:3939-4720 GCA_001796995.1 Chloroflexi bacterium RBG_16_68_14 | reverse complement strand
GCGGCTGCGGTCTCGGTAGAGGCGGTAGGCACGGCCGGCGTCCCCACCCGCGCGGAGGTGGAGGAACGCCTCCGCCGTCAGAGCGAGGCCGCGGCTAGCTAGAGACCACTTCGAAATTCCGACGGCACCGCAGCCTGAAGGTCATCAAGAAAATAAGAACACCCCTGAGGGTTGAAACCCTCAGCTTTGGGGAAGCTGCGGGATTTATCCCGCAGGGTGAACTCAAATGGTTAATGCCTTCAGGCGGGGGTGGAAGCGGTTCTCGAATCAGCTAGAGGCGCCCAGGGAAGGAGCAGCCATGAGCCGCCAGGAGATCGTCGACACCCTGCGGGCCCTGCCCGGCGAGATCGAGGCGCTGGTGCGCGACCTGGACGAGGAGGCCCTCCGCCGGCGTCCGGCGCCGGACCAGTGGTCCATCAAGGAGGTCTGCGCTCACCTACGCGACTCCCTGGAGATCGATGGGGAGCGTATCCGCCGCATGCTGGAGGAGGACGAGCCCTCTATTTCCTCCTACGACCAGGAGGCCCTGGCCCGCGAGGGCAACTACCAGAGCGTGAGCATGCCCCTGGTCCTGACAGCCCTAAGGGCGTTCTCCGGCGGCAACGCTTACGTGCTGGAAGGGCTGAGCGAGGAGCAGTGGCAGCGCGGCGGCCGCCACGAGGAGCGGGGCCCGATAAGCGTCGGCGGGTACGCGGAGCAGCAGGCCGAGCACGTCCGCGCCCACCTGGAGCAGATCAGAGGTCTGCGGCCAGCGCCAGGCCGATGAGGCGGTAGGTCAGCT
>MGOB01000092.1:3625-3714 GCA_001796995.1 Chloroflexi bacterium RBG_16_68_14 | reverse complement strand
CGTCAGCCGAGCGGCCACCTCCGCCGGCCCGTCCGTCAGACCACGGTAGGCTCCGACGGTGAAGAAAGGCAGCTCCTGCCGGCGGATGA
>MGOB01000092.1:3162-3390 GCA_001796995.1 Chloroflexi bacterium RBG_16_68_14 | reverse complement strand
GTCCAGCAGCTCGCCCACCAGCGCCTCGATGCGCTCCATCATCGCCGCCGGGTCGCCGGCCAGGGGCGCCACCTCGGGCAGCGCGTGGATGCCGACGCGATAGGGCTCGCTCTCCAGCTCAAGGTCGTACAGCTCCATCTCCTCGGAGGCGTCGATGATGGCCCGCGGCCCCTCGCGCGAGCCGGCGAGGCCGCTGGCCGTGTGGTCGTAGGGCACGGGCAGGATGAC
>MGOB01000092.1:2769-2842 GCA_001796995.1 Chloroflexi bacterium RBG_16_68_14 | reverse complement strand
CTCCTCGAACGTGCAGCCGGACAGGCCGCCCCAATCCGGCTCGTCCATCGTGATCTGCACCCCGTAGCTGTGG
>MGOB01000092.1:2375-2655 GCA_001796995.1 Chloroflexi bacterium RBG_16_68_14 | reverse complement strand
CAGGCCGTCTCCAGCACGTCGCGGATGACGTCGAAGGTGACGGTTTGGCCGCTGCGGTGGCGGGCCTCGGCCAGGCACAGCCCGAAGACGCTGTCACCAACGGCCGGGCAGTAGATGGGCACGCCCTGGCGGGCCGCCGCGGTCAGGATACTCTCCTGCTTGGCCACCGGGACCAGCGCTCGTCCCACCAGCTCGAAGTACTCCCGCGTGGTGTACTTGCGGTCGGGGTCGAGGGTCAGGCAGAAGTCGGTGACGAAGCGCTCGCCCATGGTGAAGTCGT
>MGOB01000092.1:2171-2301 GCA_001796995.1 Chloroflexi bacterium RBG_16_68_14 | reverse complement strand
GGTGGCCCAAGCACTCGTAGAGGTCGTGGAACAAGTTGGCGCCGGTGCTCACCAGGCAGTCGATGAGCCGGTTCTCGATGAGGTAGGTGAGGACCGGTCGCATCCCGCCGGGCACCATCGCGCCGGCCAG
>MGOB01000092.1:1928-2003 GCA_001796995.1 Chloroflexi bacterium RBG_16_68_14 | reverse complement strand
CATGGGGGCTCTTTCTAGTCCGCCTCAGGCGGACGGGGCGATGGCTAACGGGGCGACTTGCTCAGCGTATTCCAG
>MGOB01000092.1:175-1641 GCA_001796995.1 Chloroflexi bacterium RBG_16_68_14 | reverse complement strand
AGCCTCCCGGGGTCTCCCCCGTAACCATCGATGGTTAGGTGCATTCAACCCCCCCTTTGCGGCCGCTGATTTTTCTCGCGGCCAAGCGCGGATGATATCATAGCCACCCCAGGGATGCAATATATGAAAGGGGAGGGCGAGACGATCGCCCTCCCCTTTGTCTTGTCAGCCCGGTTCGCCCTACGGGACGACGGGCATCGTGCAGGTCACACCGGCGGCGCTGATGTTGACCAGCAGGGTGTCGTACTTGTTCAGGGCCGCCATGTTGCAGATGCCGGGGATGGCGCAGCCCTCCACGTAACGCTTGAAGCCGACGGTCGGGCCCTCCCAGGCGAAGGCGATGCTGTATTTCCCGGCGATGCAGGCCAGGGCCGTGCCGGGGTCAGTGGCGTCGGGGCCGGACCAGGCGAGGTCGTGCCAGCCCTGGGGGCTGAGGTTCATGCTGCGGGTGGCGCCCGGCGGTGTGGGCGTGGCCGTGGCGGTAGGCGTGGGGGTACCGGTGGCTGTAGGTGTGGGCGAGGGCGTGGGCGTGGGAGCGGGGCCGGTGGCCCAGGGGTGGAACACCACCGCTCCCTTCACGTCATCCGGCGGCGTGCACTCCGCGATGTTGTCTTCATCGTTGAAGATGCGGTTGGCGATGTCCGTCGCTTGGAGGCCGGCCCCCCACCAGTTGTAAGTGGCGTCCACCGTGTTCTCAGCGTCGCAGTCCAACTCGATGTGGTAGTTGGTACCGCCAGGGGCGCCGGTGAAAGTGTTGGCGTTCTCCGGCGAGCCGCCGATCTGGACGAAGGCTTCCGCCAGAACCGGCCCGATGGAGATGCCGTCGCTTGAGATCTCGATCAGGTTGCGGTGGATGCGTACGTGGCTGTTGTGAACGACATCGATCTGGCTGTTAGTGTTGCCCGACAGTGTGTTGCCCTCCACCACTGCCTCATCCTCGCCGTCCACGTCGACGCCATCATCGCCGTTCTTCTTTATCTCATTGTCCCGCACCGTGTTCCGTTCACCGCCGCCGACCATTTCGACGCCGTCGAATGTATTATCATGCACATTGCTCTTTTCGACGACGGTGTCGGTAGAGTCAGTCACGTGCACGCCGTCTTCCCAATCGGTGGCTTCCACATCGCTGATCGTCGCATCGTCGGTGCCTGTGTTAAGCAGGATGCCGTTGTCGGCATGGAAACCGTCAAGGGTCAGGTGGCGGATGATCACCCCATTGGCGGCCACGATCAGGCCGTTGGTGCCGGCCGCACCCACCTCGATCTTGATGTCCGCCCGGGCGGCTTCGGCCCGCCCCTCAACTATGACCTTCTTGTTTATGGTGGTGCCCCCGGGATAGGTGCCTTCGCACAGGCGGATGATGTCGTCGGGCGCCGCTACCGCCAGGGCGCCGGCGATGTCGACGTAGGGCGCCGTGGCACACTCAGCCGCCTCCGTGGCCGGATCCGGGAGAGCGTCGACCCAGA
>MGOB01000092.1:0-135 GCA_001796995.1 Chloroflexi bacterium RBG_16_68_14 | reverse complement strand
GCCCACGGCGAGGGCGAAACCGATGGCCAGCGCCGCTATGAACGCTGCCACACCGATGCGCGTCAATTTCATGATCGATTTCCCTCCCATTACGCTAGTTATGCCTAAAGTCGTTCCGTTTCTAACACAGGTAGC
>MGOB01000091.1:13988-17820 GCA_001796995.1 Chloroflexi bacterium RBG_16_68_14 | reverse complement strand
GGACATCACCGCCTCCTCCGACGACCGGCAGACGGTCTACGAGATGGTGGCCCACGTGGCTGACCAGGTCTTCATCCCCTTCACCGTGGGCGGTGGCGTGCGCAGCGCCGACGACGTGCGCGTGCTGCTGGAGCTGGGGGCGGACAAGGTCTCGCTCAACACCGCCGCCGTCGCCGACCTGGGCGTCGTCGCCCGCTGCGCCGAGCGGTTCGGTAGCCAGAACATCGTCGTCGCCATCGACGCCAAGGGCGTGGCGCAGGGGAAGTGGGAGGTCTACACCCACGGCGGCCGCCGCCCGACCGGGCTGGACGCCGTCGAGTGGGCGAAGCGCGGGGTCGAGCTGGGCGCCGGCGAGCTGCTGCTCACTTCCATGGACACGGATGGCCACCTGACCGGCTACGACCTGCCTCTCACCCGCGCCGTCTCGGAGGCGGTCCAGGTGCCGGTCATCGCCTCGGGCGGCTGCGGAGAGCCGGGCCACATGGCGGAGGCGATCACCGAGGGGAAGGCGGACGCCGTGCTCGCCGCCAGCATCTTCCACTTCGGTACCTACAGCGTCCGCGAGGTGAAGGAGTATCTGGCCGCGCGCGGCATCCCGATGCGGCTCTAACCTTGTATCCTGCAGGTCAGGCTTTAGCCTGACGGGAAGCAAGGCGACGAGGCAAAGGCACGACGGAACAAGATCTAGGGCTGAGGGTCAAGGCGTATGGCTGCTGGTGATGGGGTAGAGCTGGACTTCGCCAAGGGCGGCGGACTGATCCCCGCGATCATCCAGGACGCGGAGACGGGCGAGGTGCTCACCCTCTTCTACATGGACGAGGAGGCGCTCCGCCGCACCCGCGAGTCGCGAGAGGTGTGGCGCTACAGCCGGAGCGAGGGCCGGATGATGCGCAAGGGCGACACCTCCGGCAACGTCCTCCACGTGGAGAGCATCGCCGCCGACTGCGACGGCGACGCGCTGGTCGTCCGCGTGCACCCGGTTGGCCCCGCCTGCCACACCGGCCAGCGCACCTGCTTCCACAACCCGCTGGATCTGGGCTGACGTTCACAGCGCCCACCGTGGGAGCGAGCGAGAGATGAAGGCAGTACCCGTCAGTCTGCTGTTCCTGATAAGCCTGCTTGTGCTGTCCTGTGGCGGCGATGGTGAGCCTCAACTTGAAAGCCAGCCAATAGGCGAGGACAGAGTTTCGACTCCAACCATTCGGAACGTAAAGGGGGAGGCTACGCCATGTCGCCCCACCACACCGAGTGCGGCTCTTGCCTATGAGGGTCAGGTGCAGGCGAACGCACGCGTCGCGGTGAATTGGCAGGGGCCCGACTGCGCCATCAGCGCCCACCCCTCCTTCGCCCTTCCACTCCCAGAGGAGCCGCTCCGCATCCCGCAAGGAGCGCGACCGAACCTACAGTTCTCCGCCCCGCCCGCGACGCTCTCCGCGTACGCATGGACTCCGGATTTCACTGCCGCCGAGGAGATCGGCGCGGGACAGATCGAAGTGCCGCTCGACCAGCCTGCCCGGTCGATGAATGTGGATCTGCTACTCGAGCCAGTCGCGAGCCAGGAACTGCCGCTGGACATCCTGCCTCCTGGAGAGTACGCCGTGGAGATCTTCGCTTCGTGGCCGGAGGGATCGACAGGCTATGCGTTCCGAGTCCAGATAGAGGTGGCATCGGGCAGCCCTTAGCTCTTGCCCTCGAACCCGCGCTCCACGCGCCGGCCTGCCATCGCAGGGCGGTCGCGGCGGGAGCTAGCGCCGCCCCTCCTCTTCCGCTTGCAGCGCCTCGACGTGGCGGCGCAGCACCGGCTCCGGACAGAGCCGCAGGAAGAGCCCGAGCCCGAGGAAGAGGAGCAGGAGGTCGTCGAGCTGGCCCAGGACGGGGATGAAGTCCGGGATGAGGTCGAAGGGCATTGCCAGGTAGGCGCCCCCCAGAGGGATGAGCAGCTTGGCGGGCAACGGCACCTCCGGGTCCTTCAGCAGCCGCCACGGTAGCCGCAGCTTCGACCGGAGGGACAGCGCCAGCAGTTGCTTCCGCAACCGGGGCGGCTCCGGCAGGGTGGTCTCACCGTCTCCGCTCACGGTTCCTTTCGCCTTGTGCTTCACTTGACCGCGCCAGCGTCTCGAAACTCCCGCTCCAGACGGCGGGAATGCAAGTCGACCACGGCGACGTCCGGAAGCCCTATGCCGGTCCACAGTTGGTAAGCGGCGGTCGCGTCCAGGCCCAGCAGGTCGCCCAGGTAGAGCGTAAGCGCCAGGCCGTGGGAGACGACGCCGACCTCTGACCCCTCAGATCGGGCCGCGATGCCGTCGATGCAGCCGCGCACGCGGGTCTGCGCCGCCTCCCGTGGCTCCCAGCTATCGATGGGCTCGCCCGTCAGGTAGCGGCGCACCCGCTCCTGGAAGCCCTCGGCAATCCAGACGCGGCCCTCCACCTCCCGCAGGTCGCGCTCGATGCGGATGGGCAGACCGTGGCGGGCGGCGATGCGCTGGGCCGTCGCCGTCGCCTTCGGCTCCGGGCTGGTGTGGAGGCCGCCCAGGCCGGCCCAGAAAGGCTCCTCCGCTAGCGCCTCCGCCGCCTGCCGCCCTTCGAACGAGAGGTGCCACTGCTCCGATGGCTGGTCTGGGCGCACGGTGACAGCGGCGTGGCGCACCAGGTAGAGGCGCGCGGCGGGCCCTCCGGCCGGGCCCTCGGCCTGAGCTCGGCGAAGGCTCAAGGCGTGGCCTCGACGAGGTCGAGCACTTCCAGCAGGGAGGAGACGACGGGGCAGTCCACCGCGGGCGCCTTTCCCTCTCGGTCCAGGAGCACCGGGGCGATGCCCACCGCCCGCGCACCCAGCACGTCGGAGACGTAGGAGTCGCCAACGTAGACCACCTCGGCCGGCTGCAGGTCGGCGCGGGCCAGGGCGAAGCGGAAGATGTCCGGGTGGGGCTTGGCCGTGCCCACCGCCGCCGACGCGACGACGAAGTCCAGGTGGCGGGTCACCTCATGGGCGTGGAGCAGGGGTACCAGGTCTGTCCCCCAGTCCGAGACCACGCCCTGGACCAGGCCCCGCTCGTGGGCGCGGCGGAGCGCTTCCAGCACCTCCGGGTAGGGCTGCCACTGCTCCGGCTGCTGGTACCAGTCGTAGACGGCGTTGCTGGCGGAGAGGAGCTCCTCTCGAGGCAGGTGGACGCCCGCGTCCTGCAGCGCCTGAGCGTAGTAGGCAGTCCAGAAGCTGCGGGCGCGCTCGTCGGAGTCGTAGGCGCCCAGGCCATCCTCGCCCAGGCGGGCGTAGTAGAAGTGGCCGACGTCCGGCAGCTTACCCTCGCGGGCCAGGTCGATGCCGAGCTGGCGGGCCAGGAAGTCCCAGACGTCGGCCGCCTGGGGCCGCGGCCGCACCAGGGTACGGCCGGCGTCGTAGAGGATGGCGCGGACGGTGCTCATAGGTAAACAGAGCCCTACCAAGGGGCCGCGCCATCATCATAGCTGGTGGGGAAGCAGCCGGTCGAGGACGTGTACTCGTCAGGGTGGTGTCCCTCGGAGCGAAGGAGGGTGCTGAATAATATTGCGGGTCGGGCTTCAGCCCGACGGCGACAGGCTAAAGCCTGTCCCACGGAGAATTGGGGAGACCTGGTCTGCGTCTCCTAGAACGCGCCTAGCAGATCCTTATTCAGCAGTCTCCGCGCGAGGGGGTTTGACCCCCGCCCGTTGCCTAGCTACGGTAGAGCGCGAAAGCTGGTGTGCCCTGCCCCGACGAGTCGGGGCGCGCAGGGAGAAGATGGCAGAGTCATCGCGGCCCTGGACGGTCTCAGTCCTCGGCGCCGGGCGAACGGCCCTCGAGCACTGGGCCTTCCTC
>MGOB01000091.1:9090-13981 GCA_001796995.1 Chloroflexi bacterium RBG_16_68_14 | reverse complement strand
CCGCCGTGCGGCCGGCGCTGGCGCTGGGCGCCACCGCCCTGGCCGCCTCCTGGCTAGGCTTCTACCTGATCACCCCGCTGCCCTTCCTGGAGCTGGAGGCGTTCCGGGCCACGATGACGCTCCACCTGGTGACGGGCATCGTCTTCATCCCCTACCTGGTCTATCTGATCGCTGCCCGACGGCTGCCGGGCGGCAGCCTCCTCGATGCGTCGCTCCTGGCCCTGCTGGCGGTCTACCTGTTGACGACGGCGACTTCCCTCAACTGGCGGGTGAGCCTGGAGGTGACGCTCACCGCCCTCATGGCCATTGGCGTCTTCTACCTCCTCTCTGATGGCTTGCTGCTCCGGCGCTGGCAGGTGGAGACGGCCCTGATGCTGGCGGTGCTGGCCGCCGCCCTGAAGGCGCTCTGGGTGGTGGGGGACGATTACCTGGACTGGCTGCGCCTCACCGACGCGGTGCGGGGCGGCCTCTCCCTGGGCGACCTGGTGCCCCCCACCGTGCTCAAAGTGCACGACGTGGGCGACCACCCGAACCTGCTGGGCGGTATCCTGGCGATGAGCCTGCCGTTCTTCCTGGTGTTCGCCTTCCGTCGGTTGCCGGTGGCGCTGCGCGTCCTGGCGGCGCTGGCGGCGTTGGCGGTGCTGCTGGCTATCTTCCTCACCCTGACGCGGTCGGCCTGGCTGGGCGCGGCGGTGGGCGCCCTGACCGTGGTGGCGCTGCTCGCCCTCGACACGCCGGGCGGCCGCGCCCTGCTGCGGCGGTTCTGGCCGTCGACCCCGCGCCGGCAGGTGGCGGCGGGTACGCTGGCGCTGCTGCTGGCCGCGGCGGTGCTGGTGGCCGCCTACCTGGCGCAGTCGGTGGAGGCGCGGCCCCTCTGGCTGTTCCGCGCCTCCGGCACGCCGCGCATGGACGTGATGGAGGCGGGGGCGGAGATGTTCGCCGACTACCCGCTGCTGGGCACCGGGCCCGGCGTGTACGCTCTCCTCTACCCGGAGTACAGCGGCCGTTACCCGAACCACGCCTTCCACTCCCACAACGGGTTCCTCCAGGCGGCCATCGATATGGGCGTGCCCGGGGTGCTGGCGATGCTGGCGCTGGCGGGCGCGCTGGGCTGGCTGCTGCTGCGGGGCCTGCGCGAGACGGAAGGCGATGCGCGGCTCAGCGTCATCGCCTGCGTTGGCGCCTTCTTCGCCTTCGCCACGTTCAGCCTGTTCGATGCGCCCAACGGCTTCAAGGGCCCGCTGGTGGCGCTGGCCGCCGTGGGCGCGGTGGCCGTCCTCAGCGTCGGCGAGCGGGCGCCGCCGTCCGAAGCGCAGGTTGGCTCCGAGGCGCGCTGGCTCCGACTCGGCTGGGCGGCGCAGGTGGTGGCGCGCATCGCCGTGCCCGTCGCCCTGGCGGGGCTGCTCATTACCTGGGGCCGGCTGGACATCGGGCACTTCTACTACAGCAACGGCCTGGCCAACGCCAACTCCCACAACTGGTCGCAGGCTATCGACGAGGCGCAACGGGCGGTCGACCTGGATCCCCAGTTCGCCATCTACCGGCTCCAACTGGGCGTCATCCAGGGGCAGGCGTATCTGGGCGCCCGCCGGCCCGACCTGCTGGACGACGCCATCGGCCAACTAGAGCGGGGCCTGGAGCTGGAGCCCCGCAGCGCCGTCGGCTACACCAACCTGGCGCTGCTGCTGGCCGAGGCCGGCGATCGCGACGGCGCCCGCGCCGCGGCGGAGAGGGCCATCGAGTTCGCCAACAGCGATCCGGCGGTGGTGCTGGCGGCGGGCACCGCCCTGGAGGCGAGCAACTGGGGCGAGGCAGCGGTCCAGGCCTACTCCCGGGCGCTCCTCCTGGACGCGAGCCTGGCCGACTCCCCCTTCTGGAGCGGGAGCCCCTTCCGCCGGACGCGCTTCCGGGACATCGTGGAGAGCTCCGCTTTGGTCTTCAACCCGTGCCTGCTCCTGCGCCTTCGAACGGCGGAGGTGCCGGTGCCGCTGGGCGAGGAGGAGGCGCTGGCCGCCTGTCGCCGGCAGGTGGCGGCCGATCCGGGCAACATAGACGGCCGGGTGGCGCTGGCGGAGGCGCTCATCTGGGACGGCGTGCTGGACGAGGCCTTCGACCACCTCGACTATGTCCTGGCGCGGCAGCCGGACAACGGGCCTGCGCGCACGGCGCTCGGCCTCTGGCACGCCGCCCAGTGGCAACTGGACCAGGCGCGGGAGCAATGGCTGCTGGCGGGCCAGCTAGGCGAGGTGGAGGCGCTGGTCTGGCTGGGCGAGACTTACCCTCCGGGCGAGGTGCCTTCGGAGGTGGTCGATGCGCTCAGGTCGGAGCTGCGCGATGCGGCCAGCCAGGTGCAGTTCCACCTGACCGGCATCCTCTACTATCGGTTCAAGTTCTTCCGGGGCTCGCCCATCGCCATCCTGCTGCCGGGCGAATGGCAGGAGGCGGTGCCCGGCCGCTACGCCCGGGCGCGGGCGGCGCTGTGGCGCTGGACGGGCAGGCCCGCCACGCCGTAGGGGCCCCGACGAGTCGGGGCCCTGGGCGACCGGACGGGCGCCCCTACTCCAACGTTGCTTCTCGGTAGCCGGACGCCGCGAGCGCGCGCCGGTATTCCCGCTGCCGGCGCCCCTGCGCCTTCTCGAACGCGGGAGCGCGCCCGTAGCGGCGCCAGGAGCTAAGCGCCGCCTTCCACATCCGCCGGTCGACGGCTTCGCCCTTGACGGCGGCCAGCATCACCTCCGCCACGACGCGCTCCAGGTTCACGATGCGGAGCGTCAGCTCATGGTAGCGCTCGAAGCCGGGAGGCGGGTCGAGCGCCCGCAGCCGCTCCTGGGCCTCGTGCAGCGCCGACGCGTAGGCAGCCGACGCGGCCCGCGTCTGCTCCAGCGCCTCGGCTAGCGTCAGTCCCAGCCCTTCGGACCGGCTGAGCTTGGGCCGCGGCAGGCCGACCTGCACCGTCCAGGCGGCCTTGGGGCCCTGGGTGCCAAGATCGATGTCGTGGACCTGCTGGATGTAGGCGTCGATCGCTTCCATCTCCTCCTTGCCGGGCGGCTTCGGGGCTCCTGCCTGCTCGCGCGTCTCGACGGCGGCGGTCGTCGTCGGCAGCCGGCCGTCGCCGCCCAGGGCGCGCACCTCCTGGTACAGCCGGGCGTACTCCTTGGGGACGGGCCGGGTGAAGTGGCGGAGCGGCGGCTCGACGTACTCCGCCTTCAGGGGGTAGCCGACGAAGGCGGCCAGGCAGGCCAGCGTCTCCTCCGGACGCTCCACCAGGGCGTTGTAATCGACGCAGGTGGCGTCCAGCTCGTAGTCGCGGATAACGTCCAGAAGGCGGCGGTAGTGCCTGGCCCACTGGCGCTCCATCGCCTGCGGGTCGACCAGGCCGAAGATGCGGATGGCGGAGTCGGCGTAGGCGCGGGGGCTGCGCAGGCAGACCACCACCTTGGGCCGTACGGGCAGGAGAGGCAGCCAGGCCTCCAGCGTAATGGCGAAGCGCGGGTCCTTCCAGCCGTCGGCGGCCCGGGCGATCAGCGCCTGCATCTCCTCCCGGTATCTGGCTGCCGCCGCCAGCACCGTCGAGCGCCAGGGCCAGCGCTCCAGGCGCCAGATGCCCGACATGCCCAGCTCGGCTAGGAGGCGCTCGTGGAGCCACCAGACGCCCATGTCCTCGTAGAAGCCGTCCGGATTGTGCTCCGTCGGCGCTCCCAGCTCGTTCCCCATGCGCAGGCCGGACTCGTGGAGGACGCGGGCGACGGCGCTGGTGCCCGACCGGCCGGCGCCGGTGACGATGATGAAGCGCTCGCCCTGAGGCCGACCGGCGATGCTGGCGGCGAGCCCGCCGGGTCGCAGCCGTCGCTGCGTCTGGACCAGCAGTTGTCGGGCGGCGGGCAGGACGTAGCTGAGACGGGTGGCCATGAGCGGCGGGGCCTCCAGCCCGTCCGCATCATAGCATGCGAAGTTGGCGCTACCGGCAGTCGTGATGGTACTGGAGTATGACCGACAGGATGTCGTTGGGGGCGTCGATCCTGCCGTCCGGCCCCGTCCGCTGCCAGGGGTACTGTGCCCCTTGCTTCAGGGGGCCGCGGTCCGCCCGGGCGTCGTAGGGCAGGGCGGGGTTGGCCGAGTAGCGCAGGAGCACCTGGAGGATGTCGTTGGGCGCGTCGATGTATCTGTCCCCGTTGAAGTCGAAGAAGTCCCAGGGGTTCTTCGGGTTGCGCAGGCCGCCGGTGAACTGGCTGCCGGCGGCGGTCTGGAGCTCGGCGGCGTCTGTGCAGCCGTCGTTATCGCTGTCGGGCGGCTCGCCCAGCCCCACCACGTCCACCGGCACCGTGCGGCAGTAGCACGGGAGGTCGCCCCTCGTCCCGTCCCCTAGCTGGCCCCAGGAGTTATGGCCCCAGCACTTCACCCCGCCCCCGCTGGTCAGCGCGCAGGTGTGGACCCAGCTCGCAGCGATGGCGGCCACGCCGCTCCCCAGCCCCACGACGTCCACCGGCGTCGTTCGGTCCGTCGTCGTGCCATCCCCAAGCTGGCCGTCGTAGTTGTCTCCCCAGCACTTCGCCCCGCTCCCGGTCGTAAGGGCGCAGGTGTGGACGCCACCCAAAGAGATGGCCGCCACACCGCTCTCTAGCCCCACCACGTCCACCGGCAAGGTGCGGCCATAGGGTGGCTCTGTCACGGTCGTGCCATCCCCCAGCTGGCCGTCGTAGTTGTCTCCCCAGCACTTGAGGCCGCCCGCGCTGGTCAGCCCGCAGTTGTGGGCGCCGCCCGCAGCGATGGCGGCCACGCCGCTCCCCAGCCCCAGCACGTCCACCGGCGTCGTCCGGTTCGTGGTGGTCCCGTCACCCACCTGGCCATAGTAATTGTTGCCCCAGCACTTCACCCCGCCCACCCCGCCTTG
>MGOB01000091.1:3905-9073 GCA_001796995.1 Chloroflexi bacterium RBG_16_68_14 | reverse complement strand
CCGGCGGCGATGGCCGCCACGTCGCTGCTCAGGCCGACCACATCCACCGGCGTCGTCCGATACGTCGTCGCCCCGTTCCCCAGTTGGCCGAAGTAGTTGGCGCCCCAGCACTTGACGCTGCCCTCGCTGGTCAGCGCGCAGGTGTGGAAGCCGCCCGCAGCGACGGCGGCCACGCCGCTGCTCAGGCCGACCACATCCACCGGCGTGGTGCTGTAGGCGTCCCATGTGCCGCCAGTGCCGTCCCCCAGTTGGCCCGAGCGGTTATCGCCCCAGCACTTGACGCCGCTCTCGCCGGTCAGCGCGCAGGTGTGGCCGTAGCCCGCAGCGATGGCCGCCACGCCGCTGGCCAGCCCCACCACGTCCACTGGCGTGGCGCGGTTCGTGGTCGTCCCGTCCCCTAGCTGGCCGTAGTCATTCCGGCCCCAGCACTTCACGCCGCCCCCGCTGGTTAGCGCACAGGTATGGGAGTGGCCCGCGGCGATGGCCCCCACGCCCTCGCCCGCCGCCAAGGCTGGGCCGGGGCTCGGCAAGAGCAGGCTGAGCGCCACGATGGCCGCCAGGGCGCAGAACTTGAGGCCGAACACGATGCGCGGCTCCACGCCACACCTCGGTGCTGGAAAGAGGCCACCAAATTAGCCTCCCGCCCTAGCTTAGCACGGCGTCGCAGGAAGTCAAGCGCTGCGGAGCCGTCAGCTATCAGCGACTAGCCGTCAGCAGGTTCCGAGGTTCTGTGGTTCTCTGGTTCCGGGCGCGAAGCGCCCTCCTCCGCCAGGATCTGCGCGATGGTCTCCCGCACCTCGCGCACGCGGAAGGGCTTGGCCAGGCAGAGGTTGTCGACGCGCTGGAGGAAGGTGCGCGTCTCCGGGCTCACCGTGTCGCCGGTGATAAAGACGGTGCGCTGGGCCAGCTCGCGGTCCAGCTCCAGCAGCCGCTGGTAGAGGTCGCGGCCGTCCATGTCCGGCATCTTGATGTCGGTGATGATCAGGTCGTAGCGGCGGCGGTTGATGCGCTCCAGCGCCTCCATCCCGTTGCGGGCGGTGTCCACCCGGTGGCCGTCCAGCTCGAGGATGCTGCCCAGCAGCCGCTGGATGCTCTCCTCGTCGTCCACCACCAGGATGGAGCGGCCCCGACCTGTCGGGGCTGGCGGCTCCTCCTCCCGGGGGCCGGCGGGCTGCTCGACGCCGCGGACGATGGGCAGCTCGATGGTGAAGGTGGTGCCCCGGCCGGGCTCGCTCTCCGCCCAGATGCGCCCGCCGTGCTCGTCGATGATGCCGTAGGAGATGGTGAGCCCCAGGCCGGTGCCTTCGCCGGTGTCCTTGGTGGTGAAGAAGGGGTCGAAGATGCGCCGGAGCGTCTCCGGCGTCATGCCCGGCCCGTCGTCCTGGAAGCTGATGCGGATGACGCCCTTCTCCCGCCGCGTGCGCACGGCCAGCGTCCCCCGACCGTGGGCTGCCAGCATCGACTGCTCGGCGTTGAGGATGACGTTGAGGAACACCTGCTGGATCTGGTCGGCGTCCACCATCGTCTCCGGCAGCTTGGGGTCCAGGTCCAACTCCAGGTCGATGTTCTTGACCCGGAAGTCGTAGACCCGCAGCTCCAGCACCCGCTCCAGCAGCACGTTCAGGTTGGCCAGCTCCTTCTCGGCCCGCTTGCGCCGGGCGAAGGAGAGCAGGTTCTGGACGATCTTGGAGGCCCGCTCCGCCTCCGTGTAGATGATCTCCACGTCGCGCCTCGTCGCCTCGTCCAGGTCGCGCGCCAGGAGGAGCTGGGCGAAGCCGGTGATGCCGGTGAGGGGGTTGTTCAGCTCGTGGGCGACGCCGGAGACGAGCTGGCCCACCGACACCATCTTCTCCGACTGGAGGAGCCGCTCCTGCATGAGCCGCTCCTCCGTCACGTCGCGCAGGATGACCACGGCGGCCGACCCCTCGGGCGAGCCGGCCAGGGGCGCGGCCATCGCCATCAGGTAGCGACGCCCGGGCGCCGCGGAGGGAGAGGAGAGCTCCCGCAGCGGCGTGGGCTTCCCCGTCGAGAGCGCCTCCTGCGCCAGCTCCGCCAGGACGGCGTCGCTGAGGATGGCGCCCTCCGCTAGCTCGGCGCCGGACAGGGAGGCGAGGACATCGCGCGCGGCGCTGTTCAGCGACGTGACCCGCAGCCCCGCGTCCACCAGCACGATGCCGTCGCTCAGGCTCTCGGCCAGCGAGGCGAGGTGGGTTCGCTCCGCCTGCCGCTGCGCCGCCACCCGCTCCAGCGCCAGCGAGAGCTGGTTGGCCACCGTGAAGAAGGTGCGCTCCTGGGCCGCATCGAAGGCGTCCTGCTCTGGGGAGCCGATCCGGAGCAGGCCGGTGATCTCACCCTCGATCACCAGGGGAGCGTCCAGGACGCTGCGCAGGCGGCCGGCGTCGGCGGCCGGTGCGGCCTCGACCTCGAGCCTGACGGTCTGAATGGGCGGCCGGCCGCAATAGCGGTGCTTCTCTCCGGTCAGGCGCAGGAAAGCATCGAGGGCGCCGGCGGCGGCGCTGCGGGCCGTCCCGGCCGACACCTCTCGCGGCGTGAAGACCGTACTCACGTCCTGCCCGCCGCGACAGGCCACCGCCGCCGCCAACTGGAAGCGCAGGGTAGGCGCCAGCACCTCCAGGCCGGCGCGCACCACCTCGTCGTCGCTCAGGGAGTAGCTGAGGCGGCGGGTCAGCTCGTGAAAAACGGAGAGGTCGCCGCCGGCGGGCGCGACCAGTCCTGGTGTGGCTTCCTGGGGCGGCTGCCCGGGCGCCTCCCCTCGTTGGAGGACGCTGCGCACCTGGAGGGCAAGGCCCCAAGCCGCCGTCGCGTCCCGCTCCTCGAGCTCGCGCGAGGCGACGCAGAGGACGGCTCCCCGCTGGGCGGAGAGGCGCAGCGGCACGGCGATGAGGGTGCCGGCCACGCGCTCGGTCAGCAAGGGGCGCTGTGCCCCCTCCGGGGTGGCCTCGGTGAAAGCCCCGTCGACGTCGGCCTGGACGAGGGGGCGGCCACGGGCGAGGGCGGCGGCCAGGCGGGGCAGGCGCAGCGGACGGCCCCAGACATCGGGCGCCAGCGGGAGCGTCGCGCGCTCCACCAGCAGCTCCGGCTTGCCCGCCGGCTGGACGAGGAGCGCGCAGGCGACGCCCCGGTCCGCCAGGCCGCGGGTAAGGTGGCTCAGCGCGTCGTCCGCGCTCGCCGCGTCCTGGAGCGAGGCGGCCAGGGCGAGCAAGGCGTCGGACAGAGCCTCCCGGGCCTGTCGTTCAAGGCGACGCGTTGTCACGGGCGAGCCTCCTGCCTCCCTCACGAGCAAACGGTAATTCCATTATGCCTTATCTCAATACTGTGTCAATGCGTGGTCGGCCGCAGGTAGCGCCATTGACGGCCATTCGCCGCCTCGTCTACACTGCAGAAAAGATCGCGCTGCCCGTTTTCGAGCTAGAAGGAAGGTTCGGGATGTTCATCGGGCTTGCGGGCGAAGACGCTGACGCCTGCCCGACATGAACGCTGAGCCTCCTGTCCTGGAAAGCCTCAACGGCCGGGCGCGCAGGACGCCCATCGTTGGGGCGTGCCTGGTCGGCCTCTCCGGCGCCGCGGTAGCGCTCATCGCCGTGACTAGCTGCTTCGGCAGCGGGTTCGTCTGGACGCCACCCGCCCCCACGCCCACCCCAACGGCGACCGTAACGCCCACTCCGACGGCCACGCCTACCGCCACGGCGACGGCTACCCCGACGGCCACGCCTACCGCCACCCCGCAGCGTCCCCTCTCGCTGCCGCCGCCCGGCCCGGACGAGCGCTGGGTGCTGGTGGACCTGAGCGATCAGACGGCGGCAGCCATGGTGGGCAACACGCCCTGGCACACGGCCCAGGTCACCACGGGCAAGGACGGCTGGGAGACGCCCGTGGGCGAGTTCCGCATCATCTATCGGGTCTACGATGAGACGATGACCTCCGCCTCCATCGGCGCCGAGGAGTACTACGTGCTGGAGGATGTCCTCTTCACCCAGTACTTCACCACCGAGGGCCACGCCCTCCACCTCAACTACTGGCGCCCCGACGGGGTCTTCGGCAACGAGCGCACCAGCCACGGCTGCGTCGGCATGCGCTACGCCGACGCCGAGTTTTTCTGGAACTTCGCCACCTACGGCACCCGCGTCGTCATCCAGCCCTGAGGCAGTTCTTCGAAGGCCTTTAGCCTGTCGCTGACCCCCCGGTCGCTGGCAGGCTGAAGCCCGTCCTTCGGGGAGTTGGAGGCGGTGCCCGGTTGACGCTGGCTGGCCCGGCGTGGATCAATAGCGATCGACCATGACGCCGGGCCAGCGCGCGCTCGCTCTCTACCTGGCCGCTGGGGCGGCCTACGTCACCCTGGGGGTCTTCTTCCCCAGGCTCCTCCTCTCCTGGGTGGAGGGCGCCGGCTTCCTGCTGCTGGCGGTCTGGCTCCTGCCCGCGCTCATCGGCCTGCGGCGATGAGCTGGGCCGCCCACGACCTGGAGCCCTACGCCATCCAGCGCCACCTGGGCCGGCGCGTCGCCATCATCCCGCTCCTCATCGGCTCCTACGCGCCGGACCTGGCCACCAAGTGGTTCGTCTACGGGATCAACGTCTTCGGCGTGGAGCTGAAGGCGGACGACCCGGCCCAGTTCCACCGGGGCTGGCCCGGCTTCGGCTTCACCCATTCGCTCGCCTTTGGGGTGGTGATCGCCCTGGCCATCTTGCTGCTCACGCGCAAGCGGATCTGGGCCTTAAGCTTCCTCCTCGGCCAGTGGTCCCACGCCCTCACCGATATGGGGGACGCCGTGGGCACCATGCTCTTCTTCCCCCTCACGACCCACCAGTTCAGCCTCGACGCCTGGGCCTACGCCGGGCAGACCGGCCGCTGGGCCGACGCCGGCGCCTACTTCAGCGGCCTCGGCTTCGTCTGGGACGGGGTCTGGGTGGCCTACGGAGCCTTCAACTGGCGGATACTGACGCGCAGCTATTTCCGTGATACCATCCTGCCGGCGGACCCCATCTGGGGCTGGGGCGCTCGTCTTCTGCCGGAGAGGGCGCTGCTGGCGCTCTACCGCGCCAGCTTCTTCTACGGCGTCACCCGCTGGACGGCCTGGCTGCTCTGGGCGCACGTCGCCAACAGCTACCAGTTCGACCTGAGCTGGGGCGGGCCGGACTGGGTGCCGCCG
>MGOB01000091.1:225-3709 GCA_001796995.1 Chloroflexi bacterium RBG_16_68_14 | reverse complement strand
GAGTAGACCCGCAGGCCGCGGTCGTGCGCCTCGCCGACGAACTGGGGGGTGATCGCCGCCCAGTGGGCGGAGATGCCCCGCGCCCCGAAGCGGGTGGCGTCCTCCAGGAAGCGGCGCAGCCCCTCCGGGTCGGTGTCGTCTCGCAGCAGCGCGGTCTCGATCTCCGGCGCCTCGCGGGCGAAGAGGCGCACCGCCCGCTCGCGGTACGACCAGAGGAGGACGCGGCCCTCCATCTGGCGCTGCCGGACCAGGCGGAGCGTACCCGGAGCGGCGCGGGCGTCCTTCACCTCGACGGCCATGAACAGGCCTTCCGGCAGCGCCTCCAGCGCCTCGGCCAGCGTGGGGACCCCCTCCTGCGTGCCCTGGAGGCGAAGGCGGCGCAGGAGGAATAACGGCGCGAGCCGCACGGGTACGGGGACGCCGGTGGTGCGACGGAGTGACCGGTCGTGCATCAGCACCGGGACGCTCTCGAGGGAGCGCCGGACGTCGATCTCCACGCCGTCGGCGCCCAGCTCCTTTGCCTTGCGGATGCCAGCGAGACTGTTCTCCGGGGCGTCCAGCGGGCAGGTGCGATGGGCGATGATCGGGATGGACATGCGTGACTATCATAGCGGGCGGGCAGGTGAACGAACATCCCCCGCTGCCGGCGGCGTGACGCTCCTTTCTGGGGCGCGGTAAGATAGATCGACTGCGGAGACGAGGAGGGTCGAGCGCTGGCGCGAGTCTTCTTCGAGGGTATCAGCAAGCGGTTCGGCGCTGTGCTCGCCTTGAGCGCCCTCACGCTGGAGGTGCGGGACGGCGAGTTCTTCGTCCTGCTGGGGCCGTCCGGCTGCGGCAAGACCACGGCGCTGCGAATCGCTGCCGGGCTGGAGGAGCCCAGCGAGGGCAGCATCTACATCGGCGACCGGCTGGTGAACGAGGTGCCCGCCAAGGACCGCGACTTGGCGATGGTCTTCCAGAGCTATGCCCTCTACCCTCACCTCAGCGTCTACGACAACGTGGCCTTCGGGCTCCGCATGCGCAAGTACTCCCGCAGCGAGATCGACCGGCTGGTGCGCGAGACAGCGGCCACGCTGGGCATTCAGGAGCTCCTCCGGCGGAGGCCGGCCGCGCTCTCCGGCGGCCAGCAGCAGCGGGTGGCACTGGGCCGGGCCATCGTCCGCCGGCCCCAGGCCTTCCTGATGGACGAGCCCCTCTCCAACCTGGACGCCAAGATGCGCGTCCAGATGCGCGCCGAGCTGGTCCGGCTGCACCGGGAGCTGCGCGGCACCTTCATCTACGTCACCCACGACCAGGTGGAGGCGATGACCATGGGCGAGCGCGTCGCCGTGCTCCACCAGGGCCTGCTCCAGCAGGTGGGGACACCCCAGGAGGTGTACGACCGGCCGGCCAACCTCTTCGTCGCCGAGTTCATCGGCAGTCCGGCGATGAACCTTCTGGAGGCGGAGCCTGTCCGGGTCGATGGGCAGCCGGGGCTGCGAACGGCTGATGCCTTCGTGCGGCCGCTGGCGGCGCTCTGGGCAGTCCTCGAGGCGGCGGGCGCGCGGTCGGCCGTCGTCGGCATCCGGCCGGAGCACTTGGCGCCCCAGGAGGGGGAGAACGCCGAGTTTGCCGCCTGCTTCGAGGGCCAGGTAGACCTGGTCGAATCGCTGGGCAGTGAGCAGCACGTGACGGTGGCGCTGCCCCGCGGCTCGCTGGTGTTGCGGCTGCCGGCGGCGCGGCGGCTCCCGATCGGGTCGCCGCTGCGGCTGGCCGTCGCCCCGGTGCACCTCCAGCTCTTCGACGCCGAGACCGGGCGCAGGATCGGCCCATGACGGCGGCGACGGCGCGGCCGAGCGCCCGGGGCCGGACCCTCCCCCGTCCGGCCAGGCAGCTCCTGGCTGCGCTGCCCTTCCTGGCCCCGTCCATCGTGCTCTTCGGCACTTTCGTCTTCTACCCGCTGGCCAAGTCCGTCTACCTTGGCTTTCACATCAGCGACCCCTTCGGCCGCCGGCAGGTCTTCGTCGGCTTCGAGCAGTACGTGGACGTGCTCACGTCCTCGTCCTTCGCCAGCAGCCTGCTGGTGACGGCCACCTTCACCCTGTACACGGTGGTGCCGGCCATCGCCATCGGCACCTTCCTGGCGGTGCTGGCGAACCAGAAACTGCCCGGCATCGTCGTCTTCCGCACCATCTTTTCCTCCACCCTGGCCTCCTCCGTCGCCGTCACCGCGGTGCTCTGGCTGGTCCTCCTCCACCCGACCATCGGCATGGCAAACGAGCTCCTGGAGACGGCCGGGCTCCCGCGGGTGGCCTGGCTCCAGGACGGCGGCTGGGCGGTGGGCGAGCGCAAGGGCGTCCTGAGCCTCGTGGGGGCCTGGTTCATCGATCCGAACTGGGCGCTCATCTCCGTCTCGATGGCGACGGTGTGGATGAACGTCGGCCTTTTCACCATCATCGTCCTGGCTGGCCTCCAGACCATCCCCGAGGAGCTGTACGAGAGCGCCCGGGTGGACGGGGCGGGACGCTGGAGAGAGTTCTGGCACGTAACGCTACCCATGCTCTCGCCCACCCTCTTTTTCGCGTCGGTGGTGGGGATGCTCTTCGCCTTCCAGTCCTTCGGCCAGATCCAGATCCTGACCGAGGGCGGGCCGGTGGACGCGAGCAACGTCATCCTCTACTCCATCTATCAGGAGGGGTTCCAGAACTTTCAGAAGGGGGCGGCCTCGGTGCAGGCGATCGTCCTCTTCGTCATCCTGCTGGGCCTGACGTTGCTCCAGTTCCGCCTCCTGTCGGGAAGGGTGTTCTACCGATGACACCGGCGGCGCGGCGCTGGCTGCGGCGGCTCCCCGCCTACGGGCTGCTCCTCCTCTGCGCGGCGGTGCTCCTCTTCCCGCTCTACGTGACGGTGGTGAACAGCCTCCACCCCATCAAGGAGTTCCTGCAGGCGCCGCCGCCTAGCCTCTGGCCCTCCAGTCCCCAGTGGGGGAACTACTTCTCGGGCGGCGGCGCCGCGGTCGACACGCCTTTAGCCCGCTATCTGCTGAACAGCGTGGTGGTGGCCGGCGTGATCACATTGGGCCAGCTCATCACGTCGGCGCTGGCCGCCTACGCCTTCGCCTTCCTGCGCTTCCCCGGCCGGGGCCTGCTCTTCCTGGTCTTCCTGGCCACTATGATGGTGCCCCTGGAGGTGGCGATCATCCCTAACTTCCAGACCATTCAGTGGCTGGGCTGGACCGATACCTACCAGGGGCTGGTGGCGCCCTTCCTGGCCACGGGCTTCGGCACCTTCCTCCTCCGCCAGTACTTCCTCACCATCCCGCGTGAGCTGAAGGACGCCGCGGAGATGGACGGCTACGGCCACCTGCGCTTCCTCCTCTCCGTCATCGTGCCGCTGGCGCGGGGGGCGCTGGCCACCCTGGCGGTCTTCGCCTTCCTCCAGGCCTGGAACCAGTACCTGTGGCCGCTCTTGGTCACCAACGACCCGGATATGCGGACGGTGCAGA
>MGOB01000091.1:0-212 GCA_001796995.1 Chloroflexi bacterium RBG_16_68_14 | reverse complement strand
GGAGACGCAGAACTTGGACAAGATTAACATCGCCTTCGCCAGCACCGTGCTCGCCTTCCTGCCCATGCTGCTGCTGGTCGTCGCCTTCCAGCGCTACCTGGTGCGCGGCCTCTTCGGGGGCTCGGTCAAAGGCTAGCGGCCGTGCCCGATTGCCCGCCCGAAAGTGCTGTGCTATAGTGACGTAGCCCTGACGGCTCGATAACGAGATATTC
>MGOB01000090.1:22760-36182 GCA_001796995.1 Chloroflexi bacterium RBG_16_68_14 | reverse complement strand
CCTCCAGGGCATGGGACCTCCTTGCCTCCCCGCCGACAAGAAGTGTTACCCATGTCCCCGCACATCTGTAACCCATGTCTCCGGTCTGTACAACGAGGGAGAGAGGGGGCCCGCCTTGAGGCGGGTCGGGGTGAGAGAGGAAAGGGACGGAGATGCCCAAAGCCAAGGTCAATGGCATCGAGCTGGCCTACGAGGTCTACGGCGAGGGCTATCCCCTCGTCCTCGCCCACGGTTACACCGCCTCCAAGGAGATGTGGGACGACCAGATCGGTCCCTTTTCCGAGAAGTACCGCGTGGTGGTCTACGACGCGCGCGGCCACGGCGATTCGGAGGCGCCGCCCGCCGACGACCCGGGCTACCGCCTCGATACCTTCCTCGAGGACCAGCGGGCGCTGATGGCGCACCTGAGGATCGAGGACGCCTACGTGGGCGGGCTCTCCCTGGGCGGCATGATCGCCATGCGCTTCGCCCTGACGTACCCGCAGATGACGCGGGCGCTCCTCCTCTGCGACACCGGCGCCGGCCTGGGGAGCCTGCCATCCCACTTCGGCCTGGGCGACCAGTGGCGGGCCCAGCGGGAGGCGCTGGAGGCGTTCGTCCGCAGCCAGGGCGTAGCGAAGGTGATGCGCGGCCTCTACACTCAGCGGCCTGAGCTACAGGGCTTCTCCCGCATGGAGGAGCTTCCCGAGGGCGTTCGGGCCCACGTCCAGCGCCTCCAGCGGATGAGCGTGGAGGGCTTCATCGGAGGGGGCCGCGCCCTCGCCGACCAGCAGAGCGTTCTGGAGCGGCTCTCGGAGATCGAGGCGCCGACGCTCATCCTGGTCGGCGACCAAGACCTTCTGCTTGACCCCAGCAAGCAGATGAAGGAGCGGATGCCCGGGGCGCGCTTCGTGCTCATCAGGGGTTCCAGTCACGGCACCTGTATGTGGCAGCCGGAGAAGTTCACCGGCGCCGTGCTGGACTTCCTGGCCGAGGTGGACGCCGGCCGGCCCGTCGCCGGCCGAGAGGAGCGCTGATGGCCGTCTACGTGCTGCGCACCTGGAAGGCCAAGCCCGGCACCTGGCGCGAGTTCCAGGAGCTCTCCCACCAGGACATCTGGCCGGCGATGGAGGCCGCCGGCGCCAGGATCATCGGCCTCTGGACCACCATCATCGGCGAGGGGAACGAGGTGGTGCTCCTCACCCGCTACGACGACCTGGCCCACTGGGAGCGCACCCGCACCTGGGGGGAGCAGCCGCCCGAGGGCGTCGAACCCGAGCTGTGGCGCCGGGCGGCCGAGGCGGTGCGCAAGCGGCAGGCCCTCACGGAGTCGACGCACGCCCGCGTCCTCATGCCCAGCGAGTACCGCACGCCGTGAGGACATGTCACCGATTCGGCGCGTAGCCAGCGGGGGTGAGAATCGATATCATGATGGGTAGGACCCTGGGTCGGATAGGTGGTAGCATCCTTCCCTTCCTGATTTCGCTCAACCTCGCTTTCGGATGGGGTGGCTTGATCGCTCCTCTGCTTGCCGTTGAACAAGACGGCAGCGCCCCGTGGGCAGATGAAGTTCGAACGTTCGTGATCGCCGTGGCTGCAGCCCTCGTTGCAGCTACTGTCCTCGCTGCCTTGTTCGGACTACGATACTACTTGCGTGGAAGACGGGAGTACCTGTTTGGCGTCTCCATAGGAGTCCTGATGTTGCCTGCGTTACTGTCGATAAGCTACCGGTGGTACCTCTTCGAGGTAGCAGAGGGAACGATCGGTGGAGCGGTCGCATTCCAGCTCGCCGCGTTCTCGTTAGCGCTGGCACTTCTGGCAATGGCCGAGGCTGCCATTGCTCTCGGCCCACGCCTGACGAAAGCCATACTGAGGCACAGCTAGAGGAGGAGCGCCATGCCCACCGTCCGCGCCAACGACATCGACATCTGGTACGAGCTCCACGGCTCTGGCCCCACCTTCGTCCTCAACCACGGCTGGCTCGGCCCGACCGACGGCTGGCCCGAGTCCGTCTACGAGCTTGCCAAGCACGTCCGCCTCCTCGTCTACGACGTGCGCGGCCACGGCCACACTACCGCCCCGGAAGACCCCGATGCCTACTCGATGCCGACGTACGCCCAAGACCTGCGGGCGCTGCTGGACGAACTCAACATCGAGAAGGCGCACGTGGGCGGCGTCTCCCAGGGCGGCATGATCGCCGCCCAGTTCGCCGCCGACTACCCGGAGCGCACCCGCTCGCTCGTCATCTGCGACAGCACGGCCGGCAACGGGCTCGACGAAGGCCCGGGCGGCGAGTGGGAGCGTACCCTCCACACCTACTTCGAGATGATGGAGCACATCGCGGTCGAGGAGGGGCTGCCCGCCCTCTGCGAGCGGCGCATCGCCTACGACACGGAGAACGACCCCCACTACTACGACCACCCGGAGCCGCCGGAGGAGCGCCAGGCACGCGACCGGGCCCGCTACGCCACGCTGAGCATGCACGCCTTCGTCGGCACCAACCGGGCCGTCCGCAACCGCCCCGACCTCACCGCCCGCCTGCGCCAGCTTCACCTGCCCGCCCTGGTCATGATCGCCGAGTGGGACGGCTTCCGCCCCTGCGCCGAACGCGACCACCAGCTCCTCGAAGGCTCCCGGTTTGTTCTCGTCCGGCGCGCCGGCCACGGCTGCGACCGCTGGCGGCCCGACGTCTTCGTCCCCACTATCGTCCAGTTCATCGACGACGTGGAGGCCGGCCAGGACGTGGCCGGGGAGTACGAGGTGTGATCCTCCACCGCTCCCTCCTCTTCGTCCCCGGCGGCCGAGAGGAGATGCTGGAGAAGGCGGGCCGCTTCCCGGCCGATGTCCTCTGCCTGGACCTGGAGGAGTCCGTCCTGCCTGACGAAAAGCCCAGCGCCCGCGGGCTGGTGCGAGACGCCGTCGGGCGGCTGGCGGGGGAGGGACGCACCGTCCACGTGCGGGTCAACAGCATCGGGAGCGGGGAGACGCGGCTCGACCTGGCCGCGGCCGTCCGGCCGGGGCTGGCCGGCGTCCTGCTGGCGAAGACGGAGTCGGCCCAGGACGTGCGCCAGATCGACGTGCTCCTGCGCGAGCAGGAGCTGGCCCGCGACATCAAGCCCGGCACTATCGAGCTCGTCGTCGCCATCGAGTCGGCCCAGGCGCTGCTCCGCTGTCAGGAGATGGGCCGCGCCTCCACCCGTCTCGTCGCCCTCATGTTGGGGGGCGAGGACTTCTCCTTCGATATGGGCGTCGCCCGCACCCGGGAGGGGCGGGAGCTGGAGTACGCCCGCTACGTCATCGCCACCTGCGCGCGGGCGTCGGGCCTAGTGGCGCTGGACACCCCCTGGGCGGACATCCAGGACATCGAGGGGCTGGTAGCGGACGCGCAGCGGGCGAAGGCGGTGGGCTTCGGGGGAAAGTACGTCATCCACCCCAGCCACCTGGAGCCGGTGCACCGCGTGTTCAGCCCCGGCGAGGAGGAGGTCGCTTCCGCCCGCCGGCTGCTCGCCGCCTGGGAGGAGGCGCTCGCCAGAGGCGAGGGCGCCGTCCAGTTCGAGGGCCGGATGGTGGACCGGCCCATCGCTGAGCGCGCGCGCCGGGTCATCGAGCAGGCGGAGGCGATGCGGAGCTAGCCCGCGCCTACTGCTTCACCAGCCCGATGAGATTGCCCTCGGGGTCCTGGAGGTGGGCGATGGTAGGGCCGCCCGGGATGTCGACGGGCGCCATGATCGTCTTGCCGCCCATGCTCTCCGCCTTCCGCAGCGTCTCCACGGGATCCAGCACCTGCACGTAGATCATCACCATCGGCGCTCGGTCCGACTGGGCGATGCCGCCGCCGATGCCTTCGGGCGGGCCGCCCTCGCCTGCGGCGACCAGGCCGTAGTCCATCGCGTCGATCTCGTCAATCCTCCAGTCGAAGAGCGCTTGGTAGAACTCCTGAAGCTTCTTCCTGTCCTTGCCGTGGATCTCAAAGTGGACGACAGGCCGTGCCAAAATGGTGCTCCTTCCTAGGATCGCTGTTCCGTTGACTCTCAGGCCTACGAGTTGAAACCGGCGCTTTGCCTTCTCCCTACTCCAGGCCCATCTCCCGCTCGATGGTGGGGACGTCCGGGGGGACGGGGCGCAGCTCCGGCGCGAACTCCGCCATCGCCCGCTCCGGGTCCTTCAGGCCGCTGCCGGTGATGATGCAGACGGCCGTCTTCTCGGAGAGGTCAGCACCCTCACGCACGCGCTTGAGCAGGCCGGCCACGCCCGCCGCCGAGGCCGGCTCGCAGAAGATCCCCTCCTCCTGCGCCAGCCGGCGGTAGGCGGCCAGGATCTCCTCGTCCGTGACGGCCTGGATGTCGCCGCCGGACTCGTCGCGCGCCGCGATGGCGGCCTGCCAGCTGGCCGGGTTGCCGATGCGGATGGCCGAGGCGACGGTCTGCGGCTCGGCCACGGGGTGGCCCAGCACCAGCGGCGCCGCCCCCGCCGACTGGAAGCCCCAGAGGCGCGGCTTACGCGTCGCCACCTCCCGCTGGTAGTACTCGACGAAGCCCCGCCAGTAGGCGGTGATGTTGCCGGCGTTCCCCACCGGCAGGCAGAGCGCGTCGGGCGCGTCGCCCAGCTCGTCCACGATCTCGAAGGCAGCGGTCTTCTGCCCTTCGATGCGGTGCGGGTTGATGGAGTTGACCAGGGCGACGGGGTGGCGCTGGGTGATCTCGCGGGCCAGGCGCAGCGCGTCGTCGAAGCTGCCGTCGACGGCGATGATGCGCGCGCCGTGAGCGCAGGTCTGCGCCAGCTTTCCCTCAGCGATGCGCCCGTAGGGCACGATGACATAGGCCTGGAGGCCGCAGTGGGCCGCGTACGCCGCCGCCGAGGCGCTGGTGTTACCGGTGGAGGCGCAGAGGACGGCGCGGTCGCCCCGCTCCACCGCCTTCGCCACTGCGACGACCATGCCCCGGTCCTTGAAGGAGCCGCTGGGGTTGCAGCTCTCCAGCTTGAAGTAGAGCGCCCGACAGCCCACCTCCTGCTCCAGCTTGACCGAACGAACGAGGGGGGTATCGCCTTCGCCCAGGGTGATGAGGGGAGTGGCGTCCGTGACGGGCAGCAGGTGCCGGTAGCGACGCAGTACGCCCAACCCCCGTCCCGAGGGGCCTGCCGGAGAGAGCTCCTCCCTCCCGGCGGGCCTACTCGTCGATGAGGTCGGCGACATACTGCTTCATCTCCCGGATCTCGCGCTCCGTCTCCTGGATCTGGCGTCGCTTGGTGCGTTCCTGGGTGCCGGTGAGCTTGCGGATCTGGTCGACGAGCGTGGCCCGCTGGTTCGTCACCTGCTCCAGCAGGGCATCGAGGCGGGAGGCCAGGCCTTGCTGCTGGGCGCTGAGCCGCCCCTGCTGCTGCTCCTGCTCCTCGGCGCGGGCGCGCAGCTCGCCCAGCTCCTCCTCCAGCCGGAGCGCTCGCTCCTCCAGCCGCTGGCGCTCTGCCCGGTGCAGTTCGATCCGCTCGGCCAGCAGGTCCAGCCGCGCCAGCTGCTGCTGGTGCTCGCTCGTCGTGCTCTCCAGCCGGTGGGTGACGTCCGTCAGCATCCGCGTGCGCTCAGCCAGCGTCTCATCCTCCCGCTGGAGGGCGAGGAGGGTAGCCTCTGTCTCCGTCAGCGTGTGCTCAGTGCGGTTGGCGCCCTCCAGGCTGCGCGCGGCCTTGCTCTCCGCCACCTCCAGCCGCTGCTCTATCTGCTGGAGCTGCTGGCGCAGCAGCGATAGCCCCTCCTGGAAGCGCCGGCCCACCTCATCCACGCCCGCCTGCCGGTCGTGCCAGAGCTCCACCTGCCGCTCTAGCTGCTCGACGCGCCTGGCCACCTCCGTCCACTCCTGCTGGTCCCGGCTCTCCTCCGCCTCGCGCTGGCGCGCCAGCGCATCGAGGCGCTCCTTGGCCTCCGCCTGCTGGTCCTGGAGCTGGACGATCAGGGCCGCTGCCTGGTTGAGCTCCTCCTGGAGCCGGGACGCCAGGGTCGCACCCAGCGCCGCCTCCCGCAGCGAGGCCTCCATCTCCCGCATCTGCTCGGTCTTCGCTGTCGCCATGGACTGGAGATGGCCGAGCTGTTGCTCCAGCTGCGCCACCTGGGCCTTGAGCTGGTAGAGCTGGTCCTGCACCCAGCCCAGGCCGCCCGCTGTCACCTCCGAATGGGCTTCCTTGACCATGCTTTCCGCTCCCGCCGTCCAGCCACTAGTCGCTAGTCGAGGACGTCATTCAGGGCCCGTATGGAGTCCTCTTGGGTGAAGTCCTGCTCGATGCCCAGCTTGGTCCTCATGTCGTCGAGCCATTTCTGCATCTCACGACTGCCGACCACCCGCTTCTGGTCATCGTCCAGGGGCCGGCTCTCGTCCCGCCCCAGCAGCTCCACGATGTAGAAGAATTGACCGCTGGCGATGATCTCGCTGCGTTGGCCCGGCTCCGCCTGCTGAAAGAGGAAATCCTCAAGCTCAGCGATGGGAAAGGTGCCGCGGGGGGACCACTCGATCACGCCGCCCTGCTCAGCGCTGCTGGACTCCACGGAGAATTCCTTGGCCAGCGCGGCGAAGTCTTCCCCGGACGCCAGCCGCCAGAACGCCTGCTGGGCCCGCTCTTCGCTGTCCGCAATGATCCAGCGGATGCGCACCTGCGGCTCCTCGCTTGGGGCGAGGAAGACGAAGTAGTTGAGCACCTTCTCTCCCAGAACCCTGGCCCGCAGCATCTGTCGATACTCGTCCGGTTCCAGGCCGCTCTTCTCCACCTGCCGGCGGTACTCGTCGGCGAAGAGGTTGGGCGCCACGTCTTCGGCGAGGTCGCCCTCCTCGCGGATCTTTGCGTCCACCTCCTCCTCGGTTACCGTGATATCGAGCTCCTCCGTCCCTTCCAGCAGCGTCGCCTCCACCTCAAGCTGGCTGAGGACCAGGTCCGGCAACTGGAGCAGGTTTTGCCCCTGCAGAGCGAAGGGTCGCTCCGCGCGCTCCAGGCGCATCCGCCGCTCCAGGTGCGCCAGGCTGATCTTCGTGTCCCCCACCCGGAGGACGGTCTTGCTCAGGGGGCGGATCTGCGTCTGATACCACCCGAAGCCGATGATGCCCAGGGCGACCAGGATGGCGGCCGCCACGCCGCCGACGATGAGGAATCGATTCCAGCGCTCGGCCTCAGCCTTGCGGGCCTCGCGACTCCGCGCTGCTGCTTGCGACTTCGCTTTCGCCATCCTTCACCTGCACCAGTGCCGGAGACACAACGAGGGCCTGCCGCCCTCGCATCTCCCGCTGCATTCTGTTTCGGCCTACCGGCGGGCGGCGAACATCCCCGTCGTCCGGATGTGCTCCGGCGTATAGGGTAAGAGCGCCAGCTGTCGCGCCCGCTTCAGGGCAAGGGCGAGCCAGCGCTGATGCTTGGCGCAGGTGCCCGTCTTACGCCTCGCCTCAATCCGGCCGCGGTCGGAGAGGTAGCGCCGGAGCTTAGCCGCATCTTTGTAATCGATGACGCGGACCTTCTCGGTGCAGAAAGCGCAGACCCTACGCCGCCCGAAGGGGCGGCGCCGGCGCTCTCCAGGACCTGGACGCCCCTTCTCCGCCCGCTCCTCTCCGCCCTCCACCCGCTCCTCGGTCAGCTCCGCAACGGGGGCTTTCCCCTCCGCCTCCAGCACCTCGGCCGGCGGCGCAGGCTGGCTTTCCTGCTGCGCGGGCGCTGTTTCCTCCCTCGGCTCTTGCTCTTCGAAGCTCACGCGTTTTTCACCTCATGCTCATTCGGGCTGCTCAAGCGGGACCTCTTCCGGCTCCACCAGAGGGGCCTCCTCCGGCAGATGGGTGGCCTGCGCCCGATCCAGGAAGAGCACCGTATTGGCGATCACCTCGGTCCGGAAGCGACGCTGCCCGTCCGGCCCCTCCCAGGAGCGCGTCTTCAGCCGGCCTTCCACGTAGGCGCGCCGGCCCTTCTGCAGGAACTGGCTCACCGTCTCCGCCAGCTTGTCCCAGGTGACGACGCTGAACCACTCCGTCTCCTCCTTCCGTTCCCCGTCCGGACCGGTCCAGGTCCGGCTGCAGGCGATGCGAAACGAAGTGACCGCGTTCCCGTTCGCCGTGTAGCGCATCTCTGGATCCGTGCCAACGTTGCCGATGAGCATCACTTTGTTCAGCCCCGCCATAACACCAACTCCCTTCGCCGTCTCTCATCCTTGGCCAGCTACTCTTCCATCCGCACCAGAAGATGCCGGATCACCTCCTCCGAGATACGAAGGCCCCGTTCCAGCTCCTTGGTCTGCAGCGGCTCCAACTGGAGCTGCGTCAGCACGTAGTTCCCCTCCAGATGCCGTGCGATGGGGTAAGCCAGCTTCCGCCGGCCCCAGTGGCTGACCTCTTCACACACCCCGCCCTGGCTCTCTATGGGACGCCGGACCAGCCGGTCGATGGTCTCCGGCACCGCTTCGTCAGCCACCTGCGGGCTGATGATAACGACCAGTTCGTACCGCCGCAATGACACCTCCTGCGGGCAAAGAAAAACAACCCGGCCAGGCTCGTCTGCCGGGCTCAGTTCGGCCGAATTCCAGCCACCTCAGTATAGGTGCCGTTCGACGCGCCGTCAACCATCTGTGACAGTGATGCCCGGGGCCGGGAAGGCCCGGCACAGCTCGCGCACCTCCCCGCGCACCCGAACGGCCAGCTCTGCGTCCTCCGGCGCGGCGATGACCTGGTCCATCCAGGCGGCGATCTGGCGCATCTCTGCCTCTCCCATGCCCCGCGAGGTGACCGCCGGCGTGCCGATGCGGATGCCGCTGGGGCTGAAGGGCTTGCGCGGGTCGTAGGGGATGGGGTTGTAGTTGCAGACGATGCCCGCCCGGTCCAACGCCTGCGCGCCCTTCTTGCCGAAGATCCCCTTGTTCGTCAGGTCGATGAGAATGAGGTGGTTGTCCGTGCCGCCGGAGATGAGCCGGAAGCCGCGCTCCAGCAGCTCGCCCGCCAGCGCCTTGGCGTTGCGCACCACCTGTCGCGCGTACTCGCGGAACTCCTCCGTCGCCGCCTCCCGCAGCGCCACCCCGATGGCCGCCGTGGTGTGGTTGTGCGGCCCGCCCTGGAGCGCCGGGAAGACCGCCCGGTCGATGGCGTCGGCGTGCTCCTGGCGGCAGAGGATCATGGCGCCTCGGGGGCCGCGCAGCGTCTTGTGTATGGTAGTGGTAACGACACCGGCGTGGGGCACCGGGTGCGGATGGACGCCGGCGACGACGAGGCCGGCGATATGGGAGATATCGGCCAGGAAGTAGGCCTCCACCTCGCGCGCGATCTCGCCCAGTGTCTTGAAGTCAAACTCGCGCGGGTAGGCGGTGGCGCCGGAGACGATGATCTTCGGTCGCTCCTTGCGCGCGAGCTCCCGCACCTGGTCGTAGTCGATGCGGTGGGTCTCCGGGTGGACAGTGTACTGGACAGCGCGGTAGAAGCGGGCCGAGAAGTTGACGTTCCAGCCGTGGGTGAGGTGGCCGCCGTGGGGCAGGCTCATCCCCATGATCGTCTCGCCCGGCTCCAGGAGCGCGTAGTAGACGGCCATGTTGGCCGGCGAGCCGGAGTAGGGCTGGACGTTGGCGTGCTCCACGCCGAAGAGCGCCTTCGCCCGCTCCTGCACCAGCGTCTCGATCTGGTCGATATAGCGCTGGCCCTCGTAGTAGCGCTTGCCAGGATACCCTTCCGAGTACTTGTTGGTGAGGACGGAGCCGGTGGCCTGCATCACCGCTGCGGAGGCGTAGTTCTCCGAGGGGATGAGCCGCACCGTCTCGAACTGGTAGCGCTCCTCCTCCTTGATGAGCCGGAAGATCTCGGGATCGGTCTGCTCAAGGGCCAGTTTGGCCTGCTCAACCTCCAGCATGGTACGCTCCCTCCTGACCCTCTCCAAACGAAAGGAGCCACGTCAGGGGCGGACGTGGCTCACAGCGGGCAACGAACCACCGCCCTCACCGGGGAGGTGATCCAGCTCCCCAACCGCCCATCTTGGTTCGATACGTCACGGGCGCTCCCCCTCCCGCGGGCAGTGTAGCGGAGGCCCGAACGGGGTGTCAACGCGAGGCGGGCAGGCGCCGGGCATCCCCTCTACTGCTCGAAGGCCTGCGTACTCATACAGGAGGAAGAGGTCCAGGTCCAGCACCAGCACGTACTGGCTCTCCAGGAACCGTTGGAGCTCGGGGAAGCTATCGCGCACGTGCTCGTCGGAGGTCTGGCTGGTGCCCGCCAGCCAGGGCTGTCGGTCGCCGCGGGCGACGGCGAAGAACCGGGGCGGCGTGGCCTGGATGTCGCGCATGAACTCCTCGCGCCAGGAGTCGGGCGCCCAGGTGGCGCGCAGCCCGGAGTTGACCACGAATCGGTCGACCAGCGGCCGGTCGAGCCAGAAGTAGACCTGCGGCCAGAGGCCCCAGACGAAGATCTGGTCGTTCTCGTTCGAATGGGCGCGGACGTAATCGACGATCTGATGGTTCTGCGCGTAGAGCGGGTGGTAGTGGGTCTCGACATCGCGCCTGCTCATCGAGCCGTCCGCGTAGCGGATAAGGACACGGTAGTCATCGTACGTGTCGCGGAGCGCTGGATAGGCGAGCACGATCAGCGCCACGGCGAGGAGCGCCCAGGCGCCAAGCGCCCGCGGTTTTGGCAACCCCGCGAATAGGACACCGAGCTGGTCGACCGCGTAGCCGGCGAGCGGCGCCAGCAGCGGGAGGAGGACGACCCAGTGGTAGCTGTACATCTTCCCCTGCCACCAGATGCCCGCGACGGCCATGAGCGTGACGAACGCCAGCAGCGCGACGCGGCGCGCGTCCCTCGGGCGAAAGAAGGCGAAGAGCAGCGCCCCACCAGTCGGCACCACGAGGAACGACGTGCTCGTGATGAAGTCGGACGTCCCGTCGAGCAGGAAGCCGAGGTGCGAAAGGCCGGCTGGGTAGCGATAAGCGTTGTAGTGCGCCGTGTAGTTGCGCTCGATGTCGATGAAGTCGTCGATCACGCCGCCGGCCGCCATGTAGAGCGCCAACGCCACTGGGACGACGGCGAAGCCGAGCGCGGCCGCCCCCAGCCGGCCGGCCGCGCCTGACGTCGACCAGCTTCCTTCGCGGCGCAGAAGGAGCTCGGCGGCAGGGAGGGCGAGGACGAAGAGGAGCGCCGGCGCCTTGAACGCAAAGGGGATGCTCAGGAGCAGTCCCGCTAGCACGGCGCGCAGCGGCGCGTCCGGCCGCGTATCGTCCGGCTCGTAGAGCGCGAAGGCGAAGGCGAGCGGCGCGGCCATGAAGCTCTCCCTCTCGCCCAGATCCGCGGGTGCCGCCCACGCGAGGTAGGCGAAGGCGTAGAGGCCGGCGGCGAAGACGCCCGCGCGCTCGCCGAAGAAGCGCCGCCCCAAAAAGAACACGCCGGCCATCGCCACGCCGACGTTGATCAGGTCGAAGACGCGCACTGCTTCCATGTGCTCGCCGGCCAGGACGAAGGGAAGAGCGTAGAGGAAATAGATCAACGGCGGCGAATGCTCCCAGAAGTCACGGTAGAGCTGGCCGCCATCGAGGATGGTGCGCGTGCCAAGCGCAAACCACACTTGGTCCGTTGCGAAGGGAATGATGATGGTGGGAAGGCCCAGGACAAGGAGGAAGGCGATGCCCGCCAGCGTGAGCACCAGCCAGCGCGGCCAGAGGCGGACGCCCTCTGTGGCAGTGGCGATGGCCCGGGACAGCGCCGTCATCGATCGAGGAGGAGCAACATCAGACCGACGTGACCGGCCAGTATCGCGCCTAGCATAGCAGGGGCGTCCTTCGTTCTGCTAGGAGCCATCCTGGCTCAGCAATCGCTGGTCTTCCTCCCGCCAGGCCGCCTCGGTGAGCAGCATGAGGCCACCGGCCACCAGCGAGTGGCCGCCCAGCACCACCGGGATGGGCGCCTGCCGGGCCGCCTCGGTGAACTCCCGCAGGAACGGCTCCCCGACCTGCTCCGGACAGCCCAGGTCCGACCAGAAGCGACCGGCCCGCGGGGCCTGCACTCCCAGGTGGGCGAGAAGGGGTCTCGTATCGATGCAGGCGGCGTCGGCCAGCTCTCCCAGCTCGGTGAAGAAGCGACGGCAGCCCACCTCTCGCAGGTGGAACGCCAGCAGGGAGCGGGCCTCGCCGGTGGCGTCGCGCCCGGCCGCCTGCATCCCCCGCTCCTCCGAGTACACCCGCAGCCGACAGGCCGTCTCGCGCTCCAGGTACTGCCACACCTGGCTGCCGACCCGACCGGCCAGCAGCACCTCCGCCTTGGGGTCTACCAAATAGGACATCAGCCGCCGGTAGGGCTCCAGGTTGGCTTGGAAGCCGGCGAGGAAGCGGCTCAGGTGCGGGCCCGCCCCGCCCGTCAGCTTCAGGATCGCCAGGTCGGCCGGGGAATCGATGTTGAACTGGGTGCCGCTGCTGCGCGGTAGCGGCCGGCTCTCCAGCTCCGCCTGGCCGTGGAGCAGGCGGGGCAGCAGGTTATCGCCGGCGGGCAACTCGATGCGTTGCAGGGCCTCCCCGGGGGTGAAGGCGACCAGGTCCGCCGAGAAGTAGTTGTTAGCGATGACGATCTTCTCGCCCTCCGAGAGGTGGCGCGCCACCGCCGCCAGGTCCGACCCACGGAGCAGCGGCACGCCCCCGGCGCCCACGTACAGTGGCCGGTGGATGCCGCGCTGCGCTACGACAGCGGCCAGGCGCCTGCCGAAGTGGAACGGCTCCTCATCCCGGTCGAGGTCGACGCCAGGGGGCAGGCGACCCGCCAATGCATCGCTGTCGGTGACCAGCACGGCCCCGCCGAAGGCGTCCGTCGCCAGCGCCTCCTCCAGCAGATCGAGCGCGGCCTCCGCCAGCGCCCGGCCTAGCAGGTCCTCGATGGGGCTGCCGCCCATGCCCCCCAGGAAGACGATGAGGACCGGCGCGGCTGGCAAGGGGAAGCTCCGTATTCTAGACTAAGGCCGAGGGTCTTTGTCCTGAGGCCCTTCGGACTGAGAGACGCGCGCCGGAGCGCCGCGCCGGATCTGCTCGACGCGCACGTCCGGCAGAAGGTGCTGGAAGTCCTCCCGCCGGCAGAGCTGGGTGCCCGACGTGAGACAGGCGGCCGCGCCGGCGGCGGTGCCCCAGCGCAGCGCCTCCTCCATGGGGGCGCCCTCCTCCAGCTTCATCAGGAGCCCGGCCAGGAGCGCGTCGCCCGCGCCGACGGCACTGACCACCACCGTCGGCGGCGGCCAGGACCACCAGGCGCCCTCCTCGCTCACGGCGACGGCGCCGCGGGCACCGGCGGTGACCACAGCGGTAGCTGCCCCCGACTCCCGCAGCTCCTCGGCCGCCTGCACCAGCACGTCGTCCTCGTCCAGCGACTTGCCCAAGAGTCGCTCCGCCTCGTGGTGGTTGGACTTCACCAGGTCCGGCCGGCCGGTCAGGCCGACGGCCAGCGCCTCGGCGTCGGCGTCCAGCACGGTGCGGGCGCC
>MGOB01000090.1:20598-22664 GCA_001796995.1 Chloroflexi bacterium RBG_16_68_14 | reverse complement strand
GTAGCGGCGCAGCCGGGTCTCCAGCGTGTGGACGTGGCGGGGGTCCACCTCCGGGCCCCGGTAGCTCAGCAACGTGGTTTCGTGGGAGAAGTCGTCCACTAGCGTGAGGTTGGTCCGGGTCTGGCCGCGGGTGTGGACGAAGTCACAGAGGATGCCCTGCTCCAGCAGGGCGTGCTCCACGAAGCGACCAAGGCTCCCCGGCGCGAAGCCGGCGGCCAGACTCTCCCGACCTAGCTCCCGGAGCACGCGGGAGACGTTGATCCCCTTGCCGCCCGGATCGATGCGGCTATCCAGCACGCGATTGGTGTCCCCCAGCATGAGCTGCTCCAGCTCCAGGGTCTGGTCGACAGCCGGGTTGAGGGTGACGGTGATGATCACGAGAGCTCCGGAATGATCAGCCCGTAGTTTCCGGCCCGCCGCCGGTAGAGCAGGGCAAACTGTTCCAGTTCCCCATGGTAGAAGAGGAAGAAGTCATGGCCCAGCAGCTCTAGCTCCTCCACGGCCTCTTCTGTAGTCATGGGCTTCACCGGAAACCGCTTCACTCGCGCCACGCCGCTCAGCAGGTCCTGTTCCTCCTTCTCCAATTCGGACGGCGGGGCAGCCTCCGCGAGCTGGGGGGCCAGCTCCTTCGCCGCCCTCTTACGCCCGCGCTCATAGAGGCGTTGCTTCTGGCGCCGCGCCTGGGCGCTGAGCACCTGGACCGCCTGGTCTACCGCCGCCTCCGGCCGCGCGGCCCGCTCCTCCGCCTGGAGGTGGACACCGTGCCCGCTCACCGTCACGTGCACCACGTAGCGCTGGTCCGGCTCCTTCGCCTTCTCGTGGGCCATGTCCACCTCGGCAGCGGCGTCGCGGAGCAGGGGGAGGTAGTGCTCCAGGCGGGCCAGCTTGTGGCGGAGGCGCGTCTCCACGTGATCCGGTACGTCGAAATGCTGCCCTCTAACGATGATCTCCATGGGCTCCCTCGAAAGAGTTCTCGCAGTCCGATTGTAGGCTAGTGGCCCTCACAGCGGCAAACCCCGCGCAGGAGCGGGGCCCGCTGGCCCCGCGTCCTGCTAAGCGGAGGAACGAAGACCTACGCTGCTATCCGCCGGCCGAGCGGCGCTGGCGGCTGAGCCACAGACGCCAGTATGCCAGCGCCAGCGCCCCGGCGCCCAGACCCAGCAGCGGCAGCCACGGGCCGTGATCATCCGCGGCAGCAGAGCCGGTGCCCGCCCTCGGCAGCCCAAGCGCGCCCGCGACCTCCGACGTCGGCGTCGCGGGCGGCGTGACAGTCGCGGGCAGGACGGAGACGCCCGGCGTAGGCGTCGGGGTATCGGTCTGCGTCGGCGTAGCCGTGGGCGTTGGGGTGTCGGTCTGCGTCGGCGTGGCGGTGCTGGTTGGCGTGGCGGTGAAGGTAGCCGTCGGCGTGGCGGTGCTGGTGGCCGTACTGGTGGCGGTGGGCGTCGGCGTAAAGGTCGCCGTCGGCGTGGAGGTAGCCGTCGCGGTGGGCGTGGCCGTCAGCGTGGAGGTAGGTGTGGCGGTGGCCGTCGCCGTGGGAGTAGGGGTGTGGGTTGGCGTGGAGGTGGCGGTGGGGGTCGCCGTCTCGGTGGGCGTCGCCGTCTCGGTGGGCGTCAGAGTCTCGGTAGGCGTCGGAGTCTCGGTAGGCGTCGGAGTCTCGGTAGGCGTGTCGGTTGGCGTCGCCGTCGGGACGATCACGATGATGGGGGTAAGGGTCGGCGTCGCCGTATCGGTAGGCGTCGGGGTCTCGGTAAGCGTGTCCGTAGGGGTCGCGGTAGCGATGGGCACGGTAATATCCGTCGGCGTAGGCGTCGTGGTTCGGGTGGGCGTGCTGGTCGGCGTGTCCGTCTCGGTGGGCGTGCTGGTGGGCGTCCGAGTCGGCGTGTCCTCCGGCGTCTCGGTCGGTGTCCCCGTAGGCGTGTGAGTCGGCGTCCTGGTCGGCGTGTCCTCCGGCATCTCGGTGGGCGTGCTGGTCGGCGTGTTCGTCTCCGTGGGCGTGCTGGTCGGCGTGTTCGTCTCCGTGGGCGTGCTGGTCGGCGTGTTCGTCTCGGTGGGCGTGCTGGTCGGCG
>MGOB01000090.1:18625-20556 GCA_001796995.1 Chloroflexi bacterium RBG_16_68_14 | reverse complement strand
GTCCTCCGGCGTCTCGGTCGGTGTGTCCGTGGGCGTGTTCGTCTCCGTGGGCGTGCTGGTCGGCGTCTCCGTGTCGACCGGCGTGTTGGTGGGCGTGCCCGTCGCCGTCGCCGTGGCCGTGCTCGTGGGGGTAGGTGTCGGCCCGGTGACGGTCTGGTCGAAGCACACCTCGGTGGAGCCGAGGTCCTGCCCCTGGACGTTCACATGGCGCAGGATGGCGCAGATATGGTGCTCCCCTGGGCCGAGGGTGAAGGTATTGCCTCCTTGACCTGAACCGGGCCACGCCCCTCCCAGGCCGCGATCGTCGTCGTCCACGTCACTGGTGTAGTCGCCGTTGCAGGGGGCCGGGTTGACGGTGTTGAGCAGGGTGCCCGTCACCGGGAGCGACCCATCCGGATCCTCCCACAGCTCGATGTAGTAGTGGAATGTCCCCCCTCCCCCAGGAATCCAGCACTGGCTCCCGGTTGGAGCCCAGGTGCCGCCGGCTGAGAAGTTGCCGCCACCGAGGTCCGTGACCGACGTAATGGAGATGGTCCCGACGACGGCATAGGCGAGGCGCGGGCCGGGGACGCCGTCTCTGGAGAAGAGACTAAGGCCGCTGGCTAGGAGGATAGTGGCCGCCGTCAGCAGCCCAGCACTGACGAGCACGACGAGCGACGCCCGGCCGCGCTGGCTCCCGACCATCTTCTGTCCGCGATGCCACAGTTGCGAACGCATCCATACTCCTGGCAGACCCCACTCTTGAATTCTTAGACTGGGCGGGGCTCTCCTATTCCAAAACGGTCTAATCGTCCCCGCATAACTTGGTTGGTGGAACAATCGAGAAGGTTTTCACAATCCAAACGTCATTATAACAGGGCCAAACGTCTCCATCCAAGCTGCACTCAGCCCGCGCGCCGAGGAACATCGCGATTGGGATGAACATCTGTGTAGAAATACCTGGTTTCAGAAGAGATAGCCCTCCGCCTATCGATGAGGATGCGACCGTCCGGTCTCAGGGGAACAGCTACGCGGCAGGGTCTTGCCCAGGAGCGCCTACTTACGCCGACGAGCTGGCGACGCTTACCTCTGACTAGCCTTCGCCCTCACGCCGGGGCGGCCGGAAGCTGGGCGGCGCGACCAGTCGAGGCAAGGGCCGAGGCGAGAACCTCTGCGGAGACCCCGACCTGGAGATGACGGTGATCGTCGGCACCGCCGGGCCCGTCCGAGCGAGGGCGACCACGCCCGCGCCTCGGGAGCCCGCGTACCAGAACACGGGAAGCCCGGCCCCCAAGGCCAGCAGGATGGCCACGAGCAGATAGTCGCCGGAGCCGCTCGGCCCGCCGCCGCCGGAGGGCGGCAGCCGCCCCGCCCCGCCCACGACCGACTCCGGTGTCCTCGTAGGCGGCGGCGTGACGGTCGTACCCAGGACGGTATTGACCGGCGTCACGGTGGGCGTGTCCGTCGTCGTCGGCGTGGGGGTTTCCACTCCCGCCGGCCCGATGGTGGAGGTGGGGGTCACCGTCGGCGTAGGCGTCACCGTGGGCGTCGGGGTGATGGTGGGCGTGAACACGATCACCGTGCCGGTGGACGTCACCGTCGGCGTCGGGGTGATGGTGGGCGTGGCCGTCCTCGTCTGGGTCGGGGTCGGCGTCAGGGTATTCACGATCACCGTGCCGGTGGACGTGGCGGTGGCCGTACGCGTGGCCGTCGAGGTGGGGGTCAGCGTACTCGTCGCCGTGGCGGTGCCGGTGGACGTGGGCGTCGACGTCCGCGTGGACGTGTGCGTCGCCGTCGCCGTAGAGGTGGACGTCGCGGTGCGCGTCGAGGTCTGCGTAGGGGTATGCGTCGACGTGGAGGTCGCCGTGGACGTGGACGTCTGCGTCGAGGTGGCCGTGGATGTGTGAGTCGCCGTCGCCGTCGCAGTCGCAGTATGAGTCGCTGTCGCCGTG
>MGOB01000090.1:17756-18605 GCA_001796995.1 Chloroflexi bacterium RBG_16_68_14 | reverse complement strand
CCGCGTCGACGTGGAGGTCGCCGTCGCCGTGGACGTGGCCGTGGAGGTCCGCGTCGACGTGGAGGTCGCTGTCGCCGTGGACGTCGGCGTAGAGGTGCGAGTCGCCGTGGACGTCGATGTCCGCGTAGGCGTGCGGGTGGGCGTGTGCGTCGGCGTCCTGGTCGCCGTGGAGGTGTTGGTCGGTGTAGGGGTAGCGGTGGGCGCCGAGCAGTTGATCTGCACGGCGTCGGCCATCTGCTTGCCGGCCTTGTCCACCGACTTGAGGAAGACGGTGGTGCCGCCGTAGACGCTCGGGCTGGTGTAAGCGCTGGCGTTCTCCCCAAACCCTCCCACCAGGACGATCGACCCCCCCTTCGGGGCGCAGACGAATATGACGTTGGCCAGGGAGCGAGGCGGGTCCGGCGGCGTCGGCTGCGGTGGGATCGGTGACACCAGCTTGCAGTTCAGGCTGTATCTCCCGGTCGACTTCGTCTCCGAGCCGAGGATGCAGGCCACCTTGCTCTCGGAAAGGCGGGGCTGCTGTTGAAGGGTGAATATAGTAGAGGGATATTGCAGCACGATCCGGTAGGCCGTGTAGCCGGCCGGAGGCGGCACGGAGGCCAGGACCTGAACGGTGAAGACCTTCCCGTACACGCTGCACTTGCGGTTGATCTCGCCGACCCTACACAGGGGCTCCCCCGAGGCGGTCTTGCCGGCATACACCTGGAGCGACATGCTGGCGGCGCTTTCGTCGACGCCGGCCGCGGGCCAGGGGTGGCTGTACCAGAAGATCGAGAAGGCTACGGCGATCAGGACGGCGAAAGCCGCAGCGAGCAGCGGGAGCCTGGGGACGCGCCGCCAAGGGGCGGG
>MGOB01000090.1:5862-17695 GCA_001796995.1 Chloroflexi bacterium RBG_16_68_14 | reverse complement strand
CCTGCTGGGGGGCGGGCGCGGGCCGGCTCCTCTCCCGCTGGAGGGCGGGCAGGGGCCAGCGGCCGGCCAGGCGCACCGGGATCTGGCGCGCGGGCCTTGGGCCGAACATGGCCGAATCCACCGCTTCGCGATCGCTCTCGTCGCTCCTAAACGAGTCCATACCCCTGGTCACACGTCCCACGGGGACACTCGCTCCCTTGCTCGGAACCGTTAGCGTTCGATTCGATGACCCCCACCCCCTGCGCCGTTGCCCGGCGGAATGCTAGGACGCTAGTACACGAAGTTTACCACAACGAAGGCAATAATCTGTCCACCAACTCCATCCAGCCTTCGCCAGCGAGCCCGGGCGGCGGGAGAGAGGGCACTAACTGCGCGTGGTACTGGAGGATGAGCAGGGCATCCAAGCTGTTGACCAGGCCGTCCAGGCTCACATCCGCGTTCTCAGGGCAGGGGAGAATCCCGAAGACGGACGCTTCAAACCAGAGGATGAGGAAGGCGTCGATGCTATCGACCACGCCATCGCAGTTCACATCGCCGAGCGACCCGCCGGGCGTGGGGCCCACCACGGTAGGCGAAACCTGCGAGAAGAGCGTGCGGGTGGGCGTTAACGTCACCGACGGCGTGCGCGTCACGGTCGGCGTGCTGGTGCGCGTGGGCGTACTGGTGGCGGTGGGTGTGTGCGTCGGCGTGCTGGTGGCCGTCGATGTTGGCGTGGCGGTGGCCGTGGGTGTGCTGGTGCGCGTGGGCGTGCTGGTAGCCGTCGACGTTGGCGTGGCGGTGGCCGTGGGAGTGCTGGTGCGCGTGGGCGTGCTGGTAGCCGTCGCCGTAGACGTGGGCGTGTGAGTCGGCGTGCTGGTGGCCGTCGCGGTCGCGGTGGCCGTATTCGTCGCCGTCGCGGTGGCGGTAGCCGTAGGGGTCGAGGTGGACGTCGCCGTGGCCGTATGGGTGGCCGTGGCCGTGGGCGTGGATGTGGGCGTCGATGTGCGCGTGGGAGTGCGCGTAGGCGTCCGGGTGGGCGTGCGTGTGGCGGTGGGAGTGGGCGTCGCCGTTGGGGTAAAGGTGTTGGTAGCTGTCGCGGTCGGGGTAGCGCAGTTGATCTGCACCGAATCGCCAGACTTCAGCATCATAATATTGGGGGACAGCAGATCCCGATAGAAGCTAACCTCGCTGGTCGATCCCGATCCCCCGACAAGGTTGATCTGGCCACTCGCTCCCTTGCAAGTAAACTGCACGTTGGCCAGCGCACCTTGATAGGAGCTGTCGTACAGAAAGTTCAATGTGAAGCACGTAATCCGGTAGGAGCCAGGATTGTCGCTCTCGGTGCAAGAGCTGCGATCCGGCCAGAGGTCTCCTTCACTGGTTCCGGCCTGCCCCTGCAGGTTAAGGCCTGAGTAATCCAGGCGCGCCGAATAGGCATCGTAACCGCCAGCCGGAATTCCATCGGTAAGCACGTCCACGCTGAAGGCTGCCCCTGGCACACCAACGACTTCGCACTTGCCGACACTCGGGCCACACAGCGGATCGCCCGTTCTGGTCTTGCCAGCCCACACTTGCAGCGCCATACCGGGGCCCCCACCCAACGCCTCGGTGGAATCCTGGCGACCGTACCAGAAGGCCCAGACGGCGATGCCGGCGATGGCGAGCAGGGCCGCCACGAGCAGCATGACGCGGCCGGAATCGGCGGCGCTGGTGACGCCGAGGTGCCTCAGGCGAAGCCGGCCCAGCAGGGGGAGCCGAGCCGCGCCCCTGAAGAACGTGCGCAAGTTCTATCCTCCATCGTCCCACCCCTCACGCCAACCAGCCGTCGACCGCTCACGCTCCTCAGCTTTCCCTGCCTGGTGGCCGACCAGGACTGACAAGGCTGACACCCGCCGCTCACTTGTCAAACGCGCTCCCACCCCTGCCGTATCAGGCCGGAGATCTCTGCCCGTATAGTACATAATTCTGCCCTGCATGAGAAGACATAACAATGCCTGCTCAGTCCTCCCGTGCGAAGGCGAGCCCGCACACCGAACGAGCGCCCGCCTCCTTGAGGGCGAGGGCGCAGGCGGCCAGGGTAGCGCCTGTAGTGGTGACATCGTCCACCAGCAGCGCGCGCCGGCCGGCGATGCCGGGCTCCCGCGAGACGAAGGCGCCTTCCACGTTCCGGCGGCGCTCCTCCATGTCGGCGCTGCGCGCCTGGGGCGGCGCGTGGCGGCGGCGCTCCAGTGCCCCGGGCCAGGCCGGCAGGCCCAACTCCCGGCCCAGCGCGCGGGCCAGCGCCTCGGCCTGGTTGTAGCCCCTGGTGCGCCGGCGCAGGCCGGAGAGGGGCACCGGCACCACCACGTCGGCGGCCAGCTCGTAGCGGCGCGCCGCCTCCGCCAGGAGCGACGCCATGGGCGCCGCCAGCACCGTGATCCCGCGATACTTCAACGCGTGCACCAGCTCCCGCGCCGCGCCCGTGTAGACGAAGGCGGCGCGCAGCCCATCGAAGGCGGGCGGCGCGGCCCGGCAGTGGGAGCAAACGCCAACGTCGGCAGTCGGCCGCCAGCAGCGTAAACAGCGCGGCGGCGCGGCCCAGGGCAGCGAAGCGGCGCAAGCGTCGCAGAGGAAGGCGCCGCCTCCGCCGCAGCCGGCGCAGCGCGGAGGGAAGACTAGGTCGAGGACGGCCTGACCCAGCTTTCCAGCCACCGAGACAGCGCGCTCCATACCACCAGCCTCGCCGCTGTGCCACCAGCTTAGCACCGGAAGCGCCCGCTTCGACAGCCGCGAGACCGCTTGTGTATACTGAACCGGATTCGCCGTCCAGCTTGAGGCTTCGGGAATGAAGGTGCACGTCCGCCTCTTCGCCGGGTTGCAGGACCTGCTGGGCCAGCGCAACGTCACGCTCGAGCTGGCCGATGGCGCCACGGTAAGCCACTTGCGGGAGCAGCTCGGCCGCGAGTACCCCGTCATCAGCCCCTTCCTGTCCACCCTGGTCTGCGCCGTCGATGAGGAGTACGTGCCTGGCGACCACGCCCTGCGCGACGGCGACGACGTGGCCCTCATCCCGCCGGTGAGCGGCGGCGCCGAGCCGGAGCTATTCCGGGTCACGTCGGAGCCACTGGACCCCCAGCGGCTGGTGGAGGCCGTCCGCAGGGACGAGAGCGGCGCCGTCGCCCTCTTCTACGGCGTCGCCCGCAACCACAGCGAGGGGCGCCGGGTATCCGCCCTGGAGTACGACGCCTATCCGGCCATGGCGGAGAGGAAGCTGCGGGAGGTGGCCGACGAGGTGCGCGCCCGCTGGCCCATCACCGGCATCGGCGTCTGGCACCGCACCGGGCGGCTGGCCATCGGCGAGACGAGCCTGCTGGTGGCCGTCTCCGCCGCCCACCGCCAGCAGGCGTTCGAGGCGTGCCAGTACGCCGTGGACCGCATCAAGCAGATCGTCCCCATCTGGAAGAAGGAGATCTGGGAGGACGGCGCTGGCGCCTGGGCCGCCGGCCATCCGGTCGAGGCGCCCCAGCGCGCCGAAGCCAAGCCCGAAGCCTGATCGAGTAAGCCGCGAGCGCTTGACCATAGTCTGCGCCGCCCGCAGGGAGCCATGACCTCCGACATCGCGCCGCCGCCCGAGCCGCGCTTCTGCCATCAGTGCGGTGGGGCTGTCCGTCAGCAGTACGTGGCGGAGGAGCGGCGCGAGCGGCTGGTCTGCCAGGCCTGCGGCCTGATCCACTATCGCAATCCCCGCATCGTCGCCGCCGCCCTGCCCGAGCGCGACGGCGGCGACGGCCAGCGCCGCGTCCTGCTGATGCGCCGGGCGCTGGAGCCGCGCCGGGGCTACTGGACGCCACCCGGTGGCTTCGTGGAGCTGGGGGAATCGACAGAGGAGGCGGCGCTGCGCGAGGGGGAGGAGGAGGTGGGGCTGCCGCTGGAGCTGACGGGCCTGCTGGGCGTCTACAGCCGGACGGCGGTGGGCGTGGTGGTGGTCGTCTACCGGGCGCGGGCGCTAGGCGAGGAGCCGCGCCTGGGCTGGGAGGCGCTGGAGGCGCGCTGGTTCACCGCCGAGGCCATCCCCTGGGACGACCTCGCCTTCGAGTCGACGGTGCGGGCGCTGCGGGACTGGGTGAAGTCGGAGCGGCTGCTAGTCTAGCTTCCGCGGTCGAGGCCGCCTCGTCCCGCGGGCCGGTGGCGGCTGCACCAGTTCGTCGGTGAACTCGCCGATGGGAACGACGGAGCAGAAGTCCGGATCGCCGATGAGGAGCCGGGCGAGGCGCTCCCAGCCGGTATCCGTCAGCAGCCGGTTGATGGTGTTGGGCGTGGTGATCACGGTAGGCAGCCGCGCCAGGTAGCGGGGGTTCAGGAGTTGGAACAGCAGCCGGCGGGAGTTGTCGCTGCCCATGCCTATCTCCAGGTCGTCCAACAGGAGCATGGGACAGGTGCGGAGCATCTCGGCGACCCGATAGTAGTCCTGCGTCCCTTCGCCGAACATGCTCTGCCGGAGGAAGTCCAGCAAGTCCGCCACCTGCACCAGCAGCGGCGACTCGCCTACCGCCCGCCGGTAGTTCCCGATGGCGGCGATGACGTGCGTCCTGTCCCGCGATCGGTCGCTCAGCAGCACCATCCAGCCGTCGGGCTCGGCGGCGAAGCGCAGGGCCTGGCGGTGGGCGTTCTCCCGCAGATCCCGGTCGCGCAGGGAACGGGCGTCCAGCAGGTCGAAGCTGTCGAAGGTCATCGCGCGGATCATCGGGAAGTCCAGCATGTTGAGGCCGCCCAACTCCGGCGCTCGCCGCTCCTCGAGCACGTGGACGCTGGCGATGGGGTCAGCATGGGGCTGCGAGAGAGAAGGGTCTCCCAGCCGCGTCCGCAGCCGCTCGTCGAACTTGTTGAGGGGCACGTTCGTCGTCACCACCGTCGGCAGGCGGGCGTTGAAGCGGTGGTTGATGACTTGGAAGAGCTTCTCCTGGGCCCAGGGCGTCGCGGTCTGGGTGCCCAGGTCGTCCAGGATGAGCACCGGCGCGTTGCGCACCTGCTCGAAGAGCTGGTCGTAGCCCACCTCCGCCTCGGGCTTGTAGGCGGCCCGCAGGTGGTCGAGCAGGTCGGGCACGACGACGAAGAGGGCGGGCACGCCGCGCTCCAGGCAGCGGTTGGCGATGGCGGCGGCGATGTGGGTCTTGCCACAGCCGGAGGCGCCCACCAGCACCAGCCACCCCTGCGGGTCGTGAGCGAAGGCCTCGGCGTCCTCCACGCAGCGCTGGAATCGGGCCTGGTCGCGCGGGTCGGCGCTGCGACCCCGCCGGATCAGGTTCTCGAAAGTGAGGCGGGTGAGGGGGCCCAGGTTGCTGTAGCGGTGGAGGCGGTCCAGCCGCTCTTCCTGGCTCTCCTGTTCGACGCAACGACAGGGTATCGCCTGCCCGAACTCCGGGTGGCCCAGCGGCAGGTCGCGCCGCAGGAAGCTAGCGCCTTTGCAGATGGGGCAAGCCTCCTCGTCCGAGGCCTGAGACGCGCGATCTGGCTCCGCCGCTCCCGGTTCCGAGCCTTGAGGGCTGAAGCCAGCGCCCCGCAGCACGTCCTTGAGCGGCCGCATGCTAGGCGTACTCCGTTTGAGGCCTGAGCACCTCCCAGTCCTCGAAGCGGGTGAGGTTCTTGCGGAAGCGCAAGTGCACCGTGCGCGTCGGCCCGTTACGGTGCTTGGCGACGATGATCTGGGCTTTACCCTCCGGATAGGGTTCGTCTGCGTGCAGGCCCTGCCATTGTTCTTCCGTCACGTACACGTCTTCTCGGTAGATGAACACCACCACGTCGGCGTCTTGCTCCAAACTGCCGCTCTCGCGCAGGTCGCTCAGCATAGGAATGTGGGGCACGCGCTGCTCGGGCGCACGAGATAGCTGGGAGCAGGCGATCACGGGCACGTCCAGCTCGCGCGCCAACTGCTTGAGCGCTCGGGAGATGTCGGTCACTTCCGCCACCTTGCTGTCAGAGCGACCGGCTGGGCCCTGCATCAGCTGGAGGTAGTCCACGATGATCAGGTCAAGAGGTCTCTCCCGATGGAGGCGTTTGGCCTTGGTACGGATGTCCGCCGGGCGCTGGAATCCTGTGTCGTCGATGTAAATCTCGGCGTCGGCCAGGACACCCATGGCATGCATGATGCGCCGCTCCTCGGCTTCGGTGTGCTCGCCCAGGCGCAAGCGGGTGGAATCGACGCCGGATTCGCCCGCCAGGAGCCGCTGGGCGAGCTGCTCAGCCGCCATCTCCAGGCTGAAGATCGCCACCCGGGCGCCCTGCCCGATGGCGGCGTTGCGGGCGATGTTCAGCGCAAGGCTCGTCTTGCCGAGGCTTGGCCGCGCAGCGACCAGGATCAGGTCTGACCGCTTCAGGCCGCCAAGCAAGGTATCAAGATCGACGAAGCCGGTGCGGATGTGGCCGATGAGGCCAGCGCCCACGGCATCGATACCCGGCGCCTCCAGATACTGCTCCAGGAGCTGTCGGATGTGGACGAAGTCCCGGTACTCCTCCCCCCGCAGGGAGAGAATGAGCTCCGCTGCGCGCGAGAGAACCTCTTCCAACCTCGGCCCCCCCTCGTAGGCCATGTTGGCGATTTGACTGGAGGCGAAGATGAGGTTCCGGTAAATGGAGTCGCGCTGGACGATCCGAGCGTAGTGCTCGACGCCGATGGGCGTGGGGAGCTCTGCGACAATGCGAGAGAGAAAGCCGGGCCCGCCCGCCTCCTCCAGACGGCCGCGGCGAGCCAGTTCGTGGGCAACCGTGATCTGGTTGACCGGCTCATCACGCTCCAAGAGGGCGCGGCAGGCTTCGTAGGTCCAGCGGTTCTGCTCGCGCTGGAAGTCCTCCGGCCGGACGATGCTGTGGACTTTGTAGATGGCGTCCTCGTCCACCATGAGGGAGGCGAGGACGGCTTCTTCGGCTTCGACGTCGAAGGGGGGTAATCGCTCAGCGATGACCATGGGGCCCGCGATCCGTGCGACTGGTCATCCGCTCTCTCTCCATCCCGTGACTCGCCCCTGCTCGACCGAAAGGCGAGCAGAGGCACAAATCGCTGTCAATCGCCCTCGCTGCGTCCGGCGCGGCGGGTCAGCAGCTCACCGGCAGAGCGCCCGAGGAGCAGCCGTCCCAGCGCCCGGTGGCCCAGCGTACCGAAGTGCTTGCGCCAGATCCGGCGCACGTCCTCGGCGGTGGCGGCCTGAGCCAGCTCCCGTTCGGCCTCCCGCAGCGCAGTCTCGTACTCGGCCGGGGTGGTCACGCCCCCTCCCCCTCCTGGGGTTCTTCCGCCACCTCTTCCGCCTGCTCCTCAGCCTCGCCTGCCTCCGCCTCCGCTTCCTCTGCCGATGCCACCTGGGGCTGCTCCGCTACCGCCTCCTCGCCCTCGGCGAGGACCTCCACCTCGATGGCGGGCTCCACGTTGCGGGTGAGGCGGAGGCGGACCGGCTGGACGCCCACCTCCCTGATCGCCTCCGGCAGCAGCACCTTCCGGTGGTCGAACTCCTCCTGGCCGATGAGCTTCGCGACTTCCGCGGCGATGTGGACGGCGGTCACCGAGCCGTAGAGCTTGCCCTGCTCGCCCACGCGGGCCGAAATGGTAATGCGGGCGCCCTCCAGCCGCTCGGCGACGGCGGCCGCGTCATGATCCAGCTCTTCCTGCTGCTTGGTCACCCGGACGGCGCGCGCCTGAGCCCGGCTCAGATACGGCTCGACGGCGGGGGCGGCCAGACCGTGGGGCAGGAGGTAGTTCCGGGCGAAGCCGTTCTTGACCTCCTTCACCTCGCCCACCTGGGCGGTGCCTTCTACGTCCTCCAAGAACACGACTTTCATCACAGAGCTCCTCACGCCGATGGCGTCCTTCCCGGAAGGACACCATCGGCCTCTATCATAGCGGGGCCGGCGTCATGGCCGTCAATGGGATAACGGGTCATTTTGGACGTCTTGACGAGGTTATCTCTCCACATGCCAAAACGACAAACGGGCTTCAGAACGAATGTACGGCAGCGCGCCCGTTCTGTCAAGCCGCCGGCTTGGGGCGCGGTGCTGCGGGTGGAGAAGGATAGCGACGCTTGACGAAGGCCCCTGGCGGGTGTATGGTCGCCCCAACAACGCGGGCCGGGAGACCGGCCGCCCGGCTCGCCGACAAGGACGTCGACCCAAGCCGACAAGGAGGTAGGGATGTTCTGGACGACTCGTGTTAACAAGATAGCCGGCGTCACGCTGCTGCTTCTGGCGCTGGGCATCATCCTCTCGGTGGCGACCTCCCTCCCGATCACGGACGCCGACCCGCTCGAGCGTGGAGAGGTAGAGGATCTCCTGGTGGACATCCAGGACAACCAAGAGCTCTTTGGCCTGAACCACGCGATAGAAATTATCATCGACTCAGTGGTCGGCATCGCGGCGGCAGGCGTCCTCTACCTCGTCTTTCGCAGCCGCAATCGGACGCTCGCGCTGTTCGGCTTTGCGTTCCTCCTGGCGGGCCAAGTCGCATTCGTCGCGTCGGACGCGGGCAGCCTGACGCTGCTATTCCTGGCGGACGACTTCAGCCTAGGCGGAGCCGGCGGCCTCGCGCCCGGAGACGCAGCGGTCGTCGAGGTTGCTCGGGCGGTAGCGATCTCCAGCGGCCTCGCGGACCAAATGGGATTTACCTCGCTCAGCGTTGGTCTCATCGCGGTGGGGTTGCTGATCAGTTGGGCTCCAGCGGGAGCGGGGCCCGTCCCACCCCGCTGGCTCGGCTGGCTGGCGGCGCGGGGCTGGTCCAGCCGTTCTCCTGGCTGATGGCACTCGATGAGGGCTTCTTCGTGATCTTCATCATGGGCGCCATCGGAACGCTGGTGTTCTTGATCGGCTTGGGAGCCTGGCTGCTGGTGTTCGCGCCGGAGGAGAGGACGAGCCCGGCGGCGACGGGCTGAGCGAGGGCTCAGGCGTGCTTCCCGCCGTCGGCTTGCGCTTCGCCCAGCGCCCGGGGCAGGCCCGCCTCGAAGGCGTCGCGGAGGTCGTCGATGGCGGCGTCCACGTACTTGCCCAGCACCAGCCCCTGGCCCGCTACCCGTCCCAGCCGCACCAGCGGCGCGCCCTGCTCCCGGGCGAGCGCCGCCAGCGCGACGCCCTCGGCGGTGGAGACGACGATGCGCGAGGGCGCCTCGCCGAAGAGGGCCGCGTCCAGCCGGCCCTCGATGACCAGGTCGCGCGCGTCGAGGCCCTGCCCCCCTTCAATACAGCTCTCGGCCAGGGCGACGGCCAGGCCGCCCCGGGAGCAATCGTGCGCGGACTTGAGCAGGCCGCGCCGGGCCGCCTCCAGGCAGAGCCGCTGCACCCGCGCCTCCAGCTCCAGGTCGATGCGCGGCCGTCCCGCGACGAGGCCATGGTGGAGCACCTTCAGGTACTCGCTCCCGGCCAGGTCGGCCGCCTCGCCACGAAGCGACTCCACGCCGAGGAGGAAGACCTGGTCGCCCTTGTCCTGGAAACCCATCGGCACTGCGCGCTCGACATCGTCGATGAGCCCCATCATGCCGACGACGGGCGTCGGGTAGACGGGCTCGCCGCTCGTCTCGTTGTAGAGGGAGACGTTGCCGGAGACGACGGGGACGCCCAGCGCCCGGCACGCCGCCGCCATGCCCCGGATGCACTGCTCCAACTGGTAGTAGACCTCCGGCTTCTCCGGGTTGCCGAAGTTCAGGCAGTCGGTGATGGCGACGGGCTCCGCCCCGACGCAGACCACGTTGCGGGCCGCCTCGGCCACGGCCAGGGCGCCGCCGGCGTAGGGGTCGAGGAAGCAGATGCGGCCGTCGCCGTCCGTCGCCAGGGCGATGGCCTTGCGCGTGCCCTTGACGCGCACGACGGCGGCGTCGCTCCCCGGCCCGACCACGGTGTTGGTGAGCACCTGGTGGTCGTACTGGCGCCACACCCAGCGCTTGGACGAGACCTCCGGCGACGAGAGGAGGCGGAGGAGGGAGTCGTTGGTGTCGCCCACATCAGGCAGGTGGGAGAGGTCGTACCTTTGCAGATCCTCCAGCCACTGCGGCTTCACGCTCTCGCGCACGTACTGGGGCGGGTCGGTGAGGAGGCCCACCGGCAGGCGGGCGACCACACGGTCGCCGCCTGCAGTGAGCGGCGCCGAACTGCCTGCGCTGAGCGCAGTCGAAGTGTCGCGCACCGTCGCCATGCCGTCGTCGGTGACGACTCCGACGGTGGCGCAGTGGAGCTCCCAGTGCTGGAAGTGGCGGCGCACGTCCTCCTCGTGCTCGCGCTTGGCGATCACCAGCATCCGCTCCTGCGACTCCGAGAGCATCACCTCGTAGGGGGTCATGCCCGCTTCGCGGCGCGGCACCTGGGCCACGTCGATCTCCACGCCCGTGCCCACCTTGGCCGCGCACTCCACGCTGGCGCTGGTGAGCCCGGCCGCGCCCAGGTCCTGCATGCCCACGATCCAGTCGCCGTGCCGCTCGGCCAGCTCGCAGCAGGCCTCCATGAGCAGCTTCTCCAGGAAGGGATCGCCGATCTGGACCGCCGGCCTGCGCTCCTCCGAGCGTTCGTCCAGCTCCACGCTGGCGAAGGTGGCGCCGTGGATGCCGTCGCGGCCGGTGTCCGCGCCGACCAGCATGAGGGGGTTGCCCGGGCCCTCCGCGCGCGACCACACCAGCCGGTCGATGCGGGCCACGCCCACGCACATGGCGTTCACCAGCGGGTTGCCGGAGTAGGGGCCATCGAAGGAGACCTCGCCGCCCACCGTAGGCACGCCCAGGCAGTTGCCGTAGCCGCCGATGCCCCCGACGACGCCGTTGAAGAGATAGCGGTTGCGCGCCTCCGAGAGCGGCCCGAAGCGGAGCGAGTCCAGGATGGCGACCGGCCGCGCCCCCAGGGCGAAGATGTCGCGCACGATGCCGCCCACGCCGGTCGCCGCGCCCTGGTACGGCTCGATGGCCGAGGGGTGGTTATGCGACTCGATCTTGAGCGCCACGCAGAGCCCGTCGCCTATGTCGATCACGCCGGCGTTCTCCTTGCCGATCTCGGTGAGGACGCGGGGGCCGCTGGTGGGGAAGAGCTCCAGGAGGGGCCTGCTGTTCTTGTAGCCGCAGTGCTCGCTCCACAGCGCGCCGATCATGCCCAGCTCCACCTCGCTGGGCTCGCGGTCCAGTCGCTCGCAGGCGAGGCGGTACTCCTCCCAGGAGAGGGCGATCTGCTCCAGGGTGCGTTGGTCGACGGTCACGAAGGCGTAGCTACGGCTCCATGCTGAACGGCGGGTACTCGTCGCGCATCAGGTAGGCGTAGGCATTGACTCGAAACTGCCAGCGGAGGACGCCGACGACGAAGCGGAAGAGCGACTCCGGGAAGCGCTTGGTGAACAGGATGGCGAACCACGCCACGAACAACGCCAGCCCTGCGCCGATGAAAAGGAAGAAGAGGGCGATGATGTGTGGAAACGCCAGCAGCCACTTGACGAAGATCAACCAGCGCGAGAGCTCCTCAGGGTACTGCACCTCGTAGGTCACGGGGTAGCGTCCGCGCTCCCACGAGAAGGGCGGGTACTCGTCGCGCAGCAGGCACACGTAGCTGTAGACGTTGGCGTTCCAGCGGTAGACGTTGACCGAGAAATCGAACAGCTCCTTGGGGTAGTGCTTGGTGAACAGGATGGCGAAGAAGGCGATGAAGGTCACCACCTCCCAGGCGATGAGCAGCCCGTAGAGGATGACCAAATGCGGGATGGCCAAGATCCATTTGACGAAGATGAGCCACCGGGAGAGCTCCTGCGGGTACTCGACATCGAACGCCACCGGATAGCTTGTCGCTGTCGCTTGAGCCACGGGCCTCCTCCTTGTCTCCGTTCCCCCGCACCGATACTCACCCCATCCTGGAGTGAGAGCTCAGCCCGCCACCG
>MGOB01000090.1:3294-5852 GCA_001796995.1 Chloroflexi bacterium RBG_16_68_14 | reverse complement strand
CACCGCCGCCACGCCAGCCTGCCTACCGGGCAGGCAGGCCTCGATGGCGCTGCGCTACGGCACCTCGGTCGCCGCCAGCAGCAGGTTCTCGTACGAGACGTTCACAAGCTCTTCCGGTGTCAACCGCTCGCTGGCGTCCAGGATTTCGATGCCGATAATGTGCCCGTCTTTATCGATGTCGACGCTGACGCCCTCTTCGATATCGATGCCGTCAACTGCCGGAACGTCGCGCAACGCGATGTACAGAGCATCTGCCTCAGGATCGTACGTGATTCTCATTGCTCCGGTGGCCCCTTTCGACGCAGAACCACGCTAATGATAACAAAAGCGCTGGCTTCCTCGATGGCTGTAACCCTCAAGTACTCCGTGTTGTGCCTCCGCCAATAGTTGATGCGACCCTTGATGGAAGCTGTCGTGGCACCAGGCGCATCAAGGCAGGCGCTCACAAGCTCTGATTCGATACGATCGCGTCGCATCCTATTTCGCGCATGACGGGTGAACCGAAGCGGCTTCACCCTACCCCGCCACCGTCGCTACGCCAGCCTCGATGGCGCTGCGCCAGATGAGCAGGCCGTCCGTGCCCCCCGACAAGTCGGGGTCGCTGGCGCGCTCCGGGTGGGGCATCATCCCTAGCACATTCCCCCTCCGGTTCACGATGCCCGCGATGTTGCGGAGCGAGCCGTTGGGGTTCGCTCCGGCCGTTATCTCGCCCTCCGGCGTGCAGTAGCGGAAGGCCACCTGGCCCTTCGCCTCCAACTCGTCCAGCGTCGCCTCGTCGGCGTAGTAGCGCCCCTCGCCGTGCGAGATGGGCACGCGCAGCACCTGGCCAACCCCGCAGAGGCGGGTGAAGGGCGACGCGACGTTCTCCACCCGCAGGTGGACGTCCTGGCAGCGGAACTGGAGGCTCTCGTTACGCAGGAGGGCGCCGGGCAGCAGTCCGGCCTCGCAGAGGATCTGGAAGCCGTTGCAGATGCCGATAACCGGCCGGCCGGCGTCGGCGTGGCGGACCACCGCCTCCATCACCGGCGAGAAGCGGGCGATGGCGCCGCAGCGCAAGTAATCGCCATAGGAGAAGCCGCCGGGCAGGACGACGCAGTCGTAGCCGGACAGGTCGGCCTCTCGATGCCAGACCAGGTCTGCCTCCTGGCCGAGCAGGTCGCGCAGGACGTAGTGGCAGTCGTGGTCGCTCCAGGTGCCGGGGAAGACCAGGACGGCGAAGCGCATCATCCCTCCCAGTGTTTCATCCGCCCCCATTATATGGGGCGCGCACCCGCTCAGGTAGGACGCCGGCCCTGCGACGGTGCCGGCGGCAGCGGGCTAGGCGTCCGCCGCCCCGGCCGAAAGCGCCCGATGAGCGCGCGGCGCTCCTCCTCGGTTGGCTCCGGATAGGCGATGCGCGGGTGGTACACCGCCCGCAGCGTCTGCTTGAACGACACAGCGATGGTGTGGATGTCCCGCAGGGTGAGGTCGCACTCCTCCAGCTCGCCCTCGGCCAGCCGGTCCGCTACCACCTCGTCGACGAGGGCGTCGATGCGCTCCGGCGAGCGGTCGTCGCTGGCGCGCACCGTCGCCTCGGCGGAGTCCGCCAGCATGACGATGGCGGCCTCGCGGCTCTGGGGCTTGGGGCCGGCGTAGCGAAAGAGGCTCTGGTCCACGTTCGGGTCCTGCTGGCTCGCCATCCGGTAGAAGTAGGGGATGAGGCGGGTGCCGTGGTGCTCCACGATGAATTCCCGGACCCGGGACGGCAGGCCGTAGCGCTGGGCCAGCTCCAGTCCCGCCTGGACGTGCTGGGCGATGATGCGGGCGCTGGCCCTGGGGTCCATGCCGTCGTGGGGGGTGTCGCCGCCCAGTTGGTTCTCGATGAAGAAGCCGGGCTGGAGGACCTTGCCGATGTCGTGGTAGTAACAACCGACCCGCACCAGCAGGGCGTCCGCCCCCACCAGGTCGGCCGCCCGCTCCGCCAGGTTGCCCACGATGACGCTGTGGTGGAAAGTGCCGGGCGCTTCGTCCTGGAGACGGCGCAGGAGCGGCGCGTTCAGTTGCGAGAGCTCCATCAACTGCACCCGCGTCGTGACGCCCAACAGCGCGCCGACGGCGGTGAACCCGCCCGCCGTCAGGAGGCCGCTGCTCAGCCCGCTGACCGAGGCCGCCGCGGTCATCCAGACGGCGTCTAAGGCGTGGCGCTCCGGCTCCAGCAGCCAGAGGGCGAAGAGGACCGCCAGCGACACCGCGCCCACCAGGACACCGCTCAGGGCGTACTGGTTCACCCGCTCCGCTCCGCGCACCGTGTAGACACCCATCACCGCGCTCAGACCGTAGACCAGCAGCACCCGCGCCCCGTCCACCGGCTCGATGGCCGCCACCAGAGAGATGTCGGGCAGGGTGACGACCGCGAACATCATGAGCGCCGCCTGCGAGAGCCCGATGACGATGGCCAGGCGCGCCTCCAGCAGCGCCGCCACCAGCATCGGCGCCGCCGCCAGCGGCAGGAAGTAGGCCAGGAAGCGCCGACTATCGTCCGGCAGCACCAGCGAGAAGTGCACCTTGGCCAGCAGCAC
>MGOB01000090.1:1128-3257 GCA_001796995.1 Chloroflexi bacterium RBG_16_68_14 | reverse complement strand
CGCCCATGCCGGAAAGAGGCGGACGTAGAGGGTGAGGATGAAGGCCACCAGCAGGGCGATGACGACGACCGCTGTAAGGCTGCCCCACTTCACCCGCGGCGTGAGCAGGCCCACCTGCTCCAGGATCTCCACCGCGGTGGCGTCGATGGTCTCCCCTTCCTCGACGATGACCTGGTTACGGAAGATGCTCTGGCGGACCGGCTCGACGTTCTGTCTCGCCACCTCCCGCGCCGCCTCCGTCGCCGTCTGATCCATCACCAGCGTCGGTACCATCAGGCGACGAAGGAGGTCGACGACGAGGTCCGCCTCCTGCGAGGAGAGATCGAGGCTGATCTGCTGGGACAGCTCGTCCAGCGCGGCCTGCTCGCCATCGGGGGCGATGGACTTGCCGAGCGCGCCGTCCAGCGCCCGCTCGGCCTCTTCCGCCGTCCGCTGCCAGCGCTCGTCGGGCAGGGCCAGCGCCGTATCGGCGCCGGAACGGGAGAGGACGCTCAGCAGCCGCGCCCGCTTCGTCGCGTCGTCCAGGACGTCGCTCTTGCGCACCTGGGTGACGAGGGCGAGGTTCGCGGCCAGCGTCGCCAGCTCATCCGAACGCACGTTGGGGTCAAAGACGAGGACCTCCGGCACCGCTCCGGCCGCCGCCTCGCGCGCCTGCTCGGTGAGCAGCGCGCTCTCGAAGGTCTTGTCGCGGGGCGAGCGGATGTCCTGGGAGGCGACATCGCCCACGTGCACCTGGACTTGGCGAGGGAAGAAGGGGAAGAGCGCCAGCACGAGGGTAACCGAGAGCACCCCGCCGAAGAGGAGCACCTGGGGCGGGCTCAGCGACCGCACGTCTCGCTCCCTCCCATGTTGCGGCTCCACCCCCATCATACCAGACGCGGAAACGGCGAAGCCGCAAGCGCGGCAGGGCGCTCGGACGTTCAGCGAGCGGCCGCCTGGAGGAAAGGGCGGTTCAGGAGCCGGCCAGCAGCTCCCGCACCACCTCGTTGACCTCGCGCCCGTCAGCGCGGCCGGCGAGCTGCCGCATGAGGACCGGCATCACCTTGCCGATGTCCTTGGGGCCGCTGGCGCCCGTCTCCTGGATCACCTGGCGGGCGGCCTGGACGATCTCCTCTCGAGAGAGAGGCTGGGGCAGGTAGGCTGAGAGGATGGCGAGCTCCGCCTCTTCCTTATCCACCAAGTCCTGCCGGCCCGCCTTGCCGAACTCTTCGATGCTCTCCCGCCGTCGCTTGGCCTCTCTGGCCAGCACCCCGGCGACGGCCGCCGCGTCCAGCTCTCCTCGGGCCTCGATCTCAGCGTTGTGGAGGGCGGCCAGGGTCAGACGCAGCACTCCACGGCGGCGCTCGTCACGCTGGCGCATCGCGTCCTTGAGGTCGGCGGCGAACTGCTCCTTGAGGGACATGGGCGGAATACAAAGAACCCGGCCTGCGCCGGACTATCGACTGGCAGACCGCTGTGACTTGCGCCTCCTAGCGGCGGCCTTTCGCTTCCGCTTGACGCTAGGCTGCTCGAAGTGGCGGCGGCGGCGGGCTTCCGAGAGGATGCCGGATTGCTGCACCCGCTTGGTGAAGCGCCTCAGCGCCGCCTCCAGCGACTCCCTCTCACCTACGATGACTTCCGCCAATAAAGCTCTCCCCTTCTCGCTAATTTAGCTTCCCCAGTTTACTTATGTTTCGGAGTGTTGATCAAGGCTCCTCGCCCGCTCCCAGCGCCGCCTCCTCACCCTCCAGCCAGAGGCGCCGCACCGATATCTCCCGCAGCTCGCCGGGCGCGCAGGCGGTCGGGTCGGAAGGGAGCAGCACCAGGTCCGCGCGCATCCCCGGCCGGATGGCGCCCCGCTCCTCCTCCAGGAAGGCAGCCTGGGCCGCCCCGGCCGTCCACCAGCGCAGCGCCTCGCCGGGAGCGATCACCTGCTCGGGGACGAGGGCGCGGCCCGATGCCGTCCGCCGGTCGGCGGCGGCGGCCACCGACGCCAGCGGCTCCGGCGCCGTCACCGGCGCGTCCGAGCCGGCGGCCAGCGCCACGCCCGCCTCCGCCATGGTGCGGAAGGCGTAGAGGGAAGGGCGCTGCTCCTCCGGCACCAGCCGCAGGTAGCGGTCGCCCCGCTGGAAGAGGAAGGCCGGCTGGCT
>MGOB01000090.1:190-1086 GCA_001796995.1 Chloroflexi bacterium RBG_16_68_14 | reverse complement strand
CGCCGGCAGCAGGCCGCAGTGCTCGATGCGATGGCGGTGGTCGGCGCGCGGCCGCCGGCGGAGCGCCGCCTCGATGGCCTGGGCGGCCGCCGCCACCGCTCCCTGGCCCACCGCATGGATCGCCACCTGGCGGCCCGCGTCGTGCGCCTCCCTCACCTGGCTGGCGAGCTCCCCTTCGTCCAGGGAGAAGCCGCCCTCCAGCTCGTGCAGCATGATCTTGACCGGGCCCCGGCGCAGGCGGCCTCCAGCGCCCTGCTCCGGCAGCTCCCCCAGGCGCTCCATCCCCTCCATGAGCACGACGACAAGGGGCAGCGCGCCATCGGCCATGAGCCGTTCGAACAGCTCCCACTCCGCCCGGCCGTTGGTGTAGGTGGCGTCCTGCAGGCAGGTGACGCCGGCGCGGAGCAGGCGCCCGGCGGCCTGGCGGACGCCCGCGGCCAGCTCCTGGTAGGGGAGAGGCGGCACGGCGCGTTCGATGAGCTGTTCCATCTCCAACAGCAGCCCCGCCGGCTCGCCCGAGGCCAGGTCGCGCTCCATGACGCCGCCGGCCGGCTCCTCGGTGGCGATGTCGATGCCCGCCTGGCGCAGCGCCAGGCTGTTGAGGACGCTGGCGTGTCCACTGCTGTGGATGAGCCGCACCGGATGGTCGGGCGCGGCGGCGTCCAGGTCGTGCCGGTCGGGGTGGCGGCCCTCGGCCAGCGCCGTCTCCTCGTAGCCGAAGGCGCGGAGCCACTGCCCCGCCGGCGTCGCCTCCGCCCGCCGCCGGATCGCCCGCTGGATATCGGCGATGCTGCGGGCATCCCTGCAATCGACGGAGCGGAGGCTGGCGGCGTAGGCCAGCAGGTGACAGTGGGCGTCGATGAAGGCCGGGAGGAGGGCGCCGCCCTCGCAGTCGA
>MGOB01000090.1:0-141 GCA_001796995.1 Chloroflexi bacterium RBG_16_68_14 | reverse complement strand
CACAGCGACGATGCGCCCGCCGCGGACCGCCACCGCCTGCGCCTGCGCCGCGCCTGTCGGCGGGCAGGGGCAGGCCGGGTCCATGGTCAAGACGCGGGCGTTGTGGAGGAGCAAGGCGCTCACCAGACGACAAGCGACCGT
>MGOB01000089.1:11532-11866 GCA_001796995.1 Chloroflexi bacterium RBG_16_68_14 | reverse complement strand
TGTGGATGGGGGCGGTCACGCCTCGACCTCCTCCGCCCCGTACGCCTCGTCCAGCAGCTCGACGACGTGGACGACGCGGCCCGGCAGGCGATGGCGGCGCAGGCCGGCCTCCAACTGCATCATGCAGCCGGGGTTCGCCGTCGCGATGATGTTGGCGCCGGTGGTGGCCACATCGCGCATCTTGTCGTCCAGCAGCCGGAGCGACATTTCCCGCTGGGTGAAGCTGTAGATGCCGGCGCTGCCGCAGCAGCGGTCAGGCGTGCCCAGCTCGACCAGCTCCAGGTCGGGGATAGCGCGCAGCAGCTCTCGCGGGGCCGCGCGCACCTTCTGGGCA
>MGOB01000089.1:0-11520 GCA_001796995.1 Chloroflexi bacterium RBG_16_68_14 | reverse complement strand
CAGGGGTCCTGGTAGGTGACCCGCTGGGCGACGGCACGCCGCGGCGGGTCGATGGGGAGCGAGGCGAGGAACTCGGTCACGTCCTGCACCAGGGCGGAGAAGTGACGGGCCTTCTCCGCGTACGCCGAGTCCTCCGCCAGCAGCTCGCCGTACTCTTTCATGACCGAGCCGCAGCCCGCCGCGTTGACGATGACAGCCTCGACATCGGCCGCCAGGAAGGCGTCGATGTTGCGACGGGCCAGCTCGCGGGCGGTGCGCCGGTCGCCGGCGTGGAGGCTGAGGGCGCCGCAGCAGCGCTGGTCGGGCGGCGCCGCCACCTGGAGCCCGTGACGGGCCAAGACCCGCACCGTCGCTTCGTGGGCGTGGGGGTAGAGGAGGGGCATGACGCAGCCCGTCAGGAGGGCGACCCGCCTTCCGGTGGCAGCGCCGCTGGTTGGGTTCGAGGGCAGTTCGAAGGGCCGGGCCGGTACCGATGGCAGCATCGACTCCGCTTCGGCTAGGCCTCGCGAGACGAATCGGAGCAGCGGTGTTGCCCGCACCAGGCGCTGGAGGCCGGAGCGCTGATAGAGGCGCAGTAGGGCGAAGAGCATGCCTAGCCGCTTCGGGTAGGGGAACGTCTGGCGAAGGAGCCGGAGGCGCAGTCGCCCAGCGAGGGGTAGCTTTCCTCGCTGCACCAGCAGGGCCCGGCCTCCCTCCATGATGCGGCCGAAGGGCACGCTGGACGGGCAGGCCGTCTCGCAGGCGCGGCACTGGAGGCAGAGGTTGAGGTGGCGGAGCAGCGGCGGCGTCGCCTCCGCTCGGCCCTCGGCCACGGCCTGGATGAGGTGGATGCGGCCCCGGGGCGAGTCGGTCTCCAGGCGTAGCTGGAGGTAGGTGGGGCACGCCTGGAGGCAGAAGCCGCAGTGGACGCACTGGGAGAGATCGGCCGGCGAGGGCCGGTCCAGGGTCTCGACCGCTGCCGGGGCCGTAGCCACGCTAGAGGCCTCCGACAAAGCGGCCCGGGTTCAGCGTGCCCCGCGGGTCGAGCTGCTCCTTGAGCCGGCGCATCAGGGGCAGCGCTTCGCCCATGTCGCCCCAGACGTCGAGGCGCTCCTTGATGGCGACGGGCGCGGCAGTGACGACCAGGCAGCCGCCGGCCTCCACTGCCACGCGCCGGGCCTCCTGGATGGCACTCACCAGCCGCTCGTCCCGGCCGCTGTCCAGTCGCGCCAGCACGAGGCCGGTGGTGGGGTGGGAGAGGCTGGCGACGGCCACGCCTGCTTCTCGACCAAGGGCGGCCAGGCGCTCCATGAAGCCGGCCACCGCCGACGCGGGCAGCGACGCCCTGACGGCGACGCTCGCCTCGGATGCGGCGTCAGCCTCGCCGAGCCGCGCCCACCAGCCTTCGGACTGCTGGCCCTCCAGCCGTCGCGTCTGCGCCTCCCTGGCCAGGCCGGCCAGCTCCCGCGCCGTGCGCTCGACGGCGGCCTGGGGCCCGGCCAGCCAGCCAGCGGCCAGCGCACCCTCCGGCCCCGACGCCGGGACCTCTGGAAGAGCGGTGCTCATCGGGCCATGGATGAGCGCGAGCGCTCGCAGCGCCAGGCCGCGCTCGTCGGCGGCGAAGGCCAGGTCGGCGGCCGGTGGCAGCGACGGGAAGGCGGCCAGGAAGGTCTCCTGCGCGGCGGGCAGCGGCGCCACCTTGAAGGTCGCCTCGACGATGACGCCCAGCGTCCCCAGCGAGCCGATCAATAGCTTCGGCAGGTCGTAGCCGGCCACGTTCTTCACCACGCGGCCGCCCCCCTTGAAAACCGTGCCGTCCGCCTGGACGACCCGGCAGCCGAGGAGCCAGTCGCGGGGGAGGCCGTAGGCGTGACGGGAGGGGCCGCTGACGCCCGCAGCGAGGACGCCGCCGATGGTGGCGTCCGAGGGCGCGTCTGCCCGTCCGGCAGGCGGGTCGATGGGGAGGAACTGGCCGCGCTCGGCGAGGAGCGCCTGGAGCCTGCCGAGCGTCATGCCGGCCTCCACCGTTACCGTCAGGTCGGCGGGCTCGTGCTCCAGGACACGATCCAGCTTCGCGGTGCGCAGGGCGATGTCGTATCGGGCCGGTATGTTGCCCAGCGCCATGTGACGGCCACCGCCCCAAGGGATGGCGGCCGCTCCTGCCTCGTTCGCGGCGGCGAGGGCGGCGGCTAGCTGCTCGACCGAGGCGGGGGCGGCGACGAGGCGGGGGACGAGGCCATCGACGGCGCAGGCGGCGTCGCCGGGAGCGAGGGCGTCGCCGAGGATCTGGCGCAGGGCGGGCTCCAGGTCTGCAACGGCCCCGGGCAGGGCATTACTAGACATAACTAGATATACGCATCGGGCCCCACCTGGGCCATCAGGCGCTCGATCTTCCGCTGGGAGACCTCGCCGCAGCCCTTGCCGGTAGGGAACAGCTTGCAGGGGTTGTAGAGCTCGCTGGAGCCGAAGGCGGCCTTCACCTTCGACATCGCCGCCAGGTCCGCCTCCGAGAAGATCCACTCCATGAAGCTCCGCTTCTCATAGCCGACACCGTGCTCGCCGGTGATGCTGCCGCCGGCGTCGACGCAGAGCCGCATGATCTCGGCGCCCACCTCCAGCACCCGCTCTGTCTCGCCCGGCCGCCGCTCGTCGAAGAGGACGTTGGGGTGGAGGTTGCCGTCGCCGGCGTGGAAGACGTTGGCGATGGGGAAGCCGTAGCGCTCCCCCATCTCGTAGACCTTGCGCAGGACCTGGGGCAGCTTGGTGCGGGGGACGACGCCGTCCAGCACGTAGTAGTTGGGCGCCAGCCGGCCGAGGGCGCTGATCGACCCCTTGCGGCCGGCCCAGAGGCGCTCCCGCTCCTCCGCCTCCTCCGCCTCGCGCACCTCGCGCGCCCCTCGGTCGAGGCAGACCTGGCGGATGGCGGCGGCCTGCTCCGCGACCGCCTCCCGCAGGCCGTCCACCTCGATGAGCAGGACGGCGCCGGCGTCCATGGGGTAGCCCACGTGGAGGGCGGGCTCCACCGCGCGGATCACCTCCCGGTCCATCATCTCCAGGGCGGAGGGGAGGATGCCCCGGCCGATGATGGCGGAGACGGCCTCGCTCGCCTGGTCTACCTCGTCGAAGATGGCGAGGAGGGTGCGCGTCGCCTCCGGCTGGTGCAGCAATCGCACCACGATCTTGGTGACTATGCCCAGCGTCCCCTCCGAGCCGACGAAGACGCCCCGCAGGTCGTAGCCGGGCGTCTCCCGCGCCCGGCCTCCCAGCCAGGCGATGGCGCCGTCGGGCAGCACCACCTCCAGGCCTAGCACGTGGTTGGTCGTCACCCCGTAGGCGAGGCAGTGGGGGCCGCCCGCGTTCTCGGCCACGTTGCCGCCCAGCGTGCAGGCGCGCTGGCTCGACGGGTCAGGTGCGTAGTAGAGGCCGTAGGGCTCCGCCGCCTTCGAGAGCTCCAGGTTCACCACCCCGGGCTCCACCACGGCCAGGCGGTTGGCCGCATCGATCTCCAGGATGCGGCTCATGCGCGTGAGGGCAACGACGACCCCGCCCAGGGTGGCGACGGCGCCCCCGCTCAGGCCGGTGCCGGCGCCCCGCGGCACGACAGGAAGCCCAGCCGCCAGGGCGATGCGCACCACCTCCGCCACCTGCCGGGCGCTGGTGGGGAAGACGACGGCCTGGGGCAGCGCCTTCTCGATCGTGCTGTCGTACTCGAAGGCGAGGAGCTCCTCCGGCCGCCAGAGGACGCCGTCCCGGCCCACCGCCTGCTCCAGGCGGCGGACCACGGCGCGGTCGATGGTGCGGGTAGCCACGGCACCATTGTAAACGATGGCAGCACGGCGCGGCCCTACAGCATCATGCCGCCGGAGGGCAGGTAGCGGTCGAAGCGGCCGAAGGGGAGGGAGGTCATGACCAGGTTGACGTGATCGATCCGGAAGCGGCGGTCCAGCAGCGCCTTGAGCACGGTGCCGTTGATGCCGGGCACCTGGAGGCGGACGGTCTCGGAGCCCGCCTCCATCTGCGCTTGGCCGGCGAGGCGGAGGAGCTGGAGCTGGGCCCGGCGCGTGCGCGCTGCCAGCGGGCCGATGTGGTCGGGGGTAAAAAAGACATAACCTAGAAGCGCGCCGTCCTCGCCCTGGAGCGCCCGGCAGTCCACGTAGGGCTCGCCCAGCCAGAACTGGTGGTCGATCTCCCGCCGCCGGCCCCAGACCATCTCGTCCAGGTCGCTCAGCTTGCGCGACCAGCCAGCGCGGGCGGTGGGACGTTTCACCGAGCTCGCCGGCTCGGGCAGGGCCGCCAGCGCCTCGACCAGCCCCTGTAGGACGAACAAGGGGAAGCGGGGTACCAGGCCGAGGCGGATGTAGAGTGACTGCGCGCTTACGTGGCTGGAGGAGACGATGGCATCGATACGCGCGCCCCGGGCGCGGCCGGCGGCGAAGCAGCGGCGCAGCAGCTCCTGCCCAACGCCCCGGCCGTGGACGTCCGGATGCACGAAGAGGTTAGACAGGACCCAGAGTTGGTCCCGCACCCAGCCGCCGCTGAACCCGACGGGCCGGCCGCCGAGCTCGGCCAGCCACCAGAGGGCGGGATCCGTACGCAGTAGGTGCCGCGCTGGCGGGCTGGGCTCGTCGGAGAGGGGGATGAGGGAAGGGTCGCGCCCCTCGCGGGCGGCGAGCCAGCGGATGGCCTCGCCTTGGAGTCGACGGAGCGGCCCCAGGTCTTCCTCGCGCACGTTGCGGTAGCCCACGCTCTCCATCACGCCGCCATTGTAGACGATGGGAGGAAGGCGATCTGGGCAGAGGGATCGCCGCCCAGGCTGATAAGTAGACATAACCGTACCGTGAGGGCTGCCGCCTGCCCCAGGCGCAACGTGCGGATTGACCTGGCCTGGCCAAAGGGTGTAGTAGTGAAGCAGCCTCGCATGTAAGAGGCGTCGCCCGTGCCGGATGCGCGGGCGTGTGGAGAGCGCGGAGGTGCTCCATGATTAAGGCGTACGTCCTGGTGGTGGCTAATCCAGGTGCCACGAAGGCGGTGTATGCGGCGCTCAGCGAAGTGAAGGGCGTGACCGCGTGTCACGAGGTGATGGGACCCTACGACATCGTAGCGGAGATCGACGTGGAGGACCTGGCCGACGTGCCGCCCATTCTGAGCGACCACATCCGCACCATCCCCGGCGTTGAGAGCACCACCTCCCTGGTTACCTTCCCAGAATAGCGGCGCTCGCGGGCGTTACGGCGCAAAGCGCCGGAGACCGAAAACAACATAAGATATATAGTGCGATCATACTTCCGAACGGTCTCCGGCGTGCTGCGCCCGAGCCACCCTGCCCTAGGCCGCCGGAGCCTCGTCTGTAGCGGTCTGGGGAGGTTCGTGTCCGGGCTGCGATTGGGGAGCCGCGCTGGTGGCTGGCTCCTGGGTCGCGGCGCGCCAGTGCGCGCGTACCTTTTCCGTAGACCGGCGCAGGGCTTCCGAGTCGAGTCTGGTGTGAGCGTGCCCCTGTTGGTCTAGGCGTCGGCCGGCGCTGGCGCGAAAGCGTGGCTTCGGTATCGAAAGCCTGGGAACCTTGCGCACCAGCGGAAGCGTGACCAGCACGACCCCGGCCAGGGCGAGAGCGCCGACCAAGGCCGGATTCGCCCAGGCCAGCACGGCGGTGCTCGCCAGCGTCAGCAGGATGAGGGCGTTGGCTGCGTTCTGCCATGGAGGGATGCTGATCTGCCGGAGGCTTGGCCGCGATCGTTTGGGCCGAGGCGGTGTCGCCTCTGCAGGTGGCTTGGGGCGCCGCTTATCCAGCACTGCCAGCGGGGCTGGCTCCGGCTTCGGTGGGGCTGGTGCAGGCAGGGTTCCTGCACCAAGGACCGCGTTTCTCACGTTGTTGTACGCTTCGCGGCGCTCTGCCGAGCCCAGCACAGCATAGGCCTCGTTGAGGTCGTCTAGCTTGGCTTTCGCCGACGGGTCGTCGACGCTAGCTTTGTTGTAGCGGCGGGCCAGGTGCCAGTACGCCGCGTCTATCATCCCCGCGTCTGCCTCCGGGTGCAGTTGGAGGAGCAGGTAGTAGTCCTTGAAGGGTGGCTGGGCCCCTTCTGGTTCGTTGGTCATATCCCCTCTCTTCGCTCTCGCAGGGCGTCTCATTAATAGATACGGCTAGTGAAGGCGAGATCTGTTGCGCCTGGAGGGGCTGTACTCGGCTGGAAGCGATGACAGGCGCCGGGGAACCAGGTGCCGACAGCAGTGTTATGTTGACTTTAGATACGCTACGCTACTTGTGCCGGGGCTTGGGTTCCAGCCCCAACCTGGCCCGCAGCGCGTCCTTGATCTCCCGCGGCTCCGGGAAGCGGCCTTCCTCTTTCTGGGAGAAGACTAGCTCGCCATCGATGCGCACGTCGAAGACGCCGCCGCGGCCCGGCACCAGAGTCAGCTCTGCCAGGTCGGCTTCGTGGGTGGCCAGCACCTCCTGGGCCAGCCAGGCAGCCCGACCGCGGAAGTTGCAGACCGCGCAGTACTCGATAGAGAGGGTCAGTTTCCGACTCATCCTCTGTCTCCCTCTCCCATCTTCGACGCTGGCCGTAGCGACGTCAACAACGCTGGCGTGGTGCCCGAGCGGGAGCGAACCATCTGGTAGACTGCCGCAGGTGACGATGGAGCGAAAGCCCGACGCCTGGCCCGCTCTCCGGCACGGAGCCTGGGTCCCGGTCTCCCAGGAGCCGGACCACCCGTTGGCCGGCCTGGACGGCCAGCCGCTGGCTGGCGGCGAGTTGCGCGTCCTGCTGGGGCCCACCAGTCGCTTCGGCGCCCGGTACTTCCGTGTGCTCCTGGCGGCTGGCGACGACCGCCTGAGCAGAGAGCCGGTTCTGACCGGCCTGCACCACAGCGGCCCCCTGCCCAGCTACAACTGGATCGAGGTGGCGGAGACGAAGGAGCGGGTCACGCTGACCGACGGGAGTGTCAGCGACATCGGCGCGGAGGGGATCGAGCGGCTCTTTGCGCTGTTGTTTGCTATCCTGCCAGTTGGCGGGCATCTGATGGCGGAATATGATAGCGCCCGCTGGGCCGAGACGGCGCGAGCGCTGGCGCATGGGGCACCGCCCATCGCCACGCCTTTGGGCGAGTTACTGTTTCGGATAGGCTGTGGCGCCCGCTTCAAGGACTGGCAGATCGCCGAGGGCGGCAGCGAGGGGCCGCGGAAGCTCCAGGCTTACAAGCCGGCGTCTCGCGAGGACGCCCTGCGCTGGCGGCGAGAGGTGGCAGAGGAGCTCCGGATTTTCCTCGAAGGACCACCCGCCTCCTCCGAGGTGGTCCAGGCCGCCCGCCAGCGGGCCGAGAACCTTCTCCCCCTACTGAGCTCGGCAGAGGAGCGCTCACCCTAGACTTGGGCCGTTGTAGGTCGCCGACGAACCGAACCTTCCGCCACCTTCGGCTGATCGCTGCCCGGCCCTCCTCGCTGGTGCGCGCTTCCCCTCATGTGGGGTGGCACGTTATGTCAATCATTATCTTGGGAAGCGCGCTTCCCTACCGGCTGCGTACGCGCTTTGTGGGCTTGTGGCCAGGGCTGATATAATTCGATAGGTGTTGTATATAGCAGGGCCCCCATCCCATGGGGGCTCGCTGTATGATGAGAGTAATTGCGATGACGATGTGGAACCGACTGGTCGCAATTGAAGAGCGCTTCGAGGAGCTGACGGCGGAGATGGGCCGGCCGGAGGTGGCCGCCGATTTCGAGCGCCTCCAGTCGCTGGCCCGGGAGCGCGCCGCGCTGGAGGAGATCGTGTCCCTCTATCGCTCCTACCGGGAGGTGGACCGTGCGCTGGGCGACGCCCGCGCCATCGTAGCGGAAGGCGGCGATCCGGAGATGGTCGCCCTCGCCAAGGAGGAGGTGGCGACGCTTGCCGAGCGCTTCGAAGGGCTGGACGAGCAGCTTAAGCGCGCCCTCCTGCCCAAGGACCCTCACGATGAGCGCGACGTCATCGTCGAGATCCGCGCCGGCACGGGCGGCGAGGAGGCGGCCCTCTTCGCGGCCGATCTCTATCGCATGTACTCTCGCTACGCCGACCGCCATGGCTGGCGGACGGGGGTGGTTTCCGTCAACGAGACGGGCATCGGCGGCTTGAAGGAGATCATCTTCGAGGTGCAGGGCCGCGGCGCCTACTCCCGTCTGAAGTACGAGAGCGGCGTGCACCGGGTGCAGCGCGTTCCCCAGACCGAGGCCCAGGGGCGGATCCACACCTCTGCCGCCACCGTTGCCGTCCTGCCCGAGGCGGAGGAGGTGGAGGTGGAGATCAAGGACGATGACCTGCGGGTGGACATCTTCCACGCCAGCAGCCACGGCGGCCAGAACGTGCAGAAGGTGGCCACGGCGGTGCGGATCACCCACCTGCCCACGGGCCTGGTCGCCAGTTGCCAGGACGAGCGCTCCCAACTGAAGAACCGCCAGAAGGCGATGGCGGTGCTGCGCGCGCGGCTGCTCGCCCTGAAGGAGCGCGAGCAGGAGGCGGAGATCAGCGCGGCGCGCCGCGCCCAGGTCGGCACGGGCGAGCGCTCGGAGAAGATCCGCACCTACAACTTCCCTCAGGACCGGGTGACGGACCATCGCGTTAGTCTCACCCTGCACAAACTTCCCGCCGTCCTGGACGGCGAGCTGGACGAGTTCATCGACGCTGTCGCCACCAGCGAGCAGACCAGGCAGCTCGAGCAGCGGGCGGCGGTCTGACGGGTCCTCGTGCGGAACGCTTACGGCTCGATGCCTAGCAGATCCGGCACGGAGCCCATCGTGTAGCCCCCGGCGCGCAGGCCGTCGATGATGCGCTGCAGGGCCATCGCGTCCTGCGATGCGGAGCCGACGTGGAAGATGTAGATGGCGCCAGCTTGGGCGAGACCCAAACAGCGCTCGACGATCTCATCAGCGGAGAGGCCGTTCCATCCCTGCGAGTCCACCGACCACAACACGTTGTATCGATACCCTCGTGCGGAGAGGTCACTGTTCACCGAATCGTCATAGTCTCCGTACGGTGGCCGGAAGTAAGGCTTCGCCTCGACGCCGGCGATGGAGCGGAACACCTCCTCTGTCCTGTCGAGCTGCTCCCAGCGCTGCGCCAGGGTGAGCGGCGGCTGGCCTGTGGAGAGGCCGGTGAAGGAGCTGTGGTCGTAGGAGTGGTTGATCAGGTGATGGCCCTCCCGCACGATGCGTCGCAGCAGGTCCGGGTTCTGCTCGGCCCAGCGGCCGGTGATGCCGAAGCTGGCGGTGATCCCGTTCGCCTTGAGGATGTCGAGGATCTGGCTTGTGAACCCAGGGTCGGCGCCGGCGTCGAAGGTGAGCGCCACCGCCCGACGCTCGGGGCTGCCGCTCCGGATCACTTCGGCCGAACCGGAGGGAGGCGTCTCGGTGGCCTCGAGCGTGGGCGTGGCCATACTCGTCGCAGGCGGAGGCCTCGTGGCGGTGGAGGTCACGGAGGGAGTGGGAGGCGTGGGGGTCTGGTCGACCGTGTCTCCGCCCTCGCCGCCGCACGCTACGAGGACCGAGCAAGCGATGACGGCGAGCGGCAGGAGGCGGGGACTTAGCATCGGTACACTGTCATGATAAGGCGCAGGCCTAGCGCGAAGCGAGAGACGGCCGGTGATCCTAACTGAGCTCCTGCGCAGCGGCGAGGCACGCCTGCGCGATGCAGGTGTGGAAGACGCCTGGCTGGAGGCGGAGGTGCTGCTCCGTCACGCCCTTGGCCTCAGCCGCGAGGTTCTCCTGGCACGGCTGCGGGAGCCGCTTCCGCCGCGGGCGCAGGAGACGTTCGAGGCGCTGCTCCGCCGTCGTCTGGCCCGCGAGCCCACGCCCTACATCGTGGGGCACTGGGAGTTCTACGGCCTCGATCTCGCCTGCACGCCGGCCGCCCTCATCCCCCGGCCGGAGACCGAGCTGCTGGTCGAGTACGCGCTCGAGTGGGTCAAGGGTCAGGGGTCAAGGGTCAGGGCGCTGCGCATCGTCGATGTAGGCACTGGCAACGGCGCCATCGCCGTGGCGCTGGCGGTGCACTTGCCGGACGTGCGCATAGTGGGCATCGATGTCTCCCGGCCGGCCTTGGCGCTGGCCCGTCGCAACGCCGAAGCCCACGGCGTGGCGGACCGGGTCGCCTTCGTCCAGGGCGCGCTGCTGATGCCGCTGCGAGGCCGCTGCGAACTCATCGTCGCCAACCTGCCCTATGTGCCAACGCAGACCTACCGAGGGCTCGTGCCCGAGATCCGCGAGCACGAGCCAGAGCAGGCGCTCCACGCCGGTCGGCGTGGCACCGCGCTCATCGAGGAGTTGCTGGCGCAGGCGCCACGCCATCTCCGGCCCGGCGGCCTCCTCCTGGCCGAGCACGCCTGGAACCAGGGGAAGCGCCTGCGGGAGGCGGCACACGCGTCGTTCCCGGACGCAGACATCGAGACGAAGCGCGATCTCGCCCGTATCGAGCGGATGCTGGTGGTGGAGACCAGTGCGGAGTGACCAGCTATCGCGATCGGGCCTGCTGGAGGCGCCAACGTGTAGCCGATTCCGGGTAATCGGATTCCCTCCAGCAGAACACGGTGCGCGGGCGCACGGCGTATGTCGATGCTGCTTGCTGGCGTGGGTCGGGTCGCAGGCCGTACTTGACGACGTTCGCATCGGCGAGCCGTTCGAGTACGGAAGCATCGGTGACCCGCTCGGCGCTGCCCTCGAGGATAACGGCTTCCTCGGCGCTCTCCAGATGGACTGCAACTTCCGGGTTCGTCGCCAAGTTCCGCGCTCGACGCGTCTCGGGCGCCGCACCGAAGTAGAACACGCCGTCTAGCCAATGTCCTTCTTCCGGAATGGCATGAGGCCGCCCGTCAGGACGCACCGTTACGACCCAATAGAATCGGGCCGCGGAGAGCAGCTCGTCGACGCGGCTCCAGGGGAACCGCTCCCCAGGGCGGCTGGTGAGGGTGTGGAGGCCGTAGGCGTCGCGGATGAAGTCCGGTCGGCTCGGCCTCGGTGCCGACATGCGCGATGTGCGCTAGCCCTGGGCGAGCTGGATCTGCTTGCCCTCGGTCTTGATGGAGGGGGCCACCACCAGCTCCGCCTTCTGGAAGTCGCGGATGGTGCGGGCGCCGCACATGCCCATGGCGGTGCGCAGCGCGCCCACCAGGTTCTCGGTGCCATCGGTGCGGGACGATGGGCCCAGGAGCGCCTGGCGCAGCGTGGTGTTCACCCCGACGGTGACGCGCACGCCCCGGGGCAGGTCGGCGTGGGGTGTGGCCATGCCCCAGTGGTGACCGCGGCCGGGCGCCTCCTGGCAGGCGGCCAGGATGGAGCCCAGCATCACCGCGTCGGCGCCGGCGACGAAGGCCTTGCACAGGTCGCCGCCGCTGCGAAAGCCGCCGTCGGTGATGATGGGGACGTAGCGGCCGCTCTCCCGGTAGTACTCGTCGCGGGCGGTGGCGCAGTCCATGGTCGCCGTCACCTGGGGCACGCCGATGCCCAGCACCTCTCGCGAGGTGCAGGCGGCGCCGGGCCCGACACCTACCAGCACCGCCGCCACGCCCGTCTCCATCAGCTCC
>MGOB01000088.1:6571-8506 GCA_001796995.1 Chloroflexi bacterium RBG_16_68_14 | reverse complement strand
CTCTGGGGCCGCTGCTACGAGGGCGAGGGCGCGCCCGCCTACTGGCCCTGGGTGCAGATCATCCGCTCCTACGTCCATGACCGGGACCCGACGGCCCTCATCTCGGAGATGGGGCCCGGCGCCGCCGACATCGCCCAGGTGGTCTCGGACGTGCGGGAGCTGCTGCCCGGCCTACCGGAGCCGCCCGCCCTGGAGCCGGAGCAGGCGCGCTTCCGCCTCTTCGACAGCATCACCACCTTCCTCAGGAACGCGGCCAACCGCCAGCCCATCGTCCTCATCCTGGACGACCTCCACTGGGCGGACAAGCCGTCGCTGCTGCTCCTCCAGTTCCTGGCGCGAGAGCTGCACCGGGCGCGCCTGCTGGTCATCGGCGCCTACCGCGACATCGAGCTGCGGCGCCAGCACCCCCTCGCCCAGACCTTGGGCGAGCTGAACCGCGAGCAGCTCAGCCAGCGCATCCTCCTGCGCGGCCTGAGCGAGCGCGACGTGGCCCGCTTCATCGAGATGACTGCGGGCATCGTCCCGCCCGGGGCGCTGGTGAGCGCGGTCTACCGGGAGACGGAGGGCAACCCCCTCTTCGTCAACGAGATCGTCCGCCTCTTGGTGGCGGATGGCCGCCTGGAGCGCCCCGAGGAGGTGGAGTCCTGGAGCGTCACCATCCCCCAGGGCGTCAAGGAGGTCATCGGCCGCCGCCTCGACCACCTCTCGGAGGAGTGCAACCAGGCCCTCACCGTCGCCTCGGTAATGGGGCGGGAGTTCGGCCTGGACGCGCTGGAGCGGGTAGTAGGGGCGCATGGCGATGCGCCCCTACTCGGCGGCCGGCTGCTGGAGGCGCTGGAGGAAGCCGCAGCGGCTCGCGTCATCGTCGAGGTGCCCCGCGCCGTGGGCCGCTACACCTTCAGCCACGCCCTCATCCAGGAGACGCTGTACGAGGAGCTGAGCGCCACCCGCCGCGTCCGCCTCCACCAGCGCATCGGCGACGAGCTGGAGGCGCTCTACGGCGGCCGGGTCGAGGAGCACGCCGCCGAGCTCGCCTACCACTACGGCCAGGCCGCGGCGGTGGCCGGGCCGGAGAAGCTGGTGCGCTACGCGGCCGCCGCCGGCCGCCGCGCCGCCCGCCAGTATGCGCACGAGGAGGCGGTGCGCCACTTCCAGGCCGCCCTCTCCGCCAGGGAGGGCCAGGAGCTGGACGACGAGATGGCCGACCTGCTCTTCCGGCTGGGACGCAGCCAGCAGTCGACGCTCCAGGCGCGCGAGGCGTTCCGCCACCTGCGACAGGCCTTCACCTACTATGCCCAGGCCGGCGATGTCGCCCGCGCCGTGGACGCCGCGGAGGCGATCGGCTCCTTCACGCCCTTCATCTGGCCCACCCAGACCCAGCTCATCGAGCGGGCGCTGGAGCTGGTGGCGGAGGACAGTCCGGAGCAGCGCCGGCTGCTCGCCTGCCTCGGCAACTCCGCTGGTATGTGCGGCGATTATGAGCGAGCGCAGGATGCCTTCCGGCGCGCCCGGGCCATCGCCGGGCCGGAGCCGGACCCCAGGGCGGATCTGGCGATCCTGCGCTTCGAGGCCGCCGTCGAGCTCTTCCACTGGCGGCCGCGCGAGGCGCTGGAGAAGCAGCTCCGCGTCATCGAGCTGGCCCGGGAGCTCGATGAACCCGCCACCGAGGCAGGCACCCGGTTCCTGGCCGGCTGTATCTACATGGCCCTCGGCGACGAAGAGAACGGGCGAACACAGGGCGACGCCTGCCGGGAGGTGACGGAGCGGCTGCGGGACCGCGGCCAGATCGCCAACGCCACGCTCCTCCAGAATTGGTATTCCGCAATGAAGGGTGACTGGGTGGCGCAGCGGGCCTTCCTGGAGCGAGGGCTGGAGGTGGCCCCCCAGGACGTGCGTCACGTCGCGGCCTTCGCCAGCCTGCACCTCCAGACGGGC